>NZ_JAVRMB020000001.1:0-4000 GCF_031844845.1 Endozoicomonas sp.
TGGCAAAACTGGACACTATTCAGGTTCTGGCCGCAGGTGAAGAAGCACCCATGGCCACCACTCAACTGGTGGGTTCAATGGAAGTACTGGTACCCATGGCCGGACTCATCGACAAGGACAAGGAAATCGCCCGACTCAACAGGGAAATTGCCCGATTTACCAAAGAAGTATCCATCTTTGAGGGTAAGCTGAATAACGAGAAGTTTATCAGCAAAGCGCCTGCGGACGTGGTTGAAAAAGAGAAAGCCAAGCTGTCTGATGCCCAAACAGCAAAAGCCAAGCTGGAAGAGCAGCTTGAAGCCATCAAGGCTCTGTAAACTCTGATTTTTAATGATCGACAAGAAAGGCTGCAACCATTGCAGCCTTTCTTGTATTGGTCTTATGAAGCCATTGCACGACAGGTAGTACATCATTTCAATGAGGTTGACGGCCGAAGTAGGTTGGGTCGAGCGAATGCGAGCCCCAACAAGCTATCTGCAATCATCCTGCAATCATCGGTGAAATTGTTGGGGCTCACTCCGTTCGACCCAACCTACCGGCAGATGCCAGCCTGATAAATCTCACAAACCTGTTGTTCATTTCACAGGGATTTATCCAGCGATAACGCCAAATGAACTTATTCGCAACTAAAGTAATTTGTTGTAGTATGCGCCACCAATTTTTTCCGGGTAAAAGCAATTGATTACCGCTTCCTCCAATGCCTTATATACGGATCTCTCCTGCTATTACGACTTAATGTGTGCAGACATTAACTACCAGGCCCAGAGTGATTACGTACATCGGCAGCATCAGCTATTCGGCAATAAAGGAACAAAACATCTGGACCTTGCCTGTGGCACAGGACCTCATGTACGTCATTTTATCGATAAGGGTTATCAGAGCAGTGGACTGGACATCAATCAGCCCATGCTGGATATAGCCGGGCTGCGCTGCCCTGAAGCCGATTTTGTGTTACAGGATATGTGTGAGTTTGATCTTGAACAGCCTGTGGATCTTATTACCTGTTTCCTCTATTCCATTCACTACAGCAATGGTATTGAAAGACTAAAGTCCTGCATAGCGAGCGTACACGCGGCGCTGAACAAGGGTGGCTTATTCTGCTTTAATACCGTTGAGAAGAGTAAGATAAGCAACAGCTCCGTAGCGAGCCATACCGTTGATTATGATGACAGCCATTTTGTCTTCAGCTCCGGTTGGAATTACTGTGGCAGCGGAGACAAGCAGTCACTCAGGCTCAGTATTGAAAAGAACACGCCCCTGGAAAAACAGTTATGGCACGATGAACATCCTATGATTGCAATCAGCTTCGGAGAACTTCAGGAATTGTTATCACCCTGTTTTGAGGTTTATACCTTTGAGCACGATTACGAGAAAATCATCCCGCTGGGTGACCATTCTGGAAATGCTGTTTTTGTTTGCATAAAACGGTGCAAGATTTCTACGGAACATTAAGGTGCGGGACGATGCCGATAAGAACATTTATGGCTAGATAAATTACCGGGGCCTTTAGATATATAACCACAAACCCCATTTTCATTATCTCGAAGAGTGCATAGTCGCTTATCTAATGCTGAATAAGTCCTGTTTTTCAAAGTGTTTTTTCTGTTATCGTCTCTCCGCCATACAACGAGGCTTTCAGCCAGGGATTTACGCTCATTATTATCGTGATGTTTTTTAAGATGCCCAATAAAATTACTCACGTCCTGAAATATAAACCCCGCGAGTTCCTGATTATTTGTGGATTCGTTAACAGGATCCATCAACTCCCGGGAAGCGCAAATAGGGCACTGATATTTTTCGTTCGCCATTAGAGAATCATGACATTCAGAATCTGCCTTTACACTATTAGCTGAATTCACATTATTCGCCCTAAGCTTCTGATTTCCCTGTTCCATACGCTGGTACTTCTTTTCAAGCTCATCATTTATACTTACCTGATTGTTGCAGTATTTTTCAAGCCTGTTATTTACGCGACCCTGACGTTCGCGCTCATTTTCACGCTTCTTATATTGCCGCTGCTCTTCTTTCAAACGCTCCAGCTGACCTTTAAGCTCCTCATTATTGAGTTGATGACGTTGGCACTCATCTCTTAAGCGCGTTACCTTCCTCTCCAAGCGCACACCTTCAGACTGCACTCTTGCCAGCCCAGATTTCAGAAGCTTGCTCTCCTCTTCATGCTTCCCTAGCTCCTCTTTCATATACTCCAGCTGACTTTTAAAATACACATTATAGTTTTCATAACATCGATCCGTAGTTTTGCTGTCGATGAACTCTCCCCAACGCTCCTCGTTCAAACGACCCAACCACCGGTTAAACTTCACATTATTTTGTTGATAACGTTTGCACTCACCGCTTAAGTCCTTTACACCCCTGGTCCAGCGACTACATTCAGGCTGTACTATTGCCAGTTCAGCGCTCAGATTGATAACCGGCCGCTCTGCCTGTTCTCTTTCCTCATTGGCAAGGGCCAGCTTACTTCTCAGTTCAGGAGTGTCGTTAACCTGATTCTTCTCATTTAACATATCTATTGACTTTGTTCGCTTTTCGATCAGCATTGAGTTCGACTGATAGCCCCCATCCGTAGTTAACCCATTCCGCTCCTTTCCCGATGGTTGAGATAAACCATCTTGACGTGTGTCGGGAATGCCACAGGCTCCCACCGAACTGTCTCCGGAGATAGTTACGTCAGAGGGAGACAGAGTCCCGGCTTCAAGGGTAGGGCCATGTGGAAGCAGTGGTGAGAATGGCAACACACTCTCGTCTGAGAACAAGATGGGCGCTATGTTTCGGTTCAACACATCAGTGGGAGGCTGCCCCTCTCCTTCGGGAATATTGTTACCTGAACGAATATAGTTGTCTGGAGTCACTGTTGGTTCAGGAGAGCATCCTGAAAAAAAACAGTCCGAAGAAATTAAGTCGACGCCTGATTTACAATTAAAATTCATGATACATCTGATTAAATTGCTGACAAAAAGTTCAGCGTTAATTCAATTTTTTTACCAGTAAAATCCCGAAGCCCAAAAGAGGCCTGAAAGCAGGGCTCAGGCATCAACGGTTAGAGTTCGGTAGCCCCTGGAATCTGCAATGTACAGGCAAATCAATCATCAAATGAATGCCGTAAAAAACGAACATATACGCCAACAGGTGTTTAAAAATGACTATTTTGAAGAGTGCTACCAAAAAAACAGATTAAAAAGATTGCCGGTCAACAAACGCCAATGGTTCACCCTGCCTGCTTAAACCATTCTTCATGGCAATTCGCTGATTCTTTCGGCCCAGCAAACGGGCCTGCACCCAGCGCTCCCAGCGCAGTGCTTTCCAGGTATCCGCCTTCCAGGTCTTTTTGAACAGGTATTTGGCGGCGGCCACTGCATCCGGTGACTGTCCGCAAATGGTATGGGCCAACTGCTCTGCGGCGGTCATCGGGTCATCGGCCAGCCGACTGATCAAGCCATATTCATGCCCATCCTGTGCGCTGAACTTCCGCCCGGTCATGGTTAACTCCTGGGCAATATCGACCCGGGTCAGGCGGGACAGTGTTGCCATACCACTCATATCCGGAATCAGCCCCCACTTCATTTCCATAATGGACAAGTTAGCATCAGGCCGGGCAATACGATAATCCGTGGCCAGAATAATCTGCATGCCACCGCCAAAACAGTTGCCATGGATCACGGAAATCACCGGTATGGGCAAATCGCGCCAACAGTGAGCAATGTCCTGGGCAATATTCTTTTTAGTCCATGGCCACTTGAAAAAAACTCTGGCCACCATTCCGGGGTTTTTATTGACAGCCTGAAAATCCAGTCCCGCACAAAAAGACGCCCCCTTTCCAGACAAAATCACGCAGCGAATAGAACGATCCCTGCGAATCTTTTTTGCGGTAGCAATCATTTCATGGAACATGGCCAGATCAAGGCCATTATGTTTCTCAGGGCGGTTCATGGTGACATAGGCAATGTGCTCCCTTACTTCACAGAGCACACGGGATTGATCAGGC
>NZ_JAVRMB020000002.1:0-5941 GCF_031844845.1 Endozoicomonas sp.
CGTATTGGAGAATGGTGACACTCCAGGGCTCCTGATGCGGGGCTCTGGCAACTTTCTCAAGCCAGCGCTGATCGCGCCCTTCCAGTTTGAGATCAACGTTTTCCAGCTTCTTTTTCTGTTGCTCCTTTTTATCGGGAGCGATGTTCTGAAGGTCGGTTCCTTTCGACATTTTCGAGTAAACCTGGTGCGGGAATGGTGATAAATTTTTTAATTATAAATCGTTATGCTGGAGGCTGACCATATGTAAATGTACTGTTGTTCATTTCTATTGTTAACTTACGGGCAGTGAGATTAGTTATCGCCATATCTGGCTGTTTTTGAACAGGTATGGCTAATAAAGGAACTGGCACCCCTGGCAAAAAGATTCAGAAGATTTTCTGAGTAGAGCTGTAGTCCTGGCAGAATTGAAAACTCTTTTTTTCTCAGTGTGCAGGGCTGTTATTTTTACTAAAGCCAAATTAGATGAACGTTTTGTTGATTTTTAGGTTTTTTTAAAAATAACAGCTATCTTGTATTAGAATTGATAAATCAGAAAACTGTTATCTATTGAAAATATTCCGTTAAAGAAATGCTGGCAGAGTTTCTGCGCTAATAAATTTTTCACACTATCCCTAAATATAAACTACAAAGGTGTTTTACTTATGGCAGCAGTAGATGGTAGCAGAGGTGGTCAGGGTGTCCGGAATCCATTGTTTAATGACGGCTCTTCCAGTACAGGCAGAAAAAACAAGAGTTCTGACAGTGCAGGCAGCCAAAAGTACAGCCAAAAGTATCAGCATAAAACTTCAGCTACACCAACTAAGGGCTTGAAAACAAATGATGCTAGATCAGATAAGCCTGAAAAAACAATAGAAGCTAGAAAAGCAGAAGTAAGCGATCCTAAACATAGAAAGCCAGAAAAGGGACATGCTTCAGGCTCATCAGCCAAAACCGGCACAATCAGGTCATCATCAGAATCAGGACCGCAAGTCGAACGAACACATCTTGTCAGACCGGATCAATCCCGGAAGCTCCAGGGAGGCTCTTCTTCTGCAAGTCAGCCGGCTCCTTTAAAGGCCGTCATGTCCCAATGGGATATGACGGCTAAGGATAGACAAGTAATTGCGCTTGCAGAGGGGGTTAGAGATCTTCAGTCGAATTGGTTCGACGGTAACTACCAAAATTATCTTAATTCGGTAGTTGATTTTATGATTGCAATTGGGAATAAAAAAGAACATGAGCTTGAATTTGTCAAGCTGCTTTTTCTCAAAGAGGTTTATTCGAAAGAAGTAACTAAAGATAATAGAATTGATAGTAGGGGGTTTCGGGAACGGATGGCATTAATACCCGCTGATTTAACGTCTGCTAATCGATCAAAAATTATTGTTACTTTGCTCGCACGCCTTTGGGACAAGGAGCAAATACTTAAGTGCTTCAACAGTAGAAATCTAAGTAATCATGAAAGGGCAGCAATTAAATTAATTGTTTATGAGAATACAGTCGATCGACTTGTCAGTGGGCTCTGCGAGTACGCACAGCATAAAAGGGATGAAGTGTTAGGAAGAGAGCCCAAGACACAGGGGGGTAGTGATAAATCAAAAATTAAATCTTTAATGATGGATTTTTGCAGAATTGGTGTGATCCAGCTGGATAATTATCAACTTACTAAACGATTTTATGATTCCGTGGAAACTCATTGCAAAATAGAACTTAGTAAATTGCTATCTGATGAGACTAAGAGTCACAGAAAAAGAATTGAAAAGAAAAAGATTGTGTTTTCGGGCTGGACCCGGGATAAATTTCATGAGCTTTCAAAGGATTTAGAGGCGATTAGACCTCAACTTGAACTGCCTCGATATAGCTCTGAAAAAAAGAAATTTGAAAGGGAGCTGGACAAAAATACACAGATTACAAAGTCTCTCAGGGAGTATATGGAAAGTGGGAATAAAAGACTTGAAGATAAGGAGCTTATTTTGCTGATGTCATGTTATTCAAAGCAGAATGAATATAAAACCACTGACACTATAGATCAGAAAATCAATAAAATACACCATGTTCATCACTGGGAAGGGGAAGAGGCGGCTTTAGTACTGTGGAATAAATCAACCTCCCAGGATAAGAAAATGATGCGACGAAGAATTGTAAAAGAGTCTGTGCAAGCCTTGATGTTAACAAAGAGAACATTTCTTAAGGCAATGAAATTGGCAGTAAAAGATAAAGATAGGAAGGAAAAAGCAAAGAAAGATCAAAAAGTGATGAAAAAAGGGGGGGAGGGCGCCGCAAGTGTCATGGCTCGCAAAGCTCGGGAAATAACTCAACAAAGAGATGAACAAGCTCTAAACGAGGTTTTTTTTGAAAAATCTATGACGACAGGAGGATCACAGTCAGCATCAGAATTATCAAATGAATCTGAGGAGAGGAGACAGCGTATGGCTCTAATAGCTTATGATTCACGTAGTATGAGTGATCGGTTGGCACCGTCTAAAAATCCCACAAAAAATAAACAAGAAACCATAAGGGAGTTACAGTTAGGTATAACGGGGATAAAGGAGTTGAATGACGCATTCCTGACATGTGGTTTATTGAGTGGTGTCAGGAGCTTTTGTAATACTTTAGCGGATTTTCAATCAATGGAAGTGGTGCCGCGCAAGCGTTTAAAATAGCTTGGGAAGTATAAGTATTGATAGGTTATCTGGATAAGGCTCTACGACAGGGGTATTCGAACATCCATCAGACGTGTGCTGATTGAGGTGCGGTTTTTGCCTTTTTGTTTTGCCCGGTACATGGCTGAATCTGCTTCTTCCAGTATTTTGTCCAGTGTGTTCGCTCCACTGGACAGGGCAGAAATACCAATGCTTACGGTCATGGGCTTATGGTTAGCCTGTTTACTGTTATTGGCAGCTTCGTTGGCAATGGCATTTCTTATGCGTTCTGCAACACGGAATGCCTGCCAGGGTTCTGTATTGGGTAATAATGCCACAAACTCTTCACCGCCATAACGACCCAGCAGGTCTTTGTGTCTGAGTGCCATTCGGCAAAGCAGTGCGGTGTTTTTAAGAACAAGGTCTCCGGCACTGTGGCCCTGCTGATCATTCAGCTGTTTGAAATTATCAATATCCATAAACAGGGCGCAGCAGGGTTGAATGGAATCATTGTTAACGGAAGCCTGAATGATTTTCTCTGCCTCCAGGTAGAAAGCTCTCCGGTTCAGCAGGCCGGTCAATGGATCAAGGCTGGCCTGCTGTTGCCAGAAGAGAGACTGGCGGTTGGCCTGAAGCAATGTGCAGGCATGACTGCTGATATCGCAGGCGGTTTGCCAGGTGGTGGCATTGCGGTGATGTCTTAACGGAGAGAGAACCATCAGGATTTTATCTTCCGCTTCAATATTCAGTGGCAAGACCCAGTAGATCGTTCCGTATCGATCTTTGAAATTAATTTTAGTTTCAGTACCTGAGGAGATGACGTTTAACAGGTCATCTTCGATAGTGGGCAGCTGCTTTCTCAGACTGTCAGCGGTTTTTGAGTGGTCTTCGGCGTCCCCAAGAATCATATGCCACTCATCTCTTTGGTGGTGGAGTATCATGGCCGGCATGCCTGGTAATACTTCCTCAAAGGTTGACAGTACTCTCTGGGTAATATCGGTATCAGCCAGGGGGGAGTCTGGATTTTGCAGGTGCTGCCGGAGTGCTGTTTCAAATATTCGCCGCTTTCTACTGTCCGGTGCAATGGCATTAATAGACATGGCGTGCTGTAAATTCTGCTGGTGACTGTGCCAGTAAAACAGGGGGAGAAGTGCGGCATGCAAAGAGAGCAGCAGGAGTTCCGGGTAGGTAGGCAAGCTCCTTGGCCATGCTTCAGTGAACCAGGAGTAAGAAAGGAAGAGAAGCATGATCAGGGCAGAAGGAAAGGCCGTTTTTGCTGGCCGGATACCGTTATAGAGGCAGTAAGCGGTGGCAATGACAACCAGTGCAAAGCTGGCCAGAAGAGCGCTTGCGGCCAGTTCCATTGTGGTAGAGGGGGGCGGGCTGGGTGAGCTGATTGCATAGAGAACCAATGCAACCCCAAGTGCGTTTAACGAGAGAATCAGTCGATCAATTCTGGGGCAGTAGATAGGCAGTAGAGCCAGAGTCCGGTAACTGGTAATGCCTGTTGTCAGCACCAGGGTTGTCATTAAGATCAGCCAGTGTCCGGGATCTCCGAGCCATGAAATTACACGGAAAATTTCACCTTCCCACATCAGAATCATGACATTTGCTGCGAGCATGTGACTGATGAGCAAATAAAGTGCAGGGGTGCGGTTTCTCAAGGTCAGGGTAAAGATGAAAATCAATGCAACGATCAGGAGCGTCTGAATTGAGCTGATGGTGTTTTGTTGTTCGCTGAGCTTTTCAAAGTAGGTGAGGGAGGGCCAGAGCGTCGGATTGAGCTGGTTTGGTGGGACTGAGGCATGGCGGAGATACCAGGTCTTTGTTTCGCCTGGTTTGATATCAAGCTTGAGTGCATTGGGTGCAATCCCGGACCGGGAGCCATCAACCCCCATTTTTTTGAGATGGTAGCCGCCATTGACAGGAACAAAAATATCCAGTTTTTTGTGGGGTGCCTGTCGGAAAACCATAAGCCAGTCATGAGGAGAGTATTCTGATAACTCTATATCGAGGCGATACCAGTTTGACGGGGTGTCGTCCTGAACCTGTGAGCTCTTGAAAATATGAGGAGGAGGTTCAACGGACGCCAGGTGAGTCACCGGTAGCGGGTCGTCACCGCTGATATAGAGTGGTGCTGCAGCCAGTGGGTCGGAAAGTGTCAGTATGCTTATCAGGCATAGGAGGTAAAACCAGCTTTCCATCCACCCGATGGCCCGACATTCGTTGGTTGTCCGACATTTGTTGGTTGGCCGACATTCGTTGGTTGGCCGACATTTGTTGGTTGGCCGACACCTGTGGGATCTTTGGGGCAAGTGCGGTATCGAAAGCAATGACTTCGTCTTCCTTAACGAGGAGGTAGATTCCAAATGAAAAGCCCGGTGTCCATTGATTGTGGATAGCAACTTGCTTCCTCCTTCCTGGAGAAACCTTTCTGAAGAAAAAGGGCATTTTTGCAATTCTGACACAGTAAGAGGCTGTCTGTGAAGCCTGTGCTGCAGTTAGGGAAGAAACCATTCAGTAGATACCATCGCATCCCCGCCTGGGAGGTTGTTGCAAAAGGTTTTAAATGCTGATTTATACCACTGCCGGTTTTCCCGCGAAGGAGGGAATCCATCGTGAGAGTGGGAGTCTATCGCGAGCAGTGGATCCCCGCCCCCGCCTTCGAGGGTGTCGCAAAAGGGCAACCCCCTCCCCGACCGTCATCCTCGCGAAGGCGGTTGTCGCAAAACCCTCCTCGCTCCCACGCTCTGCGAGGTAGCGCCAGGACCCAACCACAGACACGATTCCTGTGGTTGGCTATGCATTCCCACGCAGAGCGTGGGAACGAGGTTCAAACCCTCCTCGCTCCCACGCTCTGCGTGGTAGCGCCAGGACCCAACCACAGACACGATTCCTGTGGTTGGCTATGCATTCCCACGCAGAGCGTGGGAACGAGGTTCAAACCCTCCTCGCTCCCACGCTCTGCGTGGTAGCGCGAGGACCCAACCACAGACACGATTCCTGTGGTTGGCTATGCATTCCCACGCAGAACGTGGGAACGAGGTTCCTGGTGGGTTTTGCAACAGCCTCGAAGGAGGGGGTCCACTGCGTGGTAGATTCCCGCCTTCGCGAGAATGACGGAGGGCTGGTACTTTCTACAATGCCACTTCCCTTACCGGTCTAGAGAAAACCATATAAATAACGAGAACAACATGGACTATCTACCATTATTTCTACAGATACGTAACCAGCGCTGTCTGGTCGTGGGTGGTGGGGATATCGCCCTTCGAAAAATCCGGCTCCTGAAAGCATCCGGCGCCATCATCAGAATCGTTGCC
>NZ_JAVRMB020000003.1:0-18419 GCF_031844845.1 Endozoicomonas sp.
CTGTGGATAGCTCTGCATTCCCACGCAGAGCATGGGAACGAGATGGACGGGATGATGGGGCGAGATGCTGTCGGAGAGCCTGGTCGTGGTGGATGGTTTGTGTGTCGGCTCCCCTGAACGGGGAACCTTGCATAATCTAGCGGTTAGCTGGCCATTTTTGGCATAGTGTTCCAGGGACGCCCAGACCGCAGGTTTTAATGGAAGTTTTCCTCTCGTTCCCCTGTGGGAGTTCATACCTTGCGTTGGCCTCGTTCCCACGCTCTGCGTGGGAATGCATATCTATCAGGTGGTAAGTTGCTTAATGATGGATAAGGTTCCCACGCAGAGCGTGGGAACGAGGTCCGAGGTCAAAATAATGTCAAATTACTATCGAATGACCTGAATCAATGGGCCACAACACACCCATCGCGATAAAGTGTTGATGAACGGTTTGTTTTTCCGACGAAGAAACCACTTTTTGCTGTTTGGTGGTGTAGATGTTGACCTGCGTTTAGAAATGACGGCTGTTAAAAATAGAAAGCCTGTTTGTACATGAAGTTATTGGCCGGCTTACCTCGTGGCAATGAACCCATTTGTTACAATATCTATTGGGGATCGATTTGCTGTATTAGATAAGATGGGTTGTAGGTTCTAACAAATTCGATTATCTGGAACTTGCTGTCATAAAATAATGCAGGTCTATTATGATTGATCTTGATCTTGAAGCTCCAACGAAAAAAGCAAAGTGTAAAGAGCTGATGTTTGAAATTTTTGGCCCTAAATGTGCCGAAAGAGTTGATGCAATGTCAGAATCTGAATGCATTGAGAAATGCAAAGAAAAAGTCCAGTCCCTGTTGGGGAATGTTGCTGCTAAACGATTTGACTGTTTAAAATAAAAATCCGTTTTTTTTATTCCAGAAAATATTACAGGTATGGCCATTTCCCTTGTTCCCACGGTATTCCGGGGAACAAGGGGGGCTGAGGTTGACGTTAATTCACAATCTTGGGTCGTGTTGTGGCCTGTGCAGTTAACTCGATTTCCTTGCCATCTCTCAGAACCTGCATGGTCATCCGCTGTCCCGGCGGAATCCGTGCCACCATGTTCATCACCTTACGACCATCCCGGGTGCTCTGGCCATTAATGCCGGTGAGAATATCGCCCCGTCTCAGGCCTGCTGTGTCTGCAGGGCCACCTTCATAGACGCCGGAAATAAGAATGCCAATTTTGGTATTTACGTCATAGGCTTGTGCCAGTGAGGAGCTGAGCGGCTGAGACTCAATACCCAGCCAACCCCGAATCACTCGTCCGTATTTAATGACCGAGTCCATCACAAAACGGGCCATGTTGGAGGGAATAACAAAGCCAACACCTTCACTACCCCCGCCCCGGGAAAACAGCAGCGTACTGATCCCTATGAGATCACCGTAAGCGTTGACCAGTGCACCGCCTGAGTTACCAATATTGATCGCCGCATCGGTTTGAATAAAGTCTTCGTAAGTATTCAATTGCAGATCATTTCGACCGGTGGCGCTGATAATGCCCATGGTCACGGTTTGCCCAAGCCCGAAAGGGTTACCAATGGCCAGCACAACATCGCCAATTTCTGCGCTGCTGGAATCGACCAGGTCCAGGTAAGGCAGGTTTTTTAAGTCAACTTTCAGAACGGCAAGATCACTTTCCGGGTCGGTTCCAATCACACTGGCTTCGACTTCCCGGCCATCACGCAGGGTGATCATCAGTCGAGCTGCATCCTGAATAACATGATGGTTGGTCAGGATATAACCCTCAGGATCGACGATAACGCCAGAGCCTTCGGGCGTATTGCGGGCGCTGGTTCTCTGGGGTAGTGGAAGATTGCTGTCACCACGCTGTGACTGGGTGTTTGTGGAAATACTGACCACCGCCGGTGCTGCTTTTTTTACGGCATCGCTGTAGGAAGCCTGGTCGGTCAGATTGAATAGTCTGGCTGATTGTTCAATAAGACGGTTTCGGGATTTCTCAGAAATACCACCAAACTCTGGCTTGATTAACAGAATGGTTAATGCAGCCAAAAGACCAATGATAATGGGTAAGCCAACCGACTTAAGCAGTTTTTTCATTCGTAGCCCATGGGGATTGCGGTTATATGATTATAATGACATCAATAAAATATGATGATTAATATACAGCTATGTTTGGATGGAGAGAACCAATGGCCCTGACATTAAAAGAAATGGTGGCATTGCTGGATCAGGAGTTACAGCCAGGGCTGTTTAAAGATTACTGCCCCAATGGCCTGCAGGTTGATGCTTCTGTGGCTCCGGATGTCGCCATAAAAAAAATAGTAACCGGCGTGACGGCCTGTCAGGCATTGATAGATCGTGCCATTGAGCTTCAGGCCGATGCGATTCTGGTACATCACGGTTATTTCTGGCGTGGCGAAGAAGCGGTGATTACCGGCATCAAGCGCCGACGTATTGAAGCATTGTTGGCTAATAATATCAGTCTGGTGGCTTACCATTTACCTCTGGATGCCCACCCGGTGTTTGGCAATAACGCAGAGCTGGCACGGTTGATGGGATGGGATACGGTAGGGGGAATGGAGCCCGGAGCCAAATTGCCGGTAGGAAACTGGGGGACCACAGGACGGGAAATGTCCCTGAGTGATTTACGTCAGGATATTACCAATAAGCTGGGGCGCGAGCCTCTGGTGATTTCCGGCGGTGATCATCCGGTTAAAACCATTGCCTGGTGTACAGGTGCGGCCCAAAGCATGATTGATAAGGCGCTGAGCCTGGGTGTTGATGCTTTTGTCAGTGGTGAAATCTCAGAGTCCACGGTGCATTTTGCCCGGGAAAATGGCATTCATTATATCAGTGCCGGTCATCATGCTACTGAGCGTTATGGTGTTCAGGCACTGGCTCGCTGGCTGCATGATGAAACCGGGATCGACCATGAATTTGTGGATATTGACTCTCCGGTTTAGGATTCGTTACGCCCCCCCGAAACCCTCGTTCCCATGCTCTGCGTGGGAATGCATACCGCACCCACCACAAACGAAATAATCAGAGTAAAACTCCGGCACACCCAGATAGAGTGAGGCTGAGCTTCGTTCTCACGCATTGCGACGATTCAGACTACGGACTACCAGAAAGTCTTGCGGCGTACAGCTGATCCCGTATGCATTCCCACGCAGAGCGAGGTTGTCGCAAAAGCCTCCGAACTCGTTCCCACGGTCCCCCGTGGGAATGCATACCGGACCCGCCACAAATGAAACAACCCGCATAAAACTCCCGGAAACCCGGGCAAAGAGAGATTTCCCTCATACGGCCAGCTCCGTATGCATTCCCACGCCGAGCGTGGGAACGAGCCGCATTATAATAATTGTGTCATGTTGTTAGAAAATCATTCGGAGTGTTGTTCTTTGATTAATGCAGAAACGGTCAATTTTTGATTATCTAAATACAGTGTAAATTATTGCTACAGGTCAATTTGTATACAAAATAACTGCCGTACACTTGCCCCACTTTTTTCCTGCTTCACTGCTATTACGGATTCCTCATAGCGGCGGGGCGGTTTTGTCTTGTGGTTTTAAACAGCGTTTTAAGCTGTTTGGGGGTAATTATGATCTGGCTGCAGTTGGCCGTTGTTATTGGGTGCATTCTTATCGGTGCACGTATCGGTGGGATAGGCCTCGGTTTGATGGGTGGTGTTGGTCTGGCCATTCTTTCATTTCTTTTTGGAATTCAACCCACCTCTCCACCCATTGACGTTATGTTGATGATTCTGGCGGTAGTTTCTGCCGCAGCCTGTATGCAGGCTGCCGGTGGTATGGACTATCTGGTTCAGGTGGCTGAGCGAATCCTCAGAAAGAATCCAAAGCGTATTACCTTTATTGGGCCTGCCGTGACCTATTTCTTCACCATGTTTGCCGGTACCGGGCACGTTGCCTATTCTGTACTGCCGGTTATTGCTGAAGTGGCACGTCGCACAGGTGTTCGTCCTGAACGTCCACTGTCTATGGCGGTTATTGCTTCTCAAGTGGGTATTGTTGCGAGCCCGATTGCCGCTGCAACGGTTGCCATGCTGACCATTCTTTCCACCAAGTATGACATTACCCTGGGGCAGATTCTGGGAACGACCATTCCTGCGACCATGGTCGGTTTGTTCCTGGCTGCACTGGTGACCAACAAACTGGGTAAAGAGCTGAAAGACGATCCAGACTTCCAGCGTCGTATGGAAGACCCTGAATTCCGTCGCAAAATGGAAGAAACCAGTACCGTTTCTATTGCTGAACTGAAGCCGGGCGCAAAAATTTCTGTGCTGCTGTTCTTGCTGGGTGCGGTTATGGTGGTCATCATGGGGGCGTTTCCTGCCCTGCGTCCTCAGTTCAACGGCTCTGCCATGCCAATGGCGCACACCATTGAAATTATCATGCTGTCGGTGTCGGCCCTGATTGTCTGGCTGGGCAAGGCGGATGTGGTTGAAGCGAGCCGTGGTGATGTATTCACTGCCGGTATGCGCGCCATCATTGCCATTTTTGGTATCGCCTGGCTGGGTGACAGCTTCTTTGGTGCCCACGATGTCCTGCTGAAAGGCGGTATTTCCGATCTGGTACAGTCTGCGCCATGGGCATTTGCCATTGCCCTGTTTGTGCTGTCCGTGATGGTGAACAGTCAGGGAGCGACCACTTCTACCCTGATGCCTCTGGGTGTTGCCCTGGGCTTGCCAGCGGCTTCACTGGTCGCGATGTTCCCTGCCGTAAACGGTTACTTCTTTGTGCCAAACTACGGCCCGATCATTGCCTCTATCGACTTTGACAGCACCGGCACTACCCGCATCGGTAAGTATGTCTTTAACCACAGCTTTATGCTGCCGGGTCTGATGTCGATTGTGTTCTCAGTGATTGCCGGTTTTGTGTTCGGTAATATTTTGCTGTGATGATTAGACGTCGTCTCAGTTGTATTATTTTTAAATAGATAGCTTTATGCCGGATGGCTTAAAGATAGAACCGATCTACTGGTTAGCCGATAGTTAACCCGGAGATCGGCTTAGGAATTGTCCCTAAATAAATTACCCATTTGCCAGTAAATTGAGGGACCTGGGGCGTAGTACTATAAACAATTCCGGCTGAGTTCACCGCTGTCATTGTGTACAGGGATTGTACACAATCCATCTGGCAGGGATAGTCAACCATCGGCAGTCACCTCCCTTTGGATGGATCCTGTACAATCCCTGTACAGGATGACAGCGATCAGGGAACACTTTTAATTTCACCCAGAGAGAGGAATACCCCAGATAAATAGAATGGATAAGTGCAGTAAAACAGGCAGTGATGTATCCTGACAGGTTATAAGTTTCATTGACCTGTCGATTCGTTTACTCATAAAAGTGAGTCAAAACGCCCCTTTTACATTTAGCCCGTTGAGCGATAATGGAAGAGCATTACCAACCGCATCATATTGAGAGCGAAGCCCAGAAGTTCTGGGAAGAGAATGACAGCTTTGCTGTCACCGAAGACAAGAGTAAAGAGAAGTATTACTGCCTCTCCATGTTCCCCTACCCCAGCGGCCGACTGCACATGGGGCACGTTCGTAACTACACCATTGGTGATGTGATTTCACGCTACCAGCGCATGCGGGGCAAGAATGTCCTGCAGCCCATGGGCTGGGATGCTTTTGGTCTGCCCGCTGAAAATGCGGCGATCAAAAACAAAACCGCGCCAGCGCCCTGGACTTACGAAAACATTGACTACATGAGGGGCCAGCTTAAGCGTCTGGGCTTTGGTTATGACTGGAATCGTGAGCTGGCTACCTGCAAACCTGACTATTACAAGTGGGAACAGTGGTTCTTCACTCAGCTCTATGAAAAAGGGCTGGTTTACAAAAAGATGGGCACCGTTAACTGGTGTCCCAATGATGCTACCGTTCTGGCCAACGAACAGGTCGACGATGGTCGCTGCTGGCGCTGTGATACGGTTGTAGAACGCAAAGAACTGCCCCAGTGGTTTGTTAAGATCACAGCCTACGCCGATGAGCTTCTGGCCGACCTGGATAAACTGGAGCACTGGCCTGAGCAGGTTAAGGCCATGCAGCGTAACTGGATTGGCCGCTCTGAAGGTCTCCAGATGACTTTCAAGATTGCCAATCCTCTTGGCGCCGCGGCGGGAAGCGCCGCAGCCAAAGAAAACGCACCGGAAGAATTCAAGGTTTACACCACTCGCCCGGATACTCTGATGGGTGTTACCTGCGTGGCTATTGCCTCAGAGCATCCATTGGCAAAAGCGGCTGCGGCTACTAATCCAGCCCTGGCCACCTTTATTCAGGACTGCAAATCCAATGCCGTCACTGAAGCAGAAATGGCCACCATGGAAAAGGTGGGCGTCGATACCGGTATTCGAGCCATCCATCCGATTACGGGTCGCGAGGTGCCTGTCTGGGCTGCCAACTTTGTACTGATGGATTACGGTACTGGCGCCGTTATGGCGGTCCCTGGTCACGACCAGCGGGATTATGAGTTTGCCACCCGTTTTGGACTGCCCATCGAGCAGGTTATTGAACCGGCCAATGGCGAAGCAATTGACATCACCACAGCAGCCTTCACTGAGAAGGGTAAGCTGGTTAACTCTGGTGAGTTTGATGGCCTGTCCTCAGAGGACGCTTTCAATGCCATCGCTGATCGCCTGATTGCTGAGGGCAAAGGTGAGCGGCAGGTGAACTACCGTCTTCGTGACTGGGGTGTCAGCCGTCAGCGTTACTGGGGCACGCCAATCCCCATGCGCTATCTGGAAGATGGAACAGAAGTTCCTGTCCCTCTGGAAGACTTGCCGGTACTGCTGCCAGAAGACGTTAAGATGGATGGCATTCAGTCCCCCATCAAAGCGGATCCTGAATGGGCAAAGACGATTCACAATGGCCAACCCGCCACCCGTGAAACCGATACCTTTGATACCTTCATGGAATCCAGCTGGTACTATGCCCGCTACTGCTCACCCAACTCTGATGACCAGATGCTTAACCCTGAGCAAGCCAACTACTGGCTGCCTGTGGATCAGTATATTGGTGGTATTGAGCATGCGGTAATGCACCTCCTCTACTCCCGTTTCTATCATAAGCTGCTTCGCGATGCGGGCCTTGTGGAGAGCGACGAACCCTACAAACGCCTGCTTTGTCAGGGCATGGTGCTGGCTGACACCTATTTCAAACTGGATGAGAAAGGCGTTAAACAGTGGATTGCACCCACCGACGTTGACTCTGAGTTTGACGACAAAGGTCGTCTGACCAGAGCGACACTGAAAGAGACAGGAGAAACCGTTGAGCACGCGGGCATAAGCAAGATGTCCAAGTCCAAGAACAACGGTATCGATCCTCAAGACCTGATCAACCAGTACGGTGCAGATACCATTCGTCTGTACACCATGTTTGCTGCGCCACCGGAGCAAACCCTGGAGTGGTCTGAGAGTGCTGTAGAAGGTGCCAACCGTTTCTTGCGCCGTTTCTGGAAGCAGGCCGCAGAGCATATTACCAGTTGTGATGTGGCTGCCCCTGATCGGTTAAAGAATCTGACTCTCGACCTGACTCTCGACCTGACTCTCGACCTGAAGAGTCTGACGAAAGAACAGAAAGACCTTCGTCGGAAAGTTCATGAAACCATCAGCAAGGTTTCCGATGACTGTGAGCGTCGCCTGACCTTCAATACGGCGATTGCTGCGATCATGGAACTCACTAACACCATTAATAAGTTCCAGGTAAGCAGCGATCAGGATCGTGCAGTGATACGTGAAGCCATTGAAGCAACGACCCTGATGCTGGCACCCATTGCACCTCATGCCATGCACAGTATCTGGCAGTCACTGGGTCACTCTGAATTGGTATTGGATGCCCCATGGCCAGTGGCCGATGAAGAAGCCCTGAAGAAAGATGCCATTACTCTGGTAGTACAGGTCAACGGAAAGGTACGTGCCAAACTGGAAGTCCCTGCAGGTCTGGATAAGGATTCCATAGAGAAGCTGGCGCTGGAACATGACAATGTCAGTAAGTTCACGGACGGCCTGACGGTTCGCAAAGTGATTGTAATTCCCGGAAAGCTGGTGAATATTGTCGCTAATTAAGGAGTTGTCCGTTAACAACTTCCCTGTTTTGCTCACCACAGAGACACAGAGGACACGGAGGAAGAAAGAAAGTCTTTTTTCTGTGTCCTCCGTGCCTGTTATGCCTTTAGGCCCCGTGGGTACTGTGGTGAAAGAGGAAGTTATTTCGGGACAGCTCGTTACCGGGTTTTACCCTGCAGGTTACAAGCGATAGCATCCTGAAGATAATCGAACAACCTCCTGCCCAGTTCAGTAGGCTGATAGTGGCCCTCCACCAGCCGGACAAACAGCTGTTCATTGCACAGGCCGTTATAGCGCCAGGTTTCTTCCCTGCCTGTCGCGTAATAACTATCCTGCCATGGCCTTTTTACCAGCTCGTGGATAAACAGCAAATCCTGATCGGATAAAGACCAGATCACCTCCGCCATCCGGTCCTGTTGTTCCGGCTGGACTGCATCAGCAAGGCCAGCAGGTCTGATGGTTTTCCCGGCAATTCTGGCCGCCGTGCGCATCCTGAGTCGAAAACCCAGGATGCGCACATCCAGTTCTGACAACTTCGTCAGCAGTCGAAACAGCTCTGCCCGGATAATAAAAAAACAGATAACCGCCACCAGCGGCCAGACCAGTACTTTCAGGTACTCTAAAACGACGGCTGCAATTCCCATACTTCCCATAAACGACCATCCCATTACCAGCAATGCTGCTCGATTAAGAACCGGAAGAAAGATACAATCCCTGTCCTCAAAATTTTTCCTGATTACCACTAATCCTACGTCATTATCCAGCGATACCGGAATCGTTGAAGGGCCTGGTATTAGCGCTGCTCAGCAATGATAAACAATAGTCTCATTAATAGCAGGTCCAAGATTTCTCCGAAATAGGGCTATTTTATTAAACTGGTCATACGGACATTTAACATGTAGCCCTTACCAATTCACAAGCACTTGGCTGAAAGCAAGCGTAGCCTCAGTGGTAATCAGGTAAATTTATGAGCCAGATCCTCAAACGTGAATCTGGATAACCACCTGTTATATATATTAATTTCTTCAAGATATAGATGTCCATCCCCACTTTGCTTTACCGCCTTGATAAAAACACCCCTATTTATTGTATTGATAAATTTATGGGTGTCCTTTTTATTTCCTGATAAATTTATGGGTGTCCTTTTTATTTTTTTTTATTCGGTTCTAACCATGGCAACTATAAAGAACGAAGTCGGGCAATCAATGTCGCCCAGACAAAAGGACGCGAAATTCTACTAAGGAATTGTCCCGAAATAAGATCCGCATTTTACTTAGGAATTGTCCCTAAATAAATTACCCATTTGCCAGTAAATTGAGGGGCCTGGGGCGTAGTACTATAAACAATTCCGGCTGCGTTCTCCGCTGTCATTGTGTACAGGGATTGTACACAATCCATCTGACAGGGATTACCCGAGGACCCGAGGGCCTAAAGGCATAAAAGCCAACCATCGACAGTCACCTCCCTGTGGATGGATCCTGTACAATCCCTGTACAGGATGACAGCGGAGTTGGTCGGTAATAATGACTGTTTCCCCAAATGTGGAATTTATTAAAGGACAATCCCTTAGCAACCTTTGGGTCTTCACCTTCTTTAAGTTTCTCTAACCAGTTTTTTTACTTCTGAATCCTTCACTTACATCACCTTACTATTATTATTGGTTCTATTGTGCACTTACTTGAGGTTAGGCTGGATTCAATCAATGTAATGCACAAAACAAGGTAGGTCAGTGTTGTAAATCTGTCACCACTTATAGCTCTCCATTCCGACGAGCCTGCCCCCCAACTGTCACCATTTTTTCAGATAACCTCTAATATTGGCGAATAACCAAAAACAAAAATTCAAAAAAAAGCCACTTTATTCAGTGGCTTATAATATGTACGAACGTATCAAATATTTACTCGATATTCTGGATCTGCTCTCTCATCTGTTCAATAAAGACCTTAAAGTTGACTGCTGTCTGAGTCAGACCGGCATGAATGGACTTGGATGACAGGGTATTTGCCTCTCGGTTCAGCTCCTGCATCAAAAAGTCTAAACGACGCCCCATAGCCCCCTCCTTAGATGACTTCAGGGTTCTGCGTACCTCAGAGATATGGGTTTCCAGACGATCCAGCTCTTCATCAACATCCATTTTCTGGGCCAGAATCACCATTTCCTGCTCCAGCCTCTCCGGGTTCAACTCCTGTTTTGCTTCAGAGAGTCGATCAAGAATTTTCGCCCGTTGGTTACGGAGAATCTCTGGCAACAGAATACGCAACTGTTTGATCTCTTCACCCATCTTCTCCAGTCGTGCCTCAATGAAGGTCTGAAGCTCCCGACCTTCTCGCTGCCTCATCTCAATCAGCTGAATAATGGCGTCATGAAACCCTTTTATGGCGGCCTGATGAACCACCGTCATCTCGGTTTTTTCACTTGCCTGAACCCCCGGCCACTGCAGGATTTCAAGAGGATTTACCGGAGCCACCTGTGAAAACTGAGCCTCAATCTCATGAACGGCTGACCGCAGCTGTTCCAACAGGGCGCGATTGAGATCCAGCGCCTGCTCTTTCTCAACCAGGTGATATTTAAGGCTACATTCAACCTTGCCTCTTTTCAGCTGTTTACGGATGATTTCTCTCAACGCAGGCTCAATCTCCCGGGCCTGGTCAGGTAGACGAAAAAGTGGTTCAAGATAACGATGGTTAACGGATCGAATTTCCCATACCAGGCTTCCCCAATCCTCCTGTATCTGAACGCGGGCGAATGCCGTCATGCTGGAAGTCATGAAATACTCTTTTACTCGATGGGTCGGTGAGCTATATAAAGCTCATTATTTCAGAAGTTTATCTACAAAACAGTTATAATTCCGCGAATTTTGTAGCGCTTAAGCTTTTTCAAACAGTTCAAGGTAATCTCCATGCGCCCAAGCGGAAGAACGGCAGACCAGCTCCGTGATGTAAAAATCACTCGTCACTATACCAAACACGCAGAAGGCTCTGTGCTGGTTGAATTTGGCGATACCAAAGTCATTTGTACCGCTTCAGTTGAACGGGGTGTACCCCGGTTTCTGAAAGGCACGGGCCAGGGCTGGATTACCGCTGAGTACGGCATGCTACCCCGCTCAACCACCGAGCGCATGGGACGCGAAGCCTCCAGAGGCAAACAGGGTGGCAGAACCCTTGAAATCCAACGTCTTATTGGCCGTGCCCTGCGAGCGGCTGTCGACATGAAAAAGCTGGGTGAGAATACCATAAATATTGACTGCGACGTTATTCAGGCCGATGGCGGTACCCGCACTGCATCAATTACCGGTGCCTGTGTAGCCCTGGTCGATGCAGTGCGGTATATGCAGGAAAAGAAAATGGTCAAATCTGACCCATTCCTGCACATGATTGCCGCCATTTCTGTGGGTATTTATAAAGGCAGCCCGATTCTGGACCTTGATTATCCGGAAGATTCCAGCGCTGAAACCGATATGAACGTCGTCATGACCGATGCCGGTGGTTTTATCGAAGTTCAGGGTACCGCAGAAGCGGCGCCATTCAGTCAGAATGAGATGATGGCGATGATGGCTCTGGCCCGTTCCGGAATCGAAGAAATCATTGAATTGCAGAAAAAAGCGTTAGCTGAATGACACTTTTAATACCTCACCACTGCCTCACCTTCTAATTGATCTATTTTTAATAGAACCCGGTTATATAGCTCATGGCTGTATGCCGGGCTCTTTTCTTAATAGGCAGGCAGTATGATTATCGCAATGATTGGTTCTCACGGAACCGGCAAGACAACACTCTGCAATTCCCTGATCACAAAGCTGGGGAGCGAATGGTCAGTTTTCGACGACTATTACCGAAAAACCGCACAACAGCTGAGCTATAGAACACCACGGGAAGCAATACTTGAGAATCAGGCCATCAGCCAGATATCCTCAGCAGCAATGACCGGGGCTGCTTTTGGCGCTATGTCTGAGTGGCTGGAAAGCATTAAAGGCCATGGCATTATTGATACAGGCCCACCATCACTACTCGCCTATCACCGCTATTGGCTGAAAGTGCGCGACACGCCCATTAGCCCTTATATGCTCAGGCTGGCCAAAACCATAAGCCATAAAATTGATGCTTTCTGTTATCTGCCAATGGGAAAAATCACCCTTGAGAACGATGGTATTCGCAGTGACGATGCCATTTTCCAAAAAGATATTGATCAGTGGGTACTGTGTAATAACACGGACCTTGATATATCCGAAAGCAAAGTACTGATGGTAAACAGCACGGGGATAGATGAAAGAACGGAGGAGTGTATCAACATGATCAATTCACTCCCCAGACAATAAGCTATTAATTCAGGACGGGTTTCCCAGCTCCCAGTCAAAATCAATAATCACCGGCGCATGGGATGAAAACACCTGCCCCTTGTAAATACCACCATTCAGAACGCGATGACGCATTCCCGGAGTGACGATCTGATAGTCGACGCGCATGCCCATATTGTCATTACGCAAAGACTCATCTTTCCACCAACTGTACTTGCCCGCTTCCCGGTCTACCTCGCGATAAGCATCAAAGAAGCCCATATCACCCAGTAAACCTTCCATCCAGCCTCGTTCAGCCTGATTGAAACCGGAAACTTCCTGGGCATCACGCCAGTTAGCCACATCAATTTTCCGATGGGCGATATTCCAGGTTCCACACATAATAAACTCACGACGCTTACGACGCTGTTTGCTTAAGTGGTGGGAATAGCCATCCAGAAAACGGTATTTAAAGTTAAGACTGTCTTCATCATCACCTTCCGGCACATAGAGACTGACAATACTGATTTTGTCAAAGTCAGCCTGCAGGTATCGACCGGTTTCATCCATCTCAGGGAAACCAAGACCACTGATGATCGCCTTGGGGGCAAGACGGGTATAGATCGCCACCCCTCCACGATCAGTCCGGTTATAACCACTGAAAGCGTAACCAAAGTAGCCATCAAGGAAATACTGATCCTCAATAACCTGCTCGTCTTCACGAGTATCCTGCAAACAAATAAGGTCCGCATCCTGCTCCAAGAGCCAGTCAAACAGGCCTTTTTCTCGTGCGTTTTTAATGCCTTCGCAATTTAAACTGATAACTCTCATCGAATACACCTTGCCTGAACGCATATACGCACTGGCATTAAGCTTGTTACCTCGGCAAGACAGTAACCGGAAAAAACAGAAACTGAAGATCTGCAAAACCACCAAGGCAAATCTCAGCCTGAGTAGCAATTGCACTGCCTGGCAAGGTTGGCCAGGATGAACGACGGCTAAAGTCTAAGCTTTTCAGAGATACGGTTACTAAACCGGGATTAACCCTGCGCCAACTGTACGACAGAGTTAGTAAGAGCCCTCACCCCTATTATAAGGCATGATCCAGAATCTTATGGTACGGTTGAACACAGAAAGTTCGGAATTGTATCTGACAAATGATAACGGGTCGCCCCCCGTATGTTTATCCGCATAAATCCGGTCTCTACTACAAAGGCCTGCTGGTCAGAGGGATAAATTGGTATAAAATACGCAATCTGGCTCACGCTCACGGGCATATTGCGAACAGGACCCTCCCAATGCATCAGTATCAAAAAGAATTTCTGGATTTTGCCATTGAGCAACAAGTGCTTCGTTTTGGTGAGTTCACCCTGAAATCCGGAAGAACGTCGCCTTACTTTTTTAATGCCGGATTATTTAATACTGGCGAAGCGATCAGTCAGCTGGGTCGATTCTACGCTGAAGCCATGGTCAGTGCCGGGCTTGAATTTGATATCCTGTTCGGGCCAGCCTATAAAGGCATCCCACTGGCAACAACGACAGCTGTCGCACTTTTCGAAAGACACAATCGCAGCGTACCCTGGTGTTTTAATCGCAAAGAAGCCAAAAACCATGGCGAAGGCGGCAATATTGTCGGTGCGCCTCTGACCGGTCGGGTTGCGATCATTGATGACGTTATCACTGCCGGCACCGCTATTCGTGAAGTAATGGCCATTATTGAACAGACTGATGCCAGACCTGCAGCCGTTGTGGTTGCCATGGATCGTCAGGAAAAGGGTCAGGGAGAGCTCTCAGCTATTCAGGAAGCAGAACGTGATTTCAACATTCCGGTTCTAAGTATTATTTCTCTGGCCAACCTGCTGGAATATACCGAAAACCACCCGGAAATCCGTCGTTACGCGCCGGAAATACAAGCCTACAGAGACCGTTACGGAGTATGAAATTCAAACAGCCATTCATACTGTTATTGACAGGAATGCTGTCTGCGACCGTTGCCATTGAGGCAGCGGCGCAAAGCCTTTATAAATACAAAAACCACGAAGGCACCACGGTTATTTCATCCAATATGCCCAGGGAATTTGCTCACCTGGGTTATAGCATACTCGACAGAAATGCCCGGGTCGTTAAAACCATCCCCCCGGTAATGACCAGCGACCAGAAAAGCCAGCTGGCAAACTTGCAGTCCCTTCGTGCAGAGCAAGAGCGTCAGGCAGGGCTGGATCAGGAGTTACTGTTTCTGTACGGAACCCCAAGTGAAATTGATGGGGCAATGAACCGAAAACTCAGCGAGCTTGATCAAAAAATAAGAGAGATACAAAACCTTGAAGTCATCATGGCCAAAAATATTGATGACAAGCGTCTGCAGATTAAAAAGGCCGGTGAAAAATCGCCGGAATATCTACATGAAGAACTGAATAACCTCAAAGATCAGAAACAAACCTACCAAAACCGGGCCGCTGATTATAACCGTGAAAAATCACTGTTAGAGAAGCAATATAAGGCTTCCGCCGAGCGATTAAGAAAGCTGTTAAAGCAGAAAAACCTGAAAGATATTGAAGCGGTTACCCGGGAGCAACTTATTGGTCAGTGGCGTATACGCGATGATATTGCCATTGACTGGAATCTTGACGACAGTGGATCCTTTGATTCTTTCTTCCAGCAACTGGGAACCCATGCCTCTGAAAAAAGCTTTGGCTCCTGGCAACTCAGCAACAACCAGATCATTCTGCTGATTGACCGAAAGCAACAGAAAGACCCAATCGGCGACCAGACCAGCAAGCGGGTATCAGAAGAGAAACGGATTCAGGTTCTAAAAGCGACGGACAGTGAGTTGCAGATTCTTATGGATGGAAAAGCAATAACCCTATTCCGATCCTAAGTAGGTAAAAGTTTGCTTTCGTATAAATTGGCTGATCGAATGGTTCGTTTTATTCAATGAGCCGATCATCACCAGTAATACCAAGCCTTAGAAGCATGGTCGATGCTTATTGATAAAGTGGGCAATTATTTGATTCCCAATATTTATCACCGGAAAAATCGGGAATGCCATCCACCACCATCGCTATGGTTATAAAATATATTGTAACTTATTCTTTTATTAGTGGTCAGAGTATTCGATAGCAAACTATCACCTACTTAATCTGGATATAAAAAACCATAATATCCTTACAAAATGGATAAATATTTTCGATCAATAGGTTAGAAACTGGTTTTATCCATTGTGCTGCCGGCAGATTAACCTCAACACTGACTGGGTGAACTTGTGGAAATAACACTTATCCACCCCTTGAAATTCAATATTTGAAACTTTTAACTGATTTGATGAACAATAAAAAATAACTGAAATACAAATAATCAACTACTTAAATAATTTTCGAGAGTCATATGACAATTTCCGGATCCTATACATCGCTACCAACTAGGCCGACTGAAACTCACGGCAATCAAGATAAAAGTCACACCGGCTGTTTCCCACCATCAAGACTTTGCCGATACACACGGGCTGGCTCAATAAACAGTAACATACCTGAACGATCAGTCTTTATAAAACCAAGAAAATCATTACATAAATACTACATCAAGCCTACAGCTGAGAAGCTCAATAGCCTTGATGAATTTATTCAATATGCAGAAAATAACTCGAGCAGATCACTTCGAAAAAATATTTGCAAGTGGCTAAATAGTAAACGAGCATATCAACTCATATCTTGTTTTCCTGATTTTCGTACGAATAATAAACATCTCAAAGAACAATTCTATACTTTATTGGTAGAGAAATGTCACAAAGAACTTTTTGATTGCGATATTGAAATGAAAAATATCAATGAAAATGAAGCTGAAAGTATAGCTAATGGTGTATTCGATTTTTTAAAAGTTGATCAATCTACATCGGCACCACTCTCCCTTGACAAGGCTAAAGCTGCACACCGCCTGAGTAAAGTTTATACTCTCACTCGCGCTAACTTTTTACGAACTGATATTTCTCAGATTAAGCGTTCTATGCAGCTGCTTATTTCATTCACTATTGAGCTTGAACCATTAATCAATCTCTTAAATGAAGAAGAACTCTTTCATCTTATGTCTCATGCGAAAAATGCGGTTGATAAGTCTTTAAATGCGTTTATGTTCGAAGAGGCTATATCTTCAGAATTACAGAAAATATTTCAAAATCAGTGCAATATTGAAGAATGCGACCATGATCGTAAATTTAAAATACCAAAACGTTCACAATTACAATTAGTAGGGCAGAGCACATCCAATTTAATACAGATTAGATTACTAAAAGAAGCTGTAATCAAACACCTTATGACTCCTGCCACTCAGGAAAAGACTCAGTCTGTAACAGAAGATGTGATCAGAACCATACCTATTTCGATTTTGCGTGATATGATGCTAAAGACTACTTCTCAGCAAGCTGAAGATGAAGAACCATCTATAAAAACATATTATGATGCAGGCCGTATAAGTCTTAATCAATTAAAAGAGCATGAAAAAAAGCTAAAAAATCTAGCAAGTAATCTGTATCTTGCTATTTTAGCCGCAGTGAATCAAAATGCCAACGGCCGATTTATTAAATCTTGCCTGGCAGTAGAAACTTTTTCTCCATGCCTTTATATAACAGAGGATAAAGATGGCAGATCTGAATTAGCTATAAATCCTGTATTCCTTGAATATCCCCCTCAAGCTGCTTTGGATAAAATCAACGGCATTCTTTCTAAGCTGGATACTAATAGTGAGTGGTATCTCTGGATAAAATCAACATTCGACTCAAATAAAGATAATCTTTGCGAATATGTAGTCGACTGGAATTCTCAAGATGAAAAAATTAAATTATCAACCGAATCATTGAATGAATTACATAATATTAATGAAAGCATTAACATGGCAAAAAAACTATTTTTTAGCAACCTTACTAATATACGTAACATGAAAATTCATCTGAAGAATCGCGCTGAACAACTGAATGAATATAGGAATAAGGTAATAGATAGACTAAATTCCCTGATCCAAAGCAAGCAATCTCGTCTGGCCATTCAACCTGCCGCTCATAATACTTCTTTAGATTTAGACGAAACAGGTCCATCAATACCAGAAGGCATGGGCACGACTGCCACCGATAATGAAGACAGAGTAAAAGATCAGCCTGATCGAACTGAGGATCATAAAGAACAATCGTCCAGTTTTAAAAAAAACATTTGTGATATTAAAAGATCGTCAAAGCGCCTTGCTATAAAAGCAGGCCATGGCATAAAAGAATTCTCATCACAGATACAAGGGCATACAGCTCAGATAACTCATGCAGTTGATGATTTTCATAAAATTGAAGTTATTTACGCGCAGATTAAAAAAGTGGGAACGGCCTCTACTGTACAAGAGGTTCGAAATCTTGTACAAGAGCTGATCAATATGAACCTATTCAAAAAAGAGGAAAGAAAAGCTCAGTTACAGGATATATTGAATCTTCCTGAATAAGCTTCGGGAAGCCTGATCCAGGAATACTTGTCGCTTGAGTTTTTCAAACCGCATTCTAAAACCCGGTTCAGTTTAAGTGTTGGTGGTTTTAGGTATACTTTAATTGCCGTGTAAGTGGAGTGTCAGACCGTGCAGTCCCAGCAGTTTGAAGATATTCTCCGATCCCTTCCTTTAACGTCTCCGGAGCAAGTGAGCGTACTGCATAAAACACTTTCCCCAGCCTCCAACTCTGCCTCCTCCGATATTTAAGGTGAGTCGCTCCTTCTGGAACGACTTAAATTTCACTTTGACCAGAAACCTGTTTGTGTTCGTTGTCAGTCAACTCACGTCATCCGATGGGGACTAAGGATGGCCATCAACGATATTGCTGCAAAGATTGCGATAAAACATTCAATGCCATGAGTGGAACTTCTCTTTCTCACCTTCGAGTCCGGGATAAGCTGGATCAGTACATTGAGTGCATGGACGGCGAATCGACACTGCGACCTGCCGCCAGGCGGTGCGGCATATCGCTGGATACAGCATTCCACTTGCGTCACCGTTTGATGGCGCTGGTAAAAGATGACTCATACGGCCAGTTATCCGGTATTGCAGAAGAAGATGAA
>NZ_JAVRMB020000004.1:0-8697 GCF_031844845.1 Endozoicomonas sp.
ACCACGCAGAGCGTGGGAGCGAGGAGGGTTAACCTCGTTCCCACGCTCTGCGTGGGAATGCATAGCCAACCACAGGAATCGTGTCTGTGGTTGGGTTCTGGCGCTACCACGCAGAGCGTGGGAGCGAGGAGGGTTTTGGGGGGTGTTTTGCCCTTTTTCGACACCCTCCTGCGCGGGAAAGACGGAGGGTTGGTACTTTCTATAATGCCACTTCCCTTATCGGGGATAGAGTTTACCCAGTTCCTGATCACTTCCCATTTCAGGCTTTTTTGTCCTGATTTTCTGGCATTCTTCAAGCACCGTATTTAGCAGAGCTTGTATATCTGCAGCTTTTGGCTCGGCTGAATAAAGGCTGGCAGCCAGATCATTACAGGCTGCTTTGAGTTCATTGGAGCCAAGCTGGTTCAGGCAGTCTGTCAGTGACGTCAGTTTATTGTTGCCAGGATATAAACGACTCCAGTTCTGTAATTCATTCAATGTCAGGCGAACATTTTTCTGCTGGCAGGCGCTTTCCAGACTGGCAAATGCAGCAGCCTCCTGTACCTGATTGTTAGAAGGGTGGTGATCACCGGTTATTTTTTCATGACTGTCAGCCTGTTTTCCTGAACTGGATTTGAATCGCCAGATGCCAAGGGTTACCAGCCATAACAGTGCGAAGAGACCGGTCAATCCTTGCCATAAGCGAATGGACGTATTATCTGGCTCGCTGGAAATAATGGATGGTTCCGGGCACCCGGTTACCTTGCTTACTTCAGTTTCTGCCGGGGTGCTTACTGCCATGGGAGGTGTTTGTGCTTTGGCATTGGGGTCAGGCGCCACATCAATGGTGGTTGCCGGGAGGCTGGAGACTCTGACTTCACCACGAGCCGTATCAAACCAGATGTATTCCACAGCGGGCAGAGTGATAGTGCCTGAATGGGTTGGAATCATGGCAATGGAATCCGTACGCTGGCCCTGAATACCATTGAGCGTTTCGCTGTCTTCTGTACCGGACTTATCCGGATAACTATTAACCCCCTTTGGCTGAGGCATCAGTATGGGAGGCAGTTGAGCTGCACTGAGGCCATCGGCTGCGACCGTAATGGTTCGGGTAATGGCATCACCGACTTTCAGGGTATTCAGAGGCTGGCTCCATGTTTCCTGGATGGTCAGCTTTCTTGCTGGCAACCAGGTCTCTTTGACCGGGTAACTCTCTGGTTTTGGTTTGACTTCAACCCGGATTTCCGGTGAGCGGGCAATCACAGGTTTGCCGCCACTTGAGAAGATGCTGCCAAACGGGTCGCGGGGTTCAACCGCAACGCCGGTAAATGTCAGTGATGGAATAACCATTTCACCCACTGCCTGGGGATGAATGGCGTATTTCAGCTCAAAGCCGCGGTAACGGATACCATTAATAACCGTATCGAATTTTCTGGTTTCACCCAGCTGTTGCATCAGGGCATCGTCAATATTCAGGGCACTTAAACGATTATCATCGTATAGCTGGACACTGAAGAAAATCTGCAGGGTAAAGATCAGCTCCTGTTGCACGTAGATGCTTTCACTGCTGACTTCAGCTTTCATAAACAGTGGGCTGGTATCACTTCCGGAATCGTCTGCTTTTTTATCCCTGACCGTAATGGTGACCGGCTCAGATGCCTGAGCACCTAATTTGATGGGAGGGATGATCAGAGTACCCTGCTGTTTGGGAACAAGGCTGATAACCCACTCACGGGAGTATTCCCTGTTGCCGTTAGTGATGCGGGTCTGGCTCTGCTGCCGGGTGCCTAATAGATCAAAGCTCCACTCCAGAGGCGACAGGTCGGGCGCATCACTGCTATTCATATCCGTACGGAGGGTCAGCTCCAGGGATTCGTGGCTGGCAATAACGGTGCTGTTAACGCTGGCAGTAAAAGCGGCGTTGGCCATGTTGGCCATTAGAAGCGCAATCAATAACAGGGTGACCGCAAGAAAATGGCTTAAGTTTTGGCGTGTAGTTCTTGCCAGCATTTGCTTTCCTCGTTCCCCGGCTCCGGCGTGGGAATGTATAAAATGGTTTGATAACAGCCAGAATAATCGCAGGTTTACCATAATGATCCCTCTCTGGCTCTTTGCTGCTGTTGTTGCAGGAATTTTCTTCTTAATAAACCACCGGGGTCGTCAGGAATGGTTCTCAGCCAGCTTTCAACCGCCTGCTGTTCCGGAGACAGTGGTTGTTCATCCGATGATTCAGCCATGGACTTGCCGGTTTGTTCACTCGCTTTGTCTTGTTCTCTTCCGGTAGCAGGGGGGGCGGGGGCGGTTTCAGACTTTTTATCCGGTTCTTCAGCACCAGATTTACTCTGGCTCTGTTGCTGGTTTTGGTCAGCGGGAGATCCATCCTGGCTGGGCTGCTGATCCTGTTCATTTGAGCTTTGACGATCTTGCGGATTCTGAGATTGAGATTCACCAGCCTGACTATCATCGCTATCTTGCTGCTGATTGTTGTTTTCCTGAGATCCCTGCTGATTATCCTGGTTCTGTTCTCCCTGCTGTTGCTGATCATTACTCTTGTTTTGATCACTTTCCTGGCTTTGCTGATCCTGTTGAGAGCGTTGCTTCAGCAACTGTTCGACCAGTTTTCGATTGAACTTTGCATCTTCCATATCAGGTTGTTGAGAGAGTGCCTGATCATAAGATTTCAGGGCTTCCTGCAATTTGTCCGCTTTGGCCAGCGCATTGGCTCGATTGTATTGGCTGACACTGTCGTTTTCTTTGTTTTGGGTAGCCAGAAGTGAGGCGGATTCCTCAAACTGTTGATTCTGAAACAGGGCTTCAGATTTCCAGGATGGGTCTGAAAACAGGCTTGCCGCCAATTCCGGATCACCTGACTGAAGCGCCTTCTGTCCCTGCTGGTCCCGGGTCTGCCAGAGATCATCCCAGCTGAAGGCTTTGGCCTCCTGTGTCATCGGTAGTAAGGTGATCATCATCACCACCATTAACCACCCTCTGCGAAAACCAAACAGGGCTGCAGGCAGTAGCAACCATACCAGCCAGTAACCGGCGTCATACCATTGGTCAAGTTCCCGGTCGGCAGATTCCCGTTCAGAAAACAGCGGCTCATTGCTGGTGGTGGGTACCAGTACTTTCAGGTCATTATCCGCGAGCGTCATGGTCTGATAACGTCCACCATTAGCTCTGGCTAATGCCTGCAACCGGGCTTGATCCAGCTGGGGGACGATAATGGTTCCCTGTTTATCCTTCAGATAACCACCCCCGGGTAATGGAATGGGTGCTCCCTGTTCAGTACCTGTTCCCAGGATGGAAAGGCGAAGAGAGCTGTTTTTCAGAAGGTCTGTGATCTGTTCTGCCTGTGCTTCAGAGAGGGAGCCAGTAACCAGCAGGATATCACCGGGTTCATTGCTTCCCTGTGTCATCAGTTGTTTGGCCAGGCGAATGGCCTCAACGGGCTTCGTTTCATTTGGAAGGATGCCCTGTACAGGCATAACGTCAGGGCTGAGGGCTTTGATCAGGTTGTTTAGTGTACGACTATCGTCAGTTAAAGGCGCGACCGTGTGTGCTGATCCTGCATAGGCTACCAGTGCCGAGAGTCCTTCACTGCGCAGATTGAACAGATCCTGCAGTTTAAACCGTGCCCTGGTGAGTCGGTTGGGCGACAGGTCTGCTGCATACATATTGAAAGAAAGATCTACGGCAACCACCAGGGGGTGCTGGCTTTTACTGACGGGAACAGGTTGCTTAATCCAGGTGGGGCCGGCCATTGCCAGGCAGGTGACGACCCAGCCGAACAGAACCACCATCAGTGGCCAGCGAACCGGCTTGTTATTCTCTCCTTCCAGTAACCAGGAGAGCAGCTCTGGAGCAATGACTTTTGCCCAGCTTCCCTGTGTCTGCTGTTGTTGCCACAACAGCACGATCAATATAAGACAGGGTACTAACATAAGAAGCCAGAGCGGTCTTAAAAAGTGAAACTGCGACATCAATTCCATCATGGCCTGGCTCTCCATTTGGCCGCAGCGCTCCCTGGCATAATGTTCACCAGTGCCGGTATCAGGCTGAGCAACAGAGCCAATCCCAGTGGCCAGAAAAACAGGCCCTTGCTGGGGCGGAAGGTTTCTTCTTCCTGTACTGTGGGTTCAAGCTGATCCAGCAGGGCATAAATGTTGCTGAGTTCCCCAATGTTACGGGCCCGAAAATACTGGCCACCGGTCAATTCGGCCATCTCTTTCAGTGTCTTTTCATCCAGATCGGCAGAAGGGTTTACCCGCCGGCCCCCAAAAAATCCGGGTTCAATCATTTCCTCTGCACCCAGACCAATGGAATAGATTTTGATTCGCTCTTCTTTTGCTATCTGGGCTGCCTGCAAAGGTGAAATCTCCCCAGCGGTGTTGGCGCCATCGGTCAGAAGAATAAGCACCCGACTGTCTTCAGGTCGTTTGCGCAGATGTTTGACGGCCAGACCCAGTGCATCACCAATGGCTGTTTTATTGCCTGCCATGCCGATACCGGATTCATTCATCAGAGCCCTTACCGTTTGCCGGTCAAAGGTCAGGGGAGTCTGAAGATAGGCTTGAGTACCAAACAGAATCAACCCCAGGCGATCACCCCGGCGGCGCTCAATAAAGTCATTCATTACTGACTTGGTGGCAGTGAGTCGGTCAACCTGACGACCACTGAGCACCATATCATTGATTTCCATACTGCCGGAGAGGTCAACGGCCATCATCAGGTCACGACCACTGTTCTGAAATTCGATGGGGTCTCCGAGCCATACCGGTTTGCTGGCTGCTATCAATAGCAGCGTCCAGATGAGCCAGGGCAGCACCATGGACTTGCGGGAGGCGGTTGTTTTTTCTACCTTCTGTTCACCAATGATTGATGATAATTCCCGGTAGAAGGGGATGTGCAGTGCTGAACCACTACCGTCACTGGCGGGTTTAACCCATCGATAAACCAGTAGAGGTAGCGGCAGTGCGATCAGAATCCAGGGCCATTCAAACTCAAGCATGGTGTTTCTTTATCCATCGCCGGGTCAGTTCGTAGATATCTTCAGTGGGCAGTGAAGCATTGGGGTTGTAACGGTCATTATTGAATGCACTGTGGTTGAGAAACTCCGGTGTGCTGCCTGTTTTCGCCAGAAACTGGCACCAGCACGCACCATTCAGGCCGGCTACATCACTGTTGGGAAAGGCTCGCAGTGCCACTCTCTTTAACAGTTCATTGCAGTCACGGGCAAAACGGTGTGGGGATTGATGTTCCTGATATTCAGCAAGTGTCTCGGTGGCCTGCTGCAGTGCCACAGTGCGATAGCGATTTTTTTTCCAACGACGATAGACGTATATAGTCAGAAGGGTCAATAAGGTGATGGTTATCGTTGCCAGCACCCACCAGCCAATGGCGGGTGGCCAGAAACCAACAGGGTCTGGAAGATGATTGGGACGGAGCTGGTCCAGTGGATTTTGTACTTCCATGACTAATCCCTGAGTGGCGAGGGAAATTCAAAACAAAATTTAGAATATTTCTTAATGTAATTCACTGAGACCGCTCCTGGCTGTTTATCCTGACACCATAAAGACCCAGCAGTTGCTGTGCGGAAGGTTGTGCTGCACTTATTTGCAGTAAGGGAATTCGCAAGCGTGAAAGCATGGTCTGCAGCTGTTCAGTTTGTTTCAGGTAATGTTGATGAAATTGCTGACGGAGCTGGGGCTGGCCAGTATTAATCATCAGGCTGTGCATGCCATCGGTAACAGAATATCGATTCGGCGTTGGCAATTCCGATTCCAGTGGGTCGCTCACCTTGATGGCCCTGAGTTCATTATGACGGGCAAGCCGGGACAGGTGCTGCTCGGCCTCTTCATTAATATGGTGGAAGTCACTGATCAAAAATATCTGGGTTCCCGGATGGGCAACGCGCCGGGCATGCCTCAGAGTTCTGGTAAGGCCGTGTTCGGCATCCAGGCTGGATATGGACGTGGCCCGAAGCTTTCGGTTCATCATTTCTGTCTGGTTCAGCCAGTGCATCAGTGTTTTTCTGGAGCGTTTCGGGCGTGTTTCCTGAAGCTCCTGCTCATTAAAAATAACACCACCGATGCGATCACCGTGATTCAGCGTTGCCCAGGCGATCAGGGCTGCGATTTCAGCAGCAGTCACCGATTTAAAGTTGAGTTGACTACCAAAGAACATGGCATGGCTCTGATCCAATAGCACCATAACCGGCCGTTCACGTTCTTCCTGAAAGACTTTGGTGTGGGGCTTCATTCTTCGGGCGGTGACCCGCCAGTCGATGGAACGGATGTCATCACCAAACTGATAGGCCCGGACTTCCTCAAAGTCCACGCCCCGTCCCTTAAAAGGAGAGCGGGCATTTCCCTGCATCTGCTGGTGGCTTCGTCCGGGGCGAAACAGTGGCAGGTCTTTAGCCTGCAGCCGCAGGTTTACCAGACTCTGTAATGTGCAATAGGCACCGCTCATAGCTCTTCCAAAACTGTTTTTCGAGAGCCTTTCAGGCTACAGGGACCAGTTTCAACAACTGGCTGATAATCTGATCTGCGTCTTTTCCTTCCGCTTCAGCCTCAAAGGTCAGTAGCAGCCGGTGGCGAAGAACATCATGGGCGATCGCCTGAACGTCATCAGGGCTGACAAAATCACGGCCATCCAGCCAGGCATAGGCTCTGGCACAACGATCCAGAGCGATGGTTCCCCGGGGGCTTGCACCATAGTCAAGCCAGCCTGCCAACTGGTCGCTGTAAAGCGTCGGGTTACGGCTGGCATTGATTAGCTGAACGATATATTCCTCGACAGAGGGTTCCATGTGAACGGCCAATGCTTCCTGACGGGCCTGAAGAATCTCTTCCTGTTTCATAGGGTTTTGTGGTCGTTCAACGGATGTCTGCATGGCTTCACCCCTGGCGAGGCGAAGAATAGCCCGCTCTGCTTCAACATCGGGATAGCCCACCCGCACATGCATGATGAAACGATCCAGCTGGGCTTCCGGCAGGGGATAGGTGCCTTCCTGCTCAATGGGATTCTGTGTGGCCATCACCATGAAAACCTCCGGCAGCGGGTAGGTTTTCTGACCCACACTGACCTGCCGTTCGCCCATGGCTTCCAGTAATGCGGATTGAACCTTGGCCGGGGCGCGGTTGATTTCGTCGGCCAGAATCAGGTTGTGAAAGATGGGCCCCGGCTGAAAACGAAAGCTGCCATCTTCGGGCAGATAGATATCGGTACCGGTGACATCAGCGGGTAAAAGGTCTGGCGTGAACTGAATGCGGTGGAAATCCGCATCCAGGCCCTCGGACAGTGCTTTAACAGCGCGGGTTTTAGCCAGGCCCGGAGCGCCTTCCACCAGCAAATGACCATCGGCAAGCAGCCCCGTCAACAGGCGGTTGACCAGATGCTCCTGACCAATAATGGTGCTGGAAAGATAGTGCTTCAGCTGACTGAACTGGGTAAAGCAATGGCTTGTTGGCATTCTATTTCAACCTGGAATGTTTGGTTGTCTTTTATCACTGGTCTTGTTCACTGGCAGCAATTCCCGATGAATATTAAACATCCTCTGCCGCAAGCGATTCAGCTTGGCCATAAAAAAAGTAATCGCACAATTTATCGACTAAAATTCCCCCATACCACTTCACTGTCGTTGACTTGATCATGGCTACCGCTATTCAGAAGTACAGCAAGCACCTTAATGCTACGAATCTCATCAATATAGTCTCTGATTGCTTCGAAAATATTAAAGATCCTCGTCCTGATAAGTGCCCAATCCCTTTTGGGGATTTTCCAAAATCGGCCTTTGCTATGATGCATCAAAGGAATGACTCACTTTTAGAATTTGATAGTAAACGTACCGATCCAATTCAACGCCATAATCTCGAAAAGATGTATCGTGTTCATGATGGAATAATCCCATCTGACAGTCACATGAGTGCAGTAATTGATTTGATTGAACCTGCCGACATTCAAAAGCCATTTAAAGAGTTTTTTTCTGTTATCCAGCGTAGCGGTGCTCTCAAAGCATTTAAATTCAGCTGTGGTAAGTTGAAAGATTATTATCTGATGCCTATCGATGGTACAGGGCTTTTTCATTCAAAAAATGTAGCTGTAAAAATTGCTGCGTTAGAAATAAAGGGGAACCTAATGAATCCTATTACCATAATTTAATGGGAGGCTGTATTGTTCATCCTGATCAAAAGACAGTCATCCCTTTCGCGCCGGAAGCCATCATGCACCAGGATGGTTGCACCAAAAATGACTGCGAGAAAAATGCAATCAAACGCTATTTTGCACGGCGGAAACGAGAACATCCCCAGTTGAAACCAATCATCCTTCTTGATGGCCTGTACGCAAATAACCCTATGATTACCTGATCAAAAACTACCTGATTACCACCGACCTTACGTCATGAGCCAGCTGCTATAACAAACGTCGATAGCCATGTGTTTTGGAGGTAAAACTGATGTGTAAAAATACCATTCAGTTCCAAAAAGGCATTAGCATTAGGCAATTTCTGGCTAATTACGGCAGTGAAGAGCAGTGTGAGAACGCGCTGTTCTCCTGGTGCTGGCCAGATGGCTGCCAATGCCCGAAATGTGGTTCCCGCAGTTTCTGAAAGCTTCACCGGAAAGCTGAATTCCAGTGCAATTGTTGCCGTTGCCAAACCTCGCTTACCAGCAACACCATCTTTGACTCAACAAAGCGGCCTCTAGCTACCTGGTT
>NZ_JAVRMB020000005.1:0-7488 GCF_031844845.1 Endozoicomonas sp.
CGCTGGTCAACTGCCGGTGAAGTTCACCATAAGAGCAATCCAGTTGAGGCTTGATGGATGGAGCCGTGTAGCTCTGTCCATTCTTTAATAAGAAACTACGCTCCTCCATATGCGCTATATCTGCTTTGCCCCAGCTCGCAATCGTGTGGTTTATTGCCGCTTTATCGCCTCGTAATACCTGCTTTATAAATGAGCTATCCAGCTTATGTGCCGTATCAGGATTACTTGCCATATTCGTCATAGATCTTCTCAGAGTACTCTGATAACGGCCATGATCCTGAAGGGAAAGTTTTGATGACTGCCGATCTGCAAGCACCTGTTTAATATCCTTTGGAGAGCAAGCTGCTCTCAATTGATATTGCAATTGCTGAAATGTTTTTGGTTTACCCCTGATGCCAGAAAGAAAATTCTGAGTATTATTCGCTGGTGATTTTGAAGGCCCTTTCGATGGGCCTCCACCACCAATACCAGTGGTCTGAGGGCGGTTCACATTATTGTTACGGGTATTTTTCACATACCCCTTGCTCGATGGAGAGTTCGATGAAGATTTTACCTGTCCTGCCGGACGCCCAATGTTTTGGTGACGAGCCCTGCGATCATTTTGCTTTGCCTGCAAAGCAGCTTTGCCCGCCTTTTGCCTTAATACCAGGTCTCTTCCCATCTGTTTTATATCTTTGACGCCTTGAACAAACTGTCTGCCCTGAACAGGTTTGGCGTTACGGGCATGGATAGCCTTGACGTACCGTTCTGGTATCGGGTGATTATCAGACAGGTAAGCAGCAGGCTCAGTGCTGACTATTGATTCTCTGTTCAAATAAGCAGGATTACTGGCTACGCCTTTAATGCTTGTAGCTGCGAGCTTCTGGATACAGCTGCTCGCAACACCTCCAAAGCTTTGAATGCTCGTACCCATCGGTCTTCCTCCATGAAAACAGCTTATTTCTTACAGCTCATTATTCCTAAAACATAGCATTTACTCTATTGCTCATTAGTCTAAAGCAGGTTAAAAAACACTTATTCTCTTATTTTTCAATACGTTAAAATAAATCATATTCATTTCTGGACAAGGCAATAAATCGTGAACATCCATCGCATAAATCCCTGTAAACGCTGGTCCGACATTACGGTCTTCAATGGTATTGCCCACTTTGTGGAAGTGGCGGACTCTGACACCAGCGAAGATATAAAAGGGCAGGCCAATCAGATATTCAGTCAGGCCGAGCTCGCTCTGGAGAAAATTGGCAGCGACCGGTCACGTATTTTATCAGTCACCATTTACCTGACTGACTTTGCCAACCTGCCAGCACTGAATGAAGTTCGGGACGAATGGTTTCCGGAAGGTTGTGCCCCAAGTCGAGCCTGTGTAAAGGCAGAACTGGCTGATGCGGAGTATCGGGTGGAAATGGCTTTTGTTGCAGCAGCCGGTGAACCGTATTTGACCTGAGGTGACTGCTCCCTGCCCTATCGGACCCGAGGACTCGAGAGCCTAAAGGCCTAAAGGCGAGGGTTTACGACTATTTTACTAATGAATAGCGCAAACCACTGCCTTATAGATTGGCCAGATCTGAAATCTGTTGTAGCTTTACAGTTTTGGCCTGACTTCGATTAAGACTATGCGCATACTTCACACCTCTGACTGGCATCTCGGCCAGCATTTTATGGGCAAAAGTCGGGAGGCTGAGCATCAGGCCTTTCTGGACTGGCTGATCGAGCAGGTAACAGAGCAGAGTGTCGATGCACTGATCATTGCCGGTGATATCTTTGATACCGGAACACCCCCCAGCTATGCCAGAAGGCTCTACAGCCGTTTTATTGTCAGCCTCCAGAACACGCCCTGCCGGCAACTGGTGGTGATTGGTGGCAACCACGACTCAGTAGCCACCCTTAATGAATCAAAAGAGCTGCTGGCCTGCCTGAATACCTTTGTGGTGGGCGGCGTAACCAGTAACCCTGAAGATCAGGTTCTGGTTCTGAACGACAGCGAAGATAAACCGGGGGCCGTCATTTGCGCCATCCCCTTTATCCGTCCGCGGGAAGTACTGGAGAGTCAGGCGGGAGAATCCGGAGAGAACAAACAGCAGGCTCTGCAACAGGCCATCGCTGATCATTACCAGACTATTTATTCAGAAGCCGAAAAACTGGCGGGAAGTACCCTGCCCATTATTGCCACGGGTCATTTAACGACAGTGGGCGGTCAACTGACCGAGTCTGTGCGCGAGATTTATATCGGTACGCTTTCAGCCTTCCCGGTTTCTGCCTTCCCCAAAGCCCACTACATCGCCCTCGGTCACTTGCACCGGCCTCAGATCGTGGCTAAACAGGAACACATTCGCTATTCCGGCTCCCCTATTCCTCTCAGTTTTGATGAGGCAGGCTCAGATAAACAGGTAATGCTTGTGGATTTCAAAAAGGGAGCGCTGCACAAAATTGAATCCATTATCGTGCCGGTGTTCCGGAAGCTCATTAGCCTGAAAGGTTCACTGGACGATATTGACCAGCAATTAAACGTTATGGCAGAGCAGCCAGAACAAACCACCCTGAACCCCTGGCTGGAAGTTGAAGTCACCACTGAAACCTGGCTTCATGATCTGCAAAATCGTGTTGAGCAACTGGTTCTTGCCCAAGAAGCCTTGTCATCCCATGTACTGCTGAGAGTTCGTCGTAAAAGAGAAAAAACACCGGCATCACTCACCGTTGCTGACCGGGAGACATTGGCAGAACTGAATGTGGACGATGTTTTTCAACAACGACTGCAGCAGGAAGAACTGACAGAGGAACAGACAGCTCAGCTCAGCAATGCCTTTACTGAAATTCTGGTGTCACTGAACGACCAGCCTGAACCCGCAGAGCCCATGCAGAAACAGGGGGAGGATATCCGATGAAAATTCTCAGCCTGCGACTGAAGAACATTAATTCCCTGAAAGGGGAATGGAAAATAGACTTCCGGGGCGAACCTTTTGCCAATAACGGGCTATTTGCCATTACCGGGCCCACCGGCGCTGGCAAGACCACACTTCTGGATGCCATCTGCCTCGCTCTCTACCATCAGACCCCACGACTCAACACCATTTCCGCCTCAGATAATGAACTGATGACCCGGCACACCGCCGAGTCCCTGGCCGAAGTAGAGTTTGAAGTTAAAGGCAACGCTTACCGTGCTTTCTGGTCTCAACGTCGGGCCAGGGGCAAAGCCGATGGCAAGCTGCAGGCACCCCAGGTAGAACTGGCGAAGAGTGATGGCACCATTATCACTACACGAATTAATGACAAGTTAAAAAAAATCAGCGAACTGACCGGACTGGATTTTGGCCGATTCACCAAATCCATGATGCTGGCCCAGGGTGGTTTTGCCGCTTTTCTTGAAGCCAGTGCCAATGACCGGGCAGAACTGCTGGAAGAACTCACGGGTACAGAGATTTACGGGGATATTTCCCGCCGGGTCTTTGAGCGGATGCGAGAGGAAGAGCAAAACCTCAACCTGTTAAAAGCCAGGGCAGATGGGGTCTCACTTTTACACGACGATGTACTTTCAGTATTGAAAGAGGAGCAATCTCAACTCACAGAAACGCTGCACAGCGCCAGCAATGATCGCCTCTCGTTATCCGATCAGAAACGCTGGCTGGAGCAACTGACCAGTAAAGAGCAGGAAAAAAAATCAGCCAGTGAATCACTCGGCCATGTACTGCAGCAACAGACCGATCACAATGAGCAATTGAGCCGATTAGAACAGGCGCTTCCCGCCGTAGAGCTTCTACCGGACTGGGAACGGCTGTGTGAACTGCAACAAAAAAATCAGGCAGTAAAAAAAGCACTGACCAATAATCAACAGGAGCAGGAAGCAACGCAGGAAAAGGCTGCCAGCATTCAACAGCAATACCAGCTTCTGTCAAACACCCTTGAAAGCCATCAGCAGGAACAGGCGAATTCAGAGTCACTGCTGGTTGAACAGGTTATTCCGCTGGATGGCGATATACAACGCCTGTCCAATGAACAACAGTCAATCAACCACAAACTTCTGATGGCTCAAAATGAGCAAGCGATGCTGCAGAAGGGTATTGCTGACGATATGCAATCCCGGCAACAGCTCACCATCAAACTGGAAGCTGCGACAAACTATCTGGAAAAAAATGCAGTCCAGAAAAAGCTGGGGGAACTCCTGCCACTGCTGCGATCCTGGTTTGAACAGCGTGAAACCACCAGTCTTGGCCAGCAGCAGCTTAATCAGGTCATTGTTAAAACAGGGCAGGATATTCAAAACCTTTGCGCTAAAGATCAGCAAATAAACAGTGCCATAGAATCTCTGAACACAACCCTTGAGCAACATAAAACCCAACAGACAATCCTGCTCGGGGAAAAAACGGGCATTCTGAATGGTCAGGAAGAGGAGCAGTGCCAGGCTGATCAACAGCAGTGGAGTAACCAGTATCCAACCTGGCTGCAGCTGAACAACCTCAGCCAGCAATTTATCAGCGGTACCCATGACCGGCAGAAAGAGCAGGACAAATTCGCCGCCCTGCAGCAATCACTGACCCGGCACACCACCCAAATCGAAGGACTTAGAGAACAATACAAAAATACGCAGCAACACTGCCGTGATCTGGAAAAACTGCTGATTCAGGAAAGACAGATCACCAGCCTTTCAGACTACCGCGATAAACTGCAGGCAGGCGAGGCTTGCCCTCTGTGCGGTGCCAAAGAACACCCGGCGATTGAACACTATCAGCAGCTGAATATTTCTGAAACGGAACAACGTTTACAGGTCAGGCAAGCGGAGCTGGAACAGTTACAACAGCGGGGAGAAGATCTGGGCAAAGAAGTCACCCGACTGCAAACGCAGATTGAATCTTCTGAACAGTTGATAACGAAGTTAACCGGCCAGATTTCTCAGGCCACATCAGACTGGACCTCAAACAGTCATCTCATCGGGCTTGCAACATCCATAGAGAACCCGGAAGCGTACCAAAACCTCTATACCCGGTTTATAGAATCCGGTGAGGCCAGAAAGAAACAGCTGGATCAGCTGGCTCAACTGAACCGCCGCATTCAACTTGAACAGCAGCAACTTGACCAGTTCCATCAGAAGATCACGGAACAGGCTCATCAACGGGAGGTAAGCCTGCAGCAGAAAAGTCAGCTGGAGCAGCAACTGGCAGAGAAAAGGCAACAACTTGAACAGCAGGCTCAGGCACTGACAACACTGGAAGCTAAAATCGCCACCAGCATTCAAAGTGAATTACATCAGCAGGCGCCAGAAATTCCTGTTCAGGAGCAGTGGTTGAACCAGCAGGAAGTTCACTGGCAACAGTGGCAGAAAATAACCACTGAACAAGGCTCGTTTAAGGAACAGTCCCAGCAGGTTAATCAGGAGCTGGCGCTTAAAAATCAGAACCGGCAAAAGCTGGACCAAACCACCCTGACGTTGCAAGGGGAACTGGAGCAAACCCGGTCGCAATTGCAACAGCAACAAAACAAACGCCAGGAACTGTTCGGCCAGAAAGTGGTGGCTGATGAACGACAACGGTTAAAGCTACTGGTGAGCGCATCCCAAACCCAATACCAGCAAACCCAAAACCAGCGGCTCACCATTGAACAGCAGTTAAATAAACTGTCCGGCGTTGTCAGCCATCAAACCAGCACACTGGCTGAACTGAGTGACAACCTGAATACTGCCCAGAGCAAGTGGCAGGTAATATTAAACGACAGTCCTTTCTCGGATAGCGAACAGTTTCAGCAGGCATTGCTCAGCAAAGAAGAGCGAAAATTGCTCACAGAGCTTAAGCAGCAGCTTGAGCAGCAACTGCATGAAGCGAAAGGCAAGCTCTCTGCAGCCGAAGCCAGCCTGAAAACACATATTAAAAATCCAGCGACTACACTGCCACTGGAAGAAGTAACTGAAAAGCTGACTGAGCTGGAAGACCAGATTCGTTTGATCAATCAACGGCAGGGAGAAATCACCCAGGCACTGAAAGATGACGAAGCAAAACGACACAATCAGGCCAGCTTGTTCAAAGATATTGCTACCCAGGAGCATCAATATCAGGTCTGGGCCCAACTCAGTGGCCTGATTGGCTCCAGCAAAGGCGATAAATTCCGTAAATTTGCTCAGGGTTTGACACTGGACCATCTGATTCTTCTGGCTAACCGGCAGCTTGAACAGCTCCATGCCCGTTATCTGCTTAACCGGAAAAACAGCGATGAGCTTAGCCTCGAAGTTATGGACACCTGGCAGGGTGATACCGCACGGGATATCAAAACACTCTCTGGCGGAGAGAGCTTTCTGGTCAGTCTGGCCCTGGCACTGGGTCTTTCTGACCTGGTCAGCCACAAAACCCGCATCGACTCACTGTTTCTGGATGAAGGCTTTGGTACGCTGGATCAGGAAACGTTGGAAACAGCGCTCTGCGCACTCGATAGCCTGAATGCCAGCGGTAAGATGGTTGGCATCATCTCCCATATTGAATCCCTGAAAGAACGGATTCCTACACGAATAGAAGTGATAAAAGAGGCAGGCCTGGGCTACAGCAAGCTGGACAGCCGCTTTTCCTGTCTCTGCGACTGATCACTTCATAGAGAATTTATGAATCAACTAACCACTGTCGGCGCACTTGAGTCATTTCTGATCGCCATATTTGTACTCTTTCTTGGTCACTTTATTAACACCAGAGTGCCCCTGTTAAAGAAATTCAATATTCCTGAACCCATTGTGGGAGGGCTGGTGATCGCCGTTGGCCTTACCGTGCTTCACTTCAATGGTGTGGGGATTGAGTTCAATCTGCCTCTGCAGAACACCTTTATGCTGATGTTCTTTGCCACCGTCGGGCTGGCGGCCAGCTACATCCAGCTGATTAAAGGGGGAGCCAAAGTACTGGTCTTTCTTGCCGTGGCTTCGATCTACATCGTGCTGCAAAACGGTATTGGCATGTCACTGGCCACCCTGCTGGGACTTGACCCGCTGATGGGATTAATCGCCGGCTCCATAACCCTCTCTGGCGGTCACGGTACCGGCGCTGCCTGGTCGCAGACCTTCCAGGAGGTTTACGGCATGGAGAATGTGCTGGAGATCGCCATAGCCTCAGCTACCTTTGGCCTGATTATGGGCGGCATTATTGGCAGCCCGGTGGCCCAGAGACTGATCGATAAAAATGGCCTGAAGTCCCGATACGGCAACACCAACAAAATCCATGATCAGTTCCCGGAACTGGTGACCTACAACGAAAATGAGGAAGAAAAAGTCACCTCGAAAAAGCTGATCGAGTCCCTGTTCCTGATTCTGATCTGTGTCACTGGCGCCAAGTATATGGAACAGTGGGTCAGCGGGTTGGGCATCAAATGGCTGATGATTCCTGACTTTGTCTATGCACTGTTTACCGGGGTGTTAATCACCAATATTCTGGAAGCCACCCGGTTGAAAAAGCTGGATGTTGAGACGGTGGATATCCTTGGCACAGTATCACTGGCCCTGTTTCTTGCCATGGCGTTGATGAGTTT
>NZ_JAVRMB020000006.1:0-7737 GCF_031844845.1 Endozoicomonas sp.
AGATGGCGGCATTTTCATATACTTGCGAAAGCAGCGGGAGAAATACATCTGGTTGACATATCCCAGCTCATCGGCGATTTGAACAATTCGCCTGTCAGTATGAATCAGTTTATTACAGGCTGCCGCCATCCGTTTTTCCTCTCGCCATTGCATGATGCTGATCCCGGAATACTTTTTAAACAGGAGCGCCAGGGCAGAAGCGGATAGACAGGCCGCGTCTGCTATTTTGTCAATGGAAAGGTCCGAGAACAGGTTATCTTCAACAAAGCGAATGGCGGACTGAACTCTTGGGTCTGTGCGATGATAGCCCTCAGATTCCATGATCTGATGACAGCGCAACAGCAGGTGTTCCACACAGGTTGTTCTTATTTTGACTTCGGTGGGGTCTTTATCCCAACCCTGCTGTGCCAAAAACTCGATGACAGCGGTAATTTGTGTCAGTTTTTTCTGCGAGCGTGTTCTTATGTGATGAATACCAGAAGCTATTTCTGGCCAGTTAAGCATATCCTTTATACCGCCCTCATCCTGAAACGTAACCCAGGAATAAAGCCATTGGTCACAGTCTCCTGCCCGGCGAACAGCCAGATAGGCGGTTGGACTGAATAGAAGAATATCATCCGGTTGAGTTTGCAGTGTGGTTCTGACGCAGTTGTAATAACCGGAGCCTTTCAGGGTAACGTGAATAGTCCAGCCCGCTTTCGTCTGGGGACGAAGAATCGAGTGGTCTGTCCATGACCCTTTTACGCACAACCCTCGAGAGGCAACGTTCAGGTATTTGAAGAACTGCTGATCGGATTCAACAGAGTCGAACAGTCGACGGAGGAAGCGGTTGGCATCTTTATCGGTCAGCTCTGCCGTTGCTGTCATGACCTTATTCCAGTCATTGAGCATTGAATCATACTGCATGGATGCAGGAGGTAGAGTAATGCAGGAGCAATTACCGGGATTATACGGAATTCACCCGGCAAGGGTAGCAAGCTGCCAGAGCATTCACCTCCCTGTGAGTGGATCCTGTACAATCCCTGTACAGGATGACAGCGGAGTTGGCGGTTAAATTGATAAAGACAGTTGTCCTGAATGGGCAATTTATTAGTCCTTCGTAAGATTAAAACCACCGGCTTTAGCCGGTCAGCTTTAGCTATGATACTTTGTCGCAGTTATCTGGGTGTAGAGGTTCTGGAGAGACGGAGAGACGGAGAGACTGGGGGTAAGGTCTTTCATTTTGCATTAGCATGAACAAACAAAGGATTGTCTATTTTTGGAATGCAAAACGACAGAACCGGTTCAGGCTTTCATGTGGTAGACGACGTTAGTTATGCAAAATGAAAGACCTGACCCCGATTTTTTTTGACCCCGATTTTTTTTCAACGATTTTTTTTCAATACTTCCAGCGATTCGGCCAGTTTTTTGGACGTATCGTTCATATTAGTACCGGTTATAGATTCTCATGATTCATGGATTATAGCTTATTGTGTTCTTCTGTTTATCGCTTATTGTGCGGTTTTAATCAGGGTCGCCAACAGGTGACTCCATCAACAGGTAATGCTGATGTGATTGTGACTTACATCAGTAAGTCTTAATCTTCTTGGAAACAACGGAAAACAGGCTGGTAAAGTGCGCGAATGGTTGCATTAATGCCCAATACTCAGTTTTCCGGAAAACGGGGTCCAGGGCCCATAGAGGCCGCAGACCTGATGAGATGGGAGTGAGCGGATTCCATCAGGGCCAGAGGCATTGAGGCCTCACTCCAAAAGCTGGACTCTTTATTAAGAGAGTGGAAGCATTACTCTTTAACGTCATTATGGAAAACTTTTCCTTGCATCGCGGGGCGGATCATATATGACCCGGCTTTCTGGCGACAACGGGCGTTAAGCCGTGGCGGCTTGAAGAGTATTCTTGTCTGTCACAGCATTTCGTGATGCTGCATAAGCCAGCAGAAAAGCAAGAACTGTGAAGTACAGGGTTTTATAAATGGTATAGGCCATGCCGGACATGGTGCCTTCCATACCATAGTGAACGACGAATACTGTTGGAAGATAAAATAGCCCGAATGCGAATATAAGAGAGACCATTGTTGTTTTTAATTTGCCCTGAGGTAACAGGTTGGTCAGTTGTTTATCAAAAGAACCATTATCCCAGGTCAGGCCCGTGAGAGAATTTTTCTTCATCGCTTTTTCGATATTGAACATGGTGAAAAAACAAACAAAGAAAGCCACCAGAAATGTACCAAGCCCGAGGTCAAAGGCAATGGTATTTGCAAAGGTATCTCCATTACCGATAAGGGCGATCTTTGCCAGGGGCGCAAACACAAACGAGGCAATCGCTCCATTTAATAGAAGATTCATGATGACGTTGAGCTTAATTTCTTTTTTGCAAAATGCCAGATGCATATTGATTATCCGCTGTTAAATTTTGTATTTCCGGATGTTGTATCAGGTTTGCTGTTTTTATTTATCCAGAAAAAGAGACTGTTAAAACTTTACTCACTGTGATGAAGAATAAACATGCACATTCTTATGTTTTTTATGTCTGATTCTGTTAAATGACAGAAGCAAATAATTGTCTTTAAATAATATCCTGATTTCGATCAGGCCCAAGGGGGTATTTTTTCACCACAAAGGCACAAAGGCATAAAGAAGAGCTTTTTGTTTAAAGCTTTGCTTTTCTCTGTGCCTCCGTGTCTCCGTGGCAAAATTCTGGTTTACTGCCTCCCGTACTTAATGCACTGCCAGAGGTTTGATTCTGAAGACCAGGCTATAGAACAAAGGCACCACAATCAGTGTCAGAACTGTGGCAAATAGCAGACCAAACATAATGGCAATTGTCATACTCTTGAAGAAAGGGTCTGCCAAAAGCGGTGCAACCCCCATGATGGTTGTTAAGGCACCCAGTATCACCGGGCGGGCACGACTCAGAGCGGCGTCGATGATTGCGTGGTAGGGTTCCATGCCTTCCCGAACATTAACGTCCGCCTGGTCCACCAGAACAATCGCGTTCTTGATTAACATACCAATAAGGCTCAGGAAACCCAGTAGCGCCATGAACTCCAGGGGCTCATTGAAACTGCTAAGCCCAATGGCAACACCAATGATAGCCAGAGGGGCTGTTAACCAGATGACCAGCGGTTGCCGCCAGCCATTAAACATGATGATCACTGCCAGCACCATGGCCAGGAATCCCCAGGGAATGGCAGCGACAATAGCACCATTGCTCTCGCTGGAGCTCTTGTATTCACCGTGCCACTCAAGGGTATAACCCGGCGGCAGGGGAATGGCTTCTACCAGAGGGCGGATTTTGGCAAATGCTTCCCCGGTCAGCACGCCGGGGGCCGGATCCGATTGCGCTTTGATGGTTGGGGTACGGTCAATGCGGCGAACCATGGCGTCCTGCCACACCAGCTCGATGTTTTTAATCAGCTCACTGATGGGTACGGCTGAGCCGGTTATGTTGCTGGAAACCATCACATCGTTGATCTGTTCCGCACGCTCACGCTCAGCTTCAGGTGCTCGCAGAATGATAGGGATCAAGTCGTTGCCTTCACGGAATGCGCCAATAGTGCGTCCGCTGAAGTTCTGTTCCAGAGCCAGGTTCAAATCAGATTGAGACAGGCCCAGCTTTTGAGCCAGTTCAGTGCGATAGACGGGCTTGAGTACGGCGGTCTGTTCTCGCCAGTCATCCTGAACGGCTATTAAGTCAGGCTGGTCGGCCATCATGGTTTTGGCTTGCTCACTGAGTTGCCGCAAAACCACCGGATCGGAACCACTAAAGGCGGCTTCAATTTTTTTGCCACCGCCGGGGCCGAGCATAAACTTCCAGACTTTAAAGCTGGCTTGAGGGAATGTTGCGGTCAATTCCTCCTGAAGGCTTTTTACTAATCCCGGGATGACAGTGAAGTCTTCAACATCAATAAGCAGCTGACCATAGCCAGAATCTGTCGTGTTAGGGGCGTAGGTTAGCATAAAGCGTAAACCGCCAGCGCCAACCAGGCTGGTGATGTTAGTCACCCCTTGTTTCTGTCGCACCAGATCCGCTACACGTTTTGTCAGCTTATCGGTTTTCCTGATATCAGTACCCTGAGGCAAATACAGGTCAACCACAAACTGGGGGCGCTGAGAATCCGGGACAAATCCGGAGGGTACATTGCCAAGAGCGACCAGGCCGCCCAGCAGCATGGCAATAACAATACTGGTAGCAATAAGACGATGACCCAGTACCCAGACCAGCAGGCTGCGATAAGCATGCAAAGTTCTGGATGGTTTCGCGTTTTGATCCACCTTGTCTGCTTTCAGGAAGTAGTGACAGAGCAGGGGAGTGATGGTAATGGCAAACACCCAGCTCATAAACATGGAGTAGCAGATAACCCAGAATAGAGAGCCCGCGTATTCACCCATGTCCGAAGGTGAAAGGCCGATGGCACTGAAAGCAAGAATACCCACAATAGTGCCGCCTAACAGAGGCCATACGGTTGCTTTGACGGTATTGCTCACGGCGTTGCGACGCTCTTCTCCTTTTTGCAGGCGCACCAGAATGCCATCAGTCACAACAATGGCGTTATCAACCAGCATACCCAGGGCGATGATGAGCGCCCCAAGGGAGATACGTTGCATGGCTATATTATCGACCAGCATGATGATCATGGTGGATGCCACAATCAATAGCAGTACAAAGCCAATGATGATGCCAGAGCGTACGCCCATAAACAGGAGCAATACGATAAAAACAATAGCGACAGCGGCGGCCAGGTTAATAACAAAACCATCCACCGACTGACGAACCGAATCCGACTGAATGGATACCGGGTGTAACTCCATGCCAACCGGACGCAGACTGTCCAGCTCTGCCAGTTTGGCTTTAACGGCATCACCCATTGCCACAACGTTGCCGCCGGAAATATTGGCAATGCCAAAGCCAATGGCAGGTTGTCCGTTGTAATACATGGTCATTGGCTGATGAGGCTGGTAGTCGCGGTAGACTCTGGCCAAATCTTTGATGCGGATCAATTGCTGATCAGCACCCATCGCAACGGTGAGTTCACTAATGTCGTCTATCGTGGTGGTATATAGCTTAGGTAGAATTGGGATGCGTATTTCATCCGCTTCCAGACTGCCAGCAGAAGACACTTTGTTCTGTTTATTCAATACATCAATAACCGTATTCAGGTTGACACCTAACCGGGCGGCTCTTTCCCGGGAAACTTCTACAAAAATTCCTTCACTGTGCTGAGCCTGTTTGGTGGTTCGGGCAACACCGGGAACTTTAGCGATCTCTTTCATCAGCATGTCCACATAATTCTGGATCTGCCTGTTGCTGTAGCCGTCTCCGGTTACCGCATAATAAAGTCCGTAAACATCACCATAATCGTCCTGCACAATAGGCTCTTTGGCATCGGGAGGCAGTTGCGCCTTGATATCATTGATTTTGCGCCGGAGTTTATCCCAGGATTGTTGCAGGTTTTCTTTGTCCGGGGCGAATTCCCGCTTGATGGACACCGTGATTTTGGACAAGCCGGTTTCAGACACGGAAGTCACTTCATCGACTTCCTGCATGGTTTGTATGGCTTCTTCCAGTTTGTCGGTGACTTGCTCTGCCACCATTTCAGGATCGGCGCCGGGGTATTGGGTGATGATCATTGCTGAGCGAATGACGAATTCCGGATCCTCAAACCGTGCCAGATTTTGGTACGCCATCCACCCGCCAATAAGCACCAGAAGGGTGACGACCCAGGCTATAAAACTTTTTTTAAGCGTATATTCAGCGATATTCACAGGTTTTACTCCAGACCCAGTGGACGGACTTTCATGCCATCACGGAGGCTGTTGACTCCGGTGGTGACAATCTGGTCTCCCCTCGTCAGTCCGCTAACAATCCTGACCTTGTCACCTATGAGCGCTCCGGTTTCAATTTTAGTTCTGGTTACGGTGCCATCTACCGCCACCTTCCAGCTGAATTTATTGCCGGAATTATCAGAAATGATCGATTTTAATGGAATCAGAATACTGCGCTGTTTGTTCTCAACAGGTGCTTCTGCGTCCGGAATTATCGTGACAGACATGCCGGGCAGGATATTGGCCTGATCGGTTTTCGGTAAAGAGAAAATGACTCTATAGGTTTGGGTGGTATGATCGCCTTCAGTGATAATGTATTTGAATTTTACCGGCAATTTCAGGTCAGGAAGCTGATCAAACACCACTACCGACCTGACTTCATCCGTGCTGGTCAATACTACAGAACCCGGAATATTGAATTCAACTTCCAAATCGTCAAGGTTTTTCAAACTGAAGATAGTTTCTTTGGCCTGGACAAAGTTAAATTCATCAACCAGCTGACGAGCGATTATTCCTGCAAAAGGGGCGCGCAGTGTGGCGTTCTCAAGTAGTCGTTGCTCATTATCAAGACGATTTTTTAAAATATCCCGTTGTGTTCTGGATTGTTCCAGATCACTGAGAGCGATGGCTCTGTTGGCTTCGTAGAGGGTTTCCAGCCGTTGAGTATCTTTTTCAGCTTTTTTGAATTCAGTCAGGCTTGATTGATAATTATTCTGCAATTGTTGTTTATCAAGTTCGGCAATAACCTGCCCTTTTTCCACAAAATCCCCTTCTTTGACTTTTATAGAGACCAGTTTGCCGGAGAGTTCAAAGGACAGCTCTGCTTTTTGCGCAGCCCTGACGGTACCAATATAAGCAAAGTCCGGTGCCACATATCGGCTGCTGATGGTTTCAATCATGGCCGGACGGGGAGTGCTGGAAAGACGGTTGTCTGCAGCGGCTTGTTCGGGTTCGCTACAGCCCGCGAGACTTAATGCCATAACTAACATAATGACAGTGCTCAAAGGTTTACGGGTGAACATTTGTTTGTCCTCTAAGATGATTTTAAGTTATTGATCGTTAATCTTTATGAAAAAACATTAATGTGTAGAACGAACAAAAGAGAGCAAGTCTGTATTGACGAAACTGATATTTTTGAATCAACGAGATTCACAATGGTAGAATTTTTTTGCCATTAAATAATTTTAAGATGCCTTTAAAAATCCACTGATCGTATAAATTGACAAGCCAGTATTTAGCTTTGGAGAATATCTGCGTTTCAGGACTCTGGCTATGCCATATTCGCTGTATTTTATGTCTGATTGGCTTGATCGAAAGGTGTGTTCACCCAGGGTGGGGATGACACAGAATTATTGACAGGCTCCCAGAGTACTACGGGTTAAATGACACCGGCCATTGAATACACTTCCAGAGTGATAGGGACGTAGGTCAGCCGCTGTTTAACCATTGAAGAGCCTTTTCCCCTGTTTAAGCAATACTCTTTGATTTGTTCAAAGGTGGTTAGCTTTCTTTCCATGATCATCTTATGGATAGCACTGGTGTAACCGGTGTGGCCCTTAGTGGCTCCCTGAATTGAACGGATGATTTCTTGAGTCGTTGCTTTTGGGTTACTGGATTTCAAGGTGGCTATTTGGCGGTAAAGTTCTTTATCTTTATCCGTTGCACGCCTGCCGGAACCAGAAATCGCATCGCCTGAATGGGCGTCTGTGCAGGATGACTGGTAAGGAAATTTCTTGGTGGCCAGGGTTGCAGCGGTAAACATTAACACTGGCTTTACGTCTTCAAAATCTTCACCCAGGGCAGCTTGCTGTTGTTTCAAGAATTCAGCAACAAAGCTCTGTCTCTGTTCTTCTATGATCTCGTTTGCCTGGTTTTCCCGCCAGATTCTGAACAGGTGAACCCCGGTAGTGAA
>NZ_JAVRMB020000007.1:0-74740 GCF_031844845.1 Endozoicomonas sp.
AACATGTTTGCGAAGAAAAATAGCCTTTTTTTTGTTGAAATCAGGAATGATCAGTTTTTTTGTGGCTGACTAATTAATCAGTCAAATAAATCAGCGAAATGACCATTACTATATATCAAGTATGGAAAGACGAAGTACTAGATTAAGAACATTAAGTCATCAGATAAGTGGATCTGTTGTGACTGTGGATAATAACGGGTATGAGCAGGCTCGCGAAATCTGGAATAAGGCTGTTCCCGCTAAACCAGGCCTGATTGTGGAGTGCCGTACTGAAGAAGATGTCCTCCGTTCAATTGAGTTTGCCGATCGACATGATTTGGCTTTTTCACTGCGCAGTGGTGGACATAATATTGCTGGCCGAGGCCTGCTTCACAATGGCATGACACTTAATCTCAGGCACCTGAACAAAATGGAAGTTGACCATAATTTTTGCAGGTTGCATGTGGGTCCTGGTGCAATACTGGGCGATATCGATCGTCTAACTTCGGCTCATGACCTTGCTGTTCCATTGGGTGTTGAACCCACGACCGGTGCTGTTGGATTGACGCTGGGGGGAGGGATGGGGAGACTGTCCTGTCAATATGGCCTGAGTTGCGACAGTCTTGTCTCTGCCCGTATGGTTCTGGCAAATGGTCAGGTGATTGATGTATCAGAAAATCATTATCCTGAGATTTTCTGGGCGATCAGGGGTGGTGGTGGCAACTTTGGTGTCGTTACTGAAATGACCTTTACCCTTCATCCGATACCCAGAACGTTTATTCATGGCGGTATCGTTTATGGTAAAGAGAAGGTTATCCCCGCATTACAGATTTATCGGGAGATATTAAAGCAGGGCGATCGAAAATTGGGGCTGGATGCCGCGTTGATCGTCGATCACCAGGGACAGAAGTCTATTTTATTCAACGTCTGCTTCAATGGAACCCGGGCTGAAGCAGAAGACAGTCTAAGGGTTCTGGATTCGCTGGGGAAACCGTTGAGCCGCCGACTGATTGATAAAACTTATCCCGAGGTTCAGTCCAGTGAGCATATGCCATTTGGCTTTTATAATTATTATCAAAGTAGTATGACGAATGCCTTGCAGGATGAGCTGATTGAGATATTGGCAGAGGCGTTGAATGTTGTTCCGGTTCCTGACAGTGAGAAAAGTGAGTTTTTTATCGCTTTTCAACAAATGGGCACTGCAATCAGCGATCAACTTCCAGAGGCCACTGCATTTGCTCACCGTGATGCGCTTTGTAATATTATCCCGATCAGTCATACCCGCTCTATGACCTGGCACCAGAAGACAAAGCAGTGCATTGACCTCATTCAGGAACAAATAGCGCCTTATTGCTCAGGCTTTTATACCAATGACTGCAATGATACCAACTGTCAAAATGGAGAAGCATTTTTTCACACCAATTTGCCCCGTCTTAAATTGATTAAACAGCAGTATGACCCTGACAATTTGTTTAATCGAAGTGTCGATATCAGTGGATGTCACCAGGGCCTTGCTGCTGGAAGATAATCATTCTCAGTTGCAGGGGTTTCACGCCCTCCAGTCTGCTCGATAAGTTCCTATTCCCTTCAGTAATTGCCTCAAACCTGATAAAAAATTGATCTGGATCAATCGGTTATCTATTGATCAGATCTTATCATCTATGCCGTTTCACCAGTTCATTATTTATTCAGAGATGCATTTTGTAAGGCTCTTTTGTAAGGCTCTTTTGTAAGGCTATTTTGTAAGGAGTGCATCTCAACGCTACCTGGTTAAGGAACTGGTCCCGGTTTTATTGATAACGGTAAAATAAATGAAGAAACTCCTCGATAGTGCGCTGTCGTCTGTCATCAAGCGAAGAACATTTATGAAGTGGGGGACTGCTGGCGGTGCAGCTGCTGTGGTTGCAGCGAATAGTTTGCCGGTTCAGGCCTCAGCAGTATTAAAGCAGGTTGCAGGTGCTACAGGACAGGATGAGATTAAATCCGTCTGGTCTTCCTGTACAGTGAACTGCGGTTCCCGGTGTGTCCTGCGTCATCAGGTGAAAGATGGCGTTATTATTCATACCGAAACAGACAATACGGGTGAAGACGTCTACGGTGACCATCAGGTTCGTGCTTGCCTGCGTGGTCGTTCTTTCCGTAAGCGGGTATACAATCCTGATCGTTTGAAATACCCAATGAAACGGGTAGGGAAACGAGGTGAAGGCCGGTTTGAGCGAATCAGCTGGGAAGAAGCATTTGATACCATCGGGGATAACCTGAAGCGCATTAAAAAGGACTACGGTAATGAGGCTATCTATCTCAATTACTGTACCGGTACATTGGGAGGAACCGTTTCAAAGTCCTGGCCTCCTTCGGCTACCCCTATTGCTCGATTAATGAATTGCTGGGGCGGTTATCTGAATCATTATGGTGATTACAGTACTGCACAAATAACGGTTAGTCTGCCCTATCTGTTTGGTGGTAGTTGGGTTGGTAATAACTGTACGTCAGATCTTGTTAATACACGACTGGTGGTCAATTTCGGTAACAATCCTGCAGAAACCCGCATGAGTGGTGGCGGTGTTATTTATCATCTGACAGAAGCTCGTGAGCGCAGTAATGCCCGCATGATCACCTTTGATCCGCGCATGACAGACACTACGCTGGGTGCCAATGATGAATGGATTCCACTGCGTCCGGGAACTGACGCTGCTCTCGTTGCGGGCATGGCCTGGGTCATGATCACTGAGAACCTTGTGGATAACGATTTCCTGAGTCGTTACACCACTGGGTATGATGAAAACTCTTTACCCGGCAGTGCTCCTGAAGGTTCATCCTGGACGTCTTATATTCTCGGAAAAGGCGCTGACGGGGTGGCTAAAACGCCTGAGTGGGCGGCAAAAATCACGGCAGTCCCTGCAGTAACTATCATTCGCCTGGCTCGTGAAATTGCCATGACCAAGCCGTGTAATATCATGCAGGGATGGGGACTTCAGCGTACGGCCAATGGTGAGCAGGCCAGCCGGGCTATCTGTATGCTGGCGGTAATGACCGGTAATGTCGGGATTCCCGGTGGTGGTACCGGTGCCCGGGAAGGCAGTTATTCTATGCCATTCGCATCTTTCCCAACATTAACAAATCCAGTAAAAACCTCTATCCCCATGTTTCTCTGGACCGATGCCATTCATCGTCATAGCGAAATGACGGATAAAACCGATGGTATCCGGGGTGCTGAACAGTTAAGCCAACCCATTAAATTCATCTGGAACTATGCGGGTAACTGCATAATTAACCAGCATGCGGATACCAATCGTACCCATGAGATTCTGCAGGATGACAGTCAGTGCGAAATGATTGTTGTCATCGATAACCATATGACGGCCAGTGCCCGATATGCGGATATTCTACTGCCTGACCTGACCGCAGCAGAGCAACCTGATTTTGCACCCAACGGTTCCTGCGGAAATATGGGGTACACAATTTTTTGTGATACCGCAGTAGAACCATTGTACGAGTGTCGTTCGGTTTACGATATGTGCACCGGTATTGCCAAGCGTCTGGGCGTTGAGCAACAGTTCACTGAAGGCCGTGATCAGGAAGCCTGGTTGCGTCATATCTATGCCAAATCCCAAGAGCTTAACCCGGGGTTGAGTGATCTGGATTTTGATACTTTCCGTCAGTTGGGTATTGTCAAACAGAAGAATCCCGGTGAGCCGCATGTTGAGTTCCGGGCCTTCCGCGAAAATCCTGAAGCTAACCCGTTAGCAACGCCTTCCGGGAAAATTGAGATTTATTCCCAACGACTGGCTGATATCGCTGCAACCTGGGTTCTGGGTGAAGGCGACACTGTTCGTCCATTGCCAGAATATGCCTCTTCCTGGGAAGGGCATGAGGCATCTCATACCAAACAGTATCCACTGCAAATGTTTGGCTTTCACTATAAAGCCAGAACGCATTCTACCTACGGTAATGTTGACGTACTTCGTGACAGTAATCGGCAGGAAGTCTGGATTAACCCGATGGATGCTGCTCAGAGAGCGATCAAAGACGGCGATATGTTGAAGGTTTGGAATGACCGTGGTGAGATTCGGATTGCCGCCAAGGTGACTGAACGGATTGTTCCGGGTGTGGTCGCTATGGGCCAGGGTAGCTGGTATGCCCCGGATAAAAAGGGGATAGATCGTGGTGCCTGTATGAATACGTTGACGACTCAACGCCCATCACCGCTGGCTAAAGGCAATCCTCAGCACAGTAATCTGGTCGAAATCGCTAAGGTCTGAAGGAATAAAGTTTGATGATTCAACTTGGATTTTATGTAGACACGGCCAAGTGTACGGGCTGCAAAACCTGTCAACTGTCGTGCAAAGATGAAAATGACCTGAAAGTGGGCATAAACTGGCGCCGGGTCTATGAATACGGCGGCGGTAACTGGATTCAGAATGAAGACGGTACTTACGCTCAGGATGTGTTTGCTTATTACACCTCCATCAGTTGTAACCATTGTGCCAAACCAGCCTGTACCAAAGCCTGTCCAACGGGTGCGATGCACAAGCGGGAAAAAGACGGTCTGGTGATGGTGAATGCGGATGTATGCGTTGGCTGCCGCTATTGTGAAATGGCCTGCCCATACGGTGCACCTCAGTTTGATGCTGAAAAGAAGGTGATGACCAAGTGTGATGGTTGTTACGACCGCGTTGATCAGGGCAAGAAGCCAATCTGTATCGAATCCTGCCCGCTGCGGGCGCTGGACTTTGGTCCGATCGAAGAGCTGCGTGCTAAATACGGCACTGAGGCGGATATCGCGCCACTGCCGGATTCTTCACTGACTGAACCATCGCTGGTGATGAAGGCAAGCCGTCATGCCAGGCCTTCCGGTGACAAGACCGGGCGCATTATGAACACACGGGAGGTGTAACCATGCAACAGTTGTCACTGGTTATCTTTACGGTTCTGGCACAGGGAACCGTGGGTCTGTTTCTGGTACTGGCTACGTTACTGATGTTCAATCAGGATGCCAAACGCAAACAGCTGCTGACCCGGATGATGGGCGTGGTGCTGGTCATGCTGGGTATCGCCGGTGGTGCGGCCCTGGCTCACCTGGGGCAGCCGCTGCGGGCCTTTAACGTGATCTTTGGTCTTGAGCATCTCTCAGCCCTGAGTGTTGAAATCATGACCACCAGTCTGTTTGGTGGGGCGGTGTTCACCTATGGTGCAATGGCTCACTTCGGGATTCTGGAGAAGCTGCAGAAGCTGGTGCTGACGGGTGCCATGGGGCTGGGCATCCTGTTGCTGCTGGCTATTGCTAATGTTTACACGCTGACTACCGTACCGGCATGGAACAGCGGCTGGACTATCTTCCAGTTTGTGATGACGGCGTTTGTGATAGGTCTTCCTGCTGCTGCGCTGCTGCTGAGAAGTCAGTCTGCCAAATTGGGTACATTCCAGAAGAACACCGATCGTGCGCTGGCAACCCTGGGTTTTGTCACCCTGGGTCTGGTGCTGGTTGGTTATTCGTTGTACCTGTTCTGGCTGGGTCAGGTAGAACTGCCGGTTAACCCGCTGGGCTTGATGGACTACCACGGTAGTCTGATTCTGGCCCGCCTTGGCCTGCTATTTGCTGGCTTGGGTGTCTGGGTCATTGCGGCAACCCGAGGCAGTAACTCTGGGGTAGGTCTGGCAGCAGTGAGCACCGTTCTGGTACTGACTGCTGAACTGTGTGGCCGTATTTTCTTTTACGACCTGCATATGTTTGCCAGCGGAATGTAAGAGAGGTTAGGGTTTTTCCCTTTTTGCAGCTGCGAGAGGGGAAGGTTTATCGAAGCCAAACTTTCTTGAATTTTCAAGGAACTCTGAAAGGTTAGCTTGCGGGCCCACACTTCTAGTACGCAGGTATTTAGCATTGTCGATTTGCTTAACGAGAATAGACGTTGCTTTCTTGAGTATATCTCGCGTACTTTCTGATAAAGCCTCTTTTGATTGTTTCTCTATATATCCTTTAACACTGTTCTTAAGCTTCAAAAAATCTTGCTCACGTCGTTTACCTGCGTAACACTTTTGACTTTTTCTGGCTTGATTCGCGCTCTTCTGGTCAAGATGAAGCTTATTTTTTTTAGGTGGTGGGGTAAGTTTTGCAATTATTTGATGATGTTCATCGTTGCTGATAAGGCTGGCCGCGGCCTCCATAATTTGGTAGGAAGGAAGACGCGCTATTGTTGTTATATTAAGGCTGGTAGCTACTGAGTTTGCCAGTTTAATTATTTCAGGTGTTTTTTTATTAATATCTTTGGGATCTAAATCTGAGTTTGTGTGCTTTCCTTCTGTGTTACTCTTTGGATCAGTCTTGGTTTTACTATCTTGAAAGTTCTTTTTAGCACTTTTGCGTGCTGGCTCACTATTGGTGCCTGAATTTTCCTCTTCACTATCTTCATTGGATTTTCGATCCCTTTTGCGTGATTGCTCACTGATAGTGTCTGTATTTGCCTCGGTTGTATTTGACGTAACTACAAAATCTGCGGTAGTTGAGTCTGAGGCTTTACTTAATGATTCCAGCGCTAACTCTGTCTGAGTTGCTTTTGTAATTTTTGGAGTGGAACGCATTTGGTTAACTTCCTGTAAATTCGCAGTTAGTTTTTCCTGTAGCTGATTTAACATTTCCAGAGTAGTATTGAACTTGGCTTCAAGAGCTTCAGTATTAGATTCGAAGCTTGTTATTGATTTCTGAATTTTTTCGTTACCTTTTTCTGTTGTCCGCTCAAAATTATCTGAAGCGGATTGGTATGATGCTTTTATGTCTTGATAAATGGCATTTTTTACACCATTAAGTGCACTCGCTAGATTCTCTAAACCTTCAGTTTCTTTTCTTACCGCGCAACTCATTTCCGTTATTTTTTTTTGACAAGACGAAGTGGTTTCTTCCAGTTTTTTTGTGGTCTCTGATAAGCATTTGTTTACGGATTCTTGGATAGTGGTTTCTATTCTCAATTCATTTTGAGTAGTTGTAGTGATTGGTTGGGATATGTCTTTGGTTGGTGGCTGACTCAGAAGTACGTGGTCGGGTTGCGTCTGAAGCACAGCTTGATTTTGGTGTGAATTTAAGAATGCTGCGTTAATTGAAGGAAGGGGGGTGGTGGACTTATTGCCCGGTGCCGCGTCAAATAAATAATGAATGTCTACTTGAGGATCGGTGTGGGAATGAAGTCGAAAATCTGTGTCATATGTGTCTTGCGCTAAAAATGATGGCTGCTGGGCAGGGGCAGGTTGCCATAATACAGGGAGTTGCATAGAGGCGTTTTGAATATCCCAATAGTTGATCTGGTTTGAAGAGGGCTGCGTTGTTCTACTATCCTGATGGTTGTTTCTCCTCAATCCCTGTGTGTAATAATTTTGCATATTTGCATAAGTCTTCTTGCCGCCAGATTGATCAAAAGTAGTGCTTATCTCAGTATTCTGGTGAGGATAGCAGCCCATTCTTGGATTGAGATGCGAATTAATATGCTCGTTCATACTGTACCAAACCTCTAGAAACAAGTTATGTAATAATCTTAGAAGACCGTTTCATTAATGATAAGTTCAATATTTCACCCTTTGGCTGTTCAGACTACGGACTATCAGAAAGTCCGTGGGGACGAAGTTTTCGGAGGGGCTCTTTAGGGGATGGGAATGTCAAAGGTTTGTTTCAGTTTATGGAACTTTTAGGAACTGTCTCGAAATAACTTACACATTGCTGAGCCTCTAAACTCCGTTCGTCCTGAGCTTGTCGAAGGACCCATAGGGCCTAAAGGCGTGAACTCCGGACCCAAGTATTGTGCCAAGCATCCTTCGACTCCGCTCAGGATGAACGGAGTCCGAGTTCAAAATGTCTGAATTATTTAAGGACAATTCCTAAGTTGGTAACCCGCTACGGTAATTCAGGTATAAATACCGGTTTAATGATTATCTAAACAAGGTATTTTTAACGGAAATTCTCAAGTCTACAGGCCTCTGATTTCGCAGTGTCCGATTTACAGAAAATAGAAAATGAACAGCTGGTATCTCCCTCCAGACGGGCTTTTTTCAGGCGTTTCAGTCCTGAGCATGAGCCTGTGGTACCGGGTAGTCGTTATCCACGCCCACCCTGGGCGGTGGAGAACAAGCTATTTCTGGCACTATGCACCCAATGTGATCAATGTATCGATCAATGCCCTATGCGGGTACTGGGTCGCTCCGACGAAAAAGATGAAATACTTGCTGGTCGACCGGTATTAGATCTCTCTTATGGAAGCTGTGACTTCTGTGGCCAGTGTGTGGATAACTGCCCTTCAGGAGCCCTGGATCGAGAGGAGGGTAAAAAACGACAGGTGGTTCCTAAGTTGTCAGGCAGTTGTCAGGCAGAGCTTGGGTTGTATTGTAATCTCTGTGAAGAAGCCTGTCCTGAACAGGCTATCCAGTTCGGAGCCGATAAAAAACCGGTTATTGACCTTGATCTCTGTACCGGTTGTGGCGAGTGCGCCATGGATTGCTATAGCCGGGTTTTGATGATGACTGGGGTTTGATTCAGTCAGGGCACTGGAGCCATGCTACTTTTTTCAGATCGTAGTAATAACAGGCCTGGCCACCGCTGGGGCTGATATTAGCGTCTGTTTGTCGGTAAATGGGAAAGCGGCGATAGAGCTGTCCAGCCATTACCTGAAACTGGTCGTGCCCCATATAGCCCAGTCGTTGCTGTTCTGACAATCCAGCCAGTTTAAAGGGCTGATATTCGTCGTTTACCCGCTGCAAACCCTGCAGGTCAGGGTAGCTGCCACTACCGACAGAACGTGTCAGCAGAATCACTACCGGATAACCTGATGGCTCTGGCAATAGCCAGAGTCGTTCCAGAGATCCATCACGTTCCAGTTCCAGATTCTGTTGTTTACTCTTGTTATGGAGAGGGTAATGGAGAGCGCTGTGCAGGGTGATTTGCAGGGTACCAATGGATTCTGGTTCATGCCCGGGGACGGTGACGCAGACTTCCACCTGACGGTCACGGGCTGACAGGCCCGGGCAGTCAGGTACTGTATCCTGCTGATTTTTCAGTGTGCCACAGGCAATAAGGGTGCCTGAAACGAACAGTGTCAGCAGTGGTTTCAGGCTTTTTTTCAAAAAAAGAGTCAAGAGAGTCAGGAGAGCAGGGTTTTCTTTCTGGGGATACCCAGTCTTTGACGTCTTTCCCATAGTGTTTTCCTGCTGATACCCAGTTTCTGGGCCAGCTCGGTTTCTGTCATCTGGTTCTGGTGTTCGAGGACAAAGCGCTGGAAATAGTCTTCCAGGGTCAGGCCATCGTGAAGTTCTTCAGCATCCGGTCGGAACAGTGTCTGTTTAACCCTAACCTCTATATCCATATTTTCCAGTGTAATGATATTGTCTTCTGAAAGAATGACCGCCCGTTCGAGGGCATGTTCCATTTCCCGTACGTTGCCCGGCCACTGATACTGAGCAATCGCGGCCATGGTTTCTGGCGCCAGGGAGAAAAGTTCCAATCCCATTTTTTTACAGGTTTTGGCCAGCAGTTTTTCTGCCAGCATCAAAATATCATTGCCTCTTTCCCTGAGCGGAGGGATACGTAACTCAATCACTTTCAGTCGGTAATAAAGGTCCTCACGAAATTCATTCTGCGAAGCAAGCTGTTTGAGGTTTCTGTGGGTGGCGGCAATCAGGCGAACATCAACTGACAGGGACTGTACGGAGCCAACACGACGAATTTCACCTTCTTGCAGGACACGAAGAAGCCGGGCCTGTGCTTCCAGGGGCAGCTCACCAATTTCATCCAGAAACAGGGTTCCGCCATTGGCCGCCTCAATCAGGCCGGTACGGGCTGAAGTGGCTCCGGTAAATGAGCCTTTTTCGTGACCAAACAGCTCAGACTCTATCAGTGATTCCGGAATCGCTGCGCAGTTGACACAAATCATCGGGCCATTGATGCGTCGACTGTTCTCGTGCAGGGCTTGGGCCACCAGTTCCTTACCGGTTCCGGATTCTCCCTGAATCAATACAGTGGCATCCGTAGGCGCTACTTTTGTGATTTGTCGGAACAGTAGTTGCATACCATCACACTGCCCTAAAATACCATTGAATCCCTTGCCAGGCCGTTTCTCTTTATCGGTACTGGCAGCAACTTCCGATTCAGCGGTAACCTTTGATGACGATTGTTTTTTTATCGCTTCAGCAACTCTCTGCAGCATTTCTGCATGGTCGAATGGTTTGGCAATATAATCCACAGCCCCTTGCTTCATGGAGGACACCGCCGAATTCAGGCTGGCGTAGCTGGTCATGATCAGTACGGGAATACCGTTCGCCAGATTAATCATTTCAGTACCCGGCTTGCCGGGAAGCCTCAGGTCACTGATGATCAGTGAATATTTATTCTGTGACGCAGCCTGTTGTTGAAGTTGTACTTCTGCCTCATGAACGGAGCCTGCCTCGGTAACCACATACCCTTGTCGTTCCAGTAAACGCCGCAATGATGCCCTGATAATCTCTTCATCTTCGACGATTAGTATCTGACCCTGACTCATGTCATATCCCTCTGAAATTCCAAAGGCTGCTCCGCTATGCTGGAATCCGTAACCTTCGAGTCCGTGACGGATTCCGACTCATGGCGTGGCAGCGAGATGATGAAACAGGATCCTCGTCCTGTCACCGGGTCCAGCGGACTAACCACCTGAATACTGCCAAAGTGTTCTTCGATAATATTCCAGGTCAGTGCCAGACCCAGGCCTGTGCCTTTACCGGCCTCTTTTGTGGTGAAAAATGGCTCAAACAGTTTTTCCTGTATTGTTTTGGGAATGCCGTGTCCCTGATCTTCTACACAGATGGTCACTGTGTGCTGGTTGGCGGTGGTACTGACTGAAACAATGCTTTCAGAATCACTGGCAACCTCTGAGGCATCGGCTGCATTTTTCAGCAGATTGATAAACACCTGTTGTAATTTTTGACGATTACCGCTGATACAAAGGCCGTCAGAAGATAAATTACGGAATAGGATGTTGCTGTTCTTATGGTTCAATTGCAACAGGCTAATGGCTTCCTGAATCGTACTGTAAATTTCTACCGGCTCTGTGGACAGTGACCCGTTATCATCCCGCCGTTGCTGTCCGCCATTTTGTCCACTATGGGCATAGGATACGAGGGTTTGCACAATACGACTCACCCTTTTGGTCTGCTCCAGTATCTGACGGGAACTGTGCTGGATATCCGGGTCCGATGAAAGGGCGCTCATTTCCTGGGCAAGGCAGTCAATACCGGTAATCGGGTTGCCAATTTCATGGGCCACTCCTGCTGCCAGCTGACCAATAGACGCCAGTCGTTCACTATGGAACAGCTGCTCTTCCAGCATTTGGGTTTCAGTCTGGTCTTCAAGTAGCATCACCTGGTTACCACCAGTACCGGAAACTGGTGCCTGTATTGATGCTTTGTGGAGGCTGAAATAGTGGATGGCACCCGCCATTTCGATACGGTGTTTGGTCAGGTGGTTTTCTGGAAGATGAATAAAATCACTCAGGATCTGGTTCCAGGGCGCAGGGATGGTTTTCAGGGGCATACCCAGGACATCTTCGGCAGCAATACCGGTCAATTCCGTCATTGCCTGATTCCACAGCATAACCTCACTAAGGCTGTTTAATGGATCAGTTGCGGCGCTCTCAATAGAAGAATCAATTGAACAGACAGCCATTGGCAGGCTGTTCAGGGTATCTCTGTGATACCGTCTGAGGCTATCAAGCTCACCAGCAAGCCCCGTTAGTTTTGAATGATAGGCTTCCAATCGTGATTCCATAAAATGGATGTCTTTAGGTACATAATCATTTTCAACATCCAGCGGTAGAAAAGAATCAACAATTTCGTGGGCAACGGTCGGTCCCATGAGCCCGGACAGGTTTTTTTCAATGCGATCCCTGAGCCGTCTCAGTGAATGCGGCCGGTTATCGTCCGGTCGCATGTTCAAATCGGTCAGTGCTTTATTGATCTCTGTTTGAGCGGCAACCGGACCAAGTGGCGCACTGAGCATTTCCTGAAATTCATAAGAGGAGCGGGCTTTGGGGATTTTGTACGGCTGTTGACTTACTTCCCGAACAAGACAGGCGGCAGCAGCATTGCTCTCTTCGTCAGACATTCTGGTAAAGCTGGAGATCAGATAAAACACCAGAACATTCACGAGCAAAGATGAGGTCGCAGCAATGTACCAGCCATCGTTGGTAATGGTGCCAAAGTTGACGCTACGAATAGGGAAAATCTCAAGCCCCATGGTCAAAGGCAGCATCAGGGTAAAGAACCAGACAGTGGTTCCTGACAGAATACCCAGAATTAGCCCTTTATGATTTGCCTTACCAATATACAGGGTAGCCAGGGTTCCCGGCAGCAGTTGCAGAGCGCCTACATAGGCGACAATGCTGAGGCTGTACATATCCACTTCATTATGGAGTAGCCGGTAAAAACCATAAGAGGCGAGAATGAGTGAGGTAATGAGCAGCCGTTTAACATTGGTCAGCCAGCGGTAAATATTCTTCTGGACCTGTACGGGTTCTTTGCTCTGGTGCAGGGGCAGAATAACGTGGTTAAGCAGCATAGAAGAGAGTGACAGTGAGGTTACGATAAACAGGCCGCTGGCGGCCGACAGGCCGCCGATATAGGCGATAATGGTCAACCATCGACTGTCTAATGCCTGACCGATGGCCAGGGGAAAGTATTCCGGTGGGTATTGGTTGTCGATTTTTAAGCCAGCCCAGAGAATTAATGGCGTTGAGATGCTCAGCAGTAAAAGAAAGAATGGCAGTCCCCAGCTGGCGGTCAACAGGGCTTTCATATTGCGGTTTTCAGCGAACGTCATATGGAACATATGGGGCATCACCACGGCAGAAGCAAAGAACATCAGCAGGGTGGTACGCCAGGGGCCATCGTCCAGGTGGGAGTTCATGCCGATGATCACTTCGGAATTATCTTCCAGCCAGCTATTCAGGCCCGGTAATCCGTCAAAGATCTGGAAGATGACCACGATACCCAGCAGAGCCATGATGAGCAGTTTGAGCAAAGACTCAAAGGCGATGGCGACTACCAGCCCGTCATGCTGATGGCGACTGGCCAGGTGACGGGTGCCAAACATAATGGAGAGCAGTGTGACCATGATGCAAAAACCAAAAGCCAGTGTTTCCGGAGACGACTCCTCACTTAATAGATGGACACTGTCGGCCACTGCCTGAATTTGCAAAGCCAGCAGGGGAAAGCTGATAAACAGCAAGAGCAGTGTACTGAGCGTCCCGGCAACGGGACTGCGAAAGCGAAATGCCAGGACATCGGCCAGAGAACTGAGCTGGTAGGTTGAGGTGATTTTTAAAATCGGTATCAATAATACCGGTGCTAATAAAAAAGCGCCGCTGAGGCCAAAGTAGAATCCAAGAAATACATAGCCATCGTCGTTGGCTACGCCAATGCTGCCGTAGTAGGCCCAGCTACTGGCATAAATACCAAGCGACAGAACGTAGGTAACAGGGTGATGAACGATCTTTTTCGGAATAATTCCGCGATCCGTAGCCCAGGCACAGAGAAACAGTACGCTGAGATAGACGACACTGACCAGAATAAGCTCTTCCAGTTCAAAGTTCATCAGCGTTACCCCGAATCTGGAGGACAAAGCCCGCAACGATCAGAATGAACCAGAGAATCCAGGGTTGGTACCACTGCTCACCAAACGTAATCCACCACCCCATGATGGCGGGAGAAAAAAGGTAAATACCTATCACCAGAAGCAGAACGAGACGGTAGATATACATATTACGTCGGTACAGTTTCGCGGTTGGGCAGTCATGGTAATGGTTATATGGATAAACCGCAAAAATGTTGTGGTTTTTTCTTTATCGTTAAAGAGTTAGCGTCTGTCGGAAGGTCAGATTGATTCTGGGTTCTACTGGTCTTGCTGTTTTTGTCAGGCAGTGTTGCCAGTATTTTTGGGTGCTCCCCGCCATTACCAGTAAAGACCCTGAAATCAGGTCACAAGTGTAAGGTGTCAGGTCTTTTCTGTATTTATGACGAAGTCGAAATCGTCGTGTTGCCCCCAGACTGAATGATGCGATAACCGGGTTCTCTCCCAGTTCAGGTTCATCGTCACTGTGCCAGCCATTACTGTCCTGACCGTCTCGATAGAGGTTGATCAGAACGGAGTTAAAACGATGGCCACATATAGCTTCAATCTGTTGTTTAATAGAAATTATCGTCGGGTTCCACGGATGTGGGGATAGTGTCAGTCCGGAATATTGGTAGTTTGCATCAGAGTCTCCCATCCATACCTGAAGCCTGGGAATAGCAAGGGTTTTACCATAAAGTGTTATATGGTCCTGCTGCCAGGGTAATGTAGAGCGTAGTTCTGAGTAGAGCTGATGGCAGGTGGCTTCGGGTGCTATCTCAGGCCAGAAAAGCAGGCGGGCATCAGGAAGGTTGTGTGTCTGTGGAGGCGTCGAAATGGCAATAAACGTATTCAATGTTGTGGGCTCCTGACTACTTATTTGAGCACCTGTGACAGTCTTGGGGAACGGTTTTTAAATAACGGCTACATGGCAACGAACGCTACCCGAAAAAGCCGGACCCGCTTGCGCTTATGCGGGTAGCGGGCAACGGTCTTAACAAGTTATAACCCGGGCGAATCGTACGTTACCCAGTAGATCATTTCTCCCGGACAGTCGCTGCCCAGAACATCTTCCATAATGTTATTGAGTTTTAGTTTGCCTATTTTTTCCAGCCACTGGTCGTCATCTATTTTTTCTTCCAGCAACCAGCTGGGTACAGACTGACTGTCAGAGTTATACCAGGCCACAGGAAAACGCATATCTCTGGGCAGGCGATTGCGCTTCACGCTCAGTGATGCATCACATCGTACTACCATACTATCAGCTACCTGCTGACGTTTACGCAGGTATTTGGTGGACTCTTTGGCGTATTTTTCCTCGTATGGGCTCATCAACTCTTCATAGCGGCTTTCCAGGCAATGGTCGTAGGCACGGCTGATGTCGCCGTTTTCATAACCCATAATGCCACAGGCTTCGGTAACCCGATTTTTAATATCCCGGCTGAGTTCTTCATACCAGGAGGCATTAGGTCCAAGCACTCTTTGCGCTTCAAGGGTCGCAACAAAGATCAGGTTTTCATCCGGTGTAAAACAGGATGAAATGTTTTCTGTATGGACTGGTGCTTTAGTGCTTATAGAAGGCTCCTGACGGATAATTTGTTCCCGGGTTCGTCTGGCTGCATTGCAGAAATCAGAACTTTCTGCAGCAGGGCTGTCAGAAACTATGCCCGGAGAGGCAAAAGCCAACGTATTGGCCATCAGGTTGAAAGAGAAAAAGGAAAGAGCAGCTACAAGAGCTGCTTTGAGGACTATCGACATATTCGCTCCTTGAACACATCTTTTTCGGACCCATCTCCAGATACCACGAGGTACTGGATGCATTTTATTCACACTTTATTCAATCATGTATAACATGTTCAGCGGGTCAGGGGTAGGCTCTTGATTCAAACCGCAACGAGCGCAACATTCGTTGTTATGATCCAAGGCTCAAGCTGCCTTTATGCAAGTCCCAAACACAATGCATTACTTTGAAAGCAGAGAAATGATTGCATTATTGCGACCTAAAGACCCGCACACAGCGAGTATGGCAAGGCTTGCTGTGTTCGTTGTGTTTTTTTTCAACTGTCCTGTAATATCTCCTGCTTGCCTCGAATGTTCGTAAAAGACCAGTTCTGAATACCCCAGTTCAGGATCTCCTCAACTGAACTCATCATAAGGTCAGACTTCGGTTGAAGGCCCAGTGCAGCGAATGCCCTGATGAGTATTGGGCGAGGGTTGTCCAGGGGGATGGCAGGCGCATGATTCTGTTTACTGAGTTTGTTGCCGCTACTTTGGGTAATGACTGGAATATGGGCATGGTCCGGATGTGGATAGTCCAGCTGACTCTGCAGATAAAGCTGTCGGGGAGTTGAGTCCAGAAGGTCTACACCTCTGACGATATGAGTGATCCCCTGAAAGTGATCGTCAACGCAGACGGCCAGCTGATAGGCATACAGGCCATCCTTCCGTTTGAGAATAAAGTCGCCAAGAGCGCTTAAATCAAACGACTGCTCACCTTGAATACGATCCCGGAACTGAATGATTTTATCGTTACACAGAAGTCTCAGTCCATGGGGTTGGTTGGGGATGTCGTGGCGCTTTCGACAATAACCCGGATAGACGCCATTCAGTCCGGCAAGTCGTTTGCGGGTGCAGGTACAGGGGTAAAGTTTCTTTTCACGCAGCAGTTTATTCAGTGTTTCATCGTAGGCTTCGCTGCGGTTACTTTGAAAAAGTACACTGCCATCCCATTGCAGGCCATAGGCTTCCAGTGTATTAAGGATGAGGTCTGCAGCACCTGGCTGCTCTCTTGGGGGGTCAATATCCTCCATACGTACCAGCCATTTTCCTTGATGGACACGGGCATCCAGATAGCTTGCCAGAGCGGCAACCAGTGAGCCAAAGTGCAGGGGGCCGGATGGGGAGGGAGCAAAACGTCCGATGTAGGGTTTGTTGTAGATAGGGGTGCTCAGTGTGTCGCCCATGGGGAATGATATGAACGTTGTCCGCTATCCGTTGTTCGACGCCCGCTCCCCGAAAAGGCCGGGTAGGCTTACGCTTTTACGGACAACGGGAAGCGGACAACGGGCTGGATCATTTACCCAGCTGTCTTTCCTTGATCTCAGCCAGTGTTTTGCAGTCAATGCAAAGTGTGGCTGTTGGCCTGGCTTCCAGACGACGAATGCCGATTTCTACACCACAACTATCGCAGAAACCATAATCATCTTCTTCGATTCGGGTCAGAGTACTGTCGATTTTCCTGATTAGTTTACGCTCGCGGTCACGGGTTCTCAGTTCAAGACTGAACTCTTCTTCCTGACTGGCGCGATCAGCAGGGTCCGGGAAGTTCGCGGCATCATCCTGCATATGGTTCACTGTACGATCCACTTCTTCCATCAATTCCCGCTTCCAGTTCAGCAGGATCTTGGTGAAGTGAGCAACCTGTGGCTCATTCATATACTCTTCCCCTGCCTTTTCCAGGTAGGGAGTAAATGATTTGAGCAGATTGCCTGTATCCGCGTTTTTCTGTGCTGACATGATTACAGCCTCACCACCTTCTATTCATGAGCCAGGGGAACAACAATCCTGGATCTCTCCATTTAGAGATGTTCGCTTCAGCTTGTTGAAAGCCGCCTCTGCGATCCCTCTGTTTCTGCCGGTTAGCCGGCTCCCTGAAAGCCAAGGTCAACACCATGGGTGCCTAGCGAGAACAAAAGCTCCTGACACTTGTCTCTTGCCTTCCTTAAAGAAGCGGAGAAACTACCAAAACCCATGGCAAGACGCCATAAAAAAATATCATCCGCTTTCTGACATTGACTAAAACCGGTGCTCAGGTCAACTGATATTATGCTCTCTATCGGCTATCCACCCGATTCTGAGGGCTTATCAGCCCTGCTGATGCAGAAATTATCAACGGTTATCTTAAAATTCTAGTTTAGAATATAAACAAGTAAATTAATGAATTTAAGTAATTAGGCTAAGTAATGAAATACGATAGTCGCCTCTCAGAGGCTCGTTTTCTAAGAAGATACAAACGATTTATGGCGGATGTTGAGCTGGCAGATGGCTCACAAATTACCCTGCACTGCCCTAACACCGGCTCCATGAAAAACTGCCTCTACCCCGGTTACCGGGTATGGTATTCAGATTCCGGAAATCCCAAAAGAAAATATCCCTGTACCTGGGAGCAGGCCGAGATTCCGGTGGTGTTTAACGGCGAAGAGCGTATAACCCGGGCGGGACTGAATACCGGGCGAGCCAATGCTCTGGTGGAGGAACTGCTGATGTCAGGTAAGGTGCCTGAGCTTTCCGGTTATCAGAATATCCGGCGTGAAGTGCGTTATGGCGAAGAGAACAGTCGTATCGATCTGTTGCTTCAACAGGAAGGACTGTCAGACTGTTATGTGGAAGTAAAAAGCGTCACGCTGGCGATGGGGGATGGACTTGGCCTGTTTCCGGATGCGGTAACCAGCCGGGGCACAAAACACCTGCGTGAGCTGGCGCAGATGGTTGCTGGTGGTAGCAGAGCGGTATTGTTTTTCTGTGTTCAACATACCGGCATTGATCAGGTATCTGTCGCAAAAGAGATTGATCCGGTTTACGCAGAAGAGCTGCAAAAAGCTCTTGAAGCAGGGGTCGAGGTAATGGCATGGGGCGCGGAAATGTCGCCAGAGACTATTAAGCTTGTTAAGCCATTGCCAGTGATCCTGTAAGAAGACTGGCAGCCTGGTGCATGATTTCAATGGATATGACAGTTAGGTTGGGTCGGGTCGAGCGGAGCGAGCCCCAACAAATCTCGCCCCCCATAAACAACAGTTAAATATTTACAGTCTGAATTGCCGGGCCCGTTTTTTTGCGGGTTGTTTGTTTGCTGTTGAGGGTTTGTGTTGGGGCTCGCATTCACTCGACCCAACCTTGTCACCGGTCAATTTCAGTGAAACCATGCGTGACGTCCTCTGCTTCCAGTCGGGCAGGCAGAAGATTATCAGCCCGAATTAATTTGGAGCGAATACAGGTATATGACTATATCTGGCAGTGTTAGACGAATTTATAATAACAGCTTCCAATGACTTTTTTCCGTAGATTCATAGATGCTGCTCTATATACTTGACCTGTTTGGTACTGCGGTTTTTGCGATTAGTGGTGTTTGGATCGCTTGCCGTAAAGACATGGATTTGTTTGGCGCAATGGTGCTTGCTTTTGTCACCGCTGTTGGGGGTGGCACCATCAGGGATGTTTTGCTCTCATCGACCCCCGTGTTCTGGATAACCGATACGCTCTATTTGCAGGTGATCCTTGCGACCACCCTGTTTGCCATTATGGTTCGTCAGTGGCACGAGCGGAGTAAATGGATACTTCAGGTTTCTGATGCCCTGGGGCTGGCTGTTTTTGTGGTGATCGGTGTGACCAAATCACTGTCGTCTGGTTTCGATCCGATGGTCGCTATTATGATGGGCGTATTAACCGGCTGTGGTGGTGGCGCTATCCGGGATATACTGGCCGGTGAAGTGCCTATGGTGTTGAGAAAAGAAATCTATGCGTCTGCTGCGATGCTGGGTGGAGTGGTATTTGTACTTCTGGACCCGGTTATCAATAACAGCGATGTGACTACGGTTATTGCCATGATTACTGTATTGGTTTTAAGGCTGCTGGCACTTTATAAAGATTTGTCTTTGCCGCGCTTTGGTTTGCCGAGATAAACCGGTATCAATTTCTGATCGGCTCAATGTATGAGCTGGTCAGGCAACTGTAATGCTTGCGGGAATCCCTGTTTATCAAAAGAGCCATCAAAATGACTGTGCCGAGTCATAAGAGGCGCTAATCAAAATAGCTTGCATTGTTCTGGTTGAAGAGGGCTCTGATAGATCACATTTCAGGTTGAAAAGAAGGAGTTGTCCCGGTTTTAAAGGGTCTTGACTTGTTCTGTGCTCTTCAACGTCTTGGTAATTGAAGGCCACTTTATAGAGGTAGGAGCTCTTTTTTCTAACCCTCATCTCAATGAAACCAACTCCTTTTTTTGGACAGTATTCGGCGATTTTTCCAAAAAAACGGTGCTCTTCCTTTTGTTTGAATTGCCATTCTATGAGTTTGTCATCACTCGGTTTGCCGCCATTTTCCTTCTTAAACTTTTCCAGACTGGCAAGTCGTCTTTCTCTGCGGTTTTGCTTCTCCCTGATGATGGCTTCATCCTCCGGTAGTGGCTCAATGCTGGTTAAAGGGGGGTGACCTGAAACAAGATTGGTATGCTCAGGGATCAGAGTTTTTTGTGCTTCAGTTGTCGTGTCCACTTTGTTGCCTGGGAGCGTGACTTTTTGATGGAATTTAGATTGGTTTGGCTGCGGTGTTGAGCAGGGCTCTTCAATAGAATTGGTTTGCTCTGTGTCCTGTTGTGAAACGTGCCTGCCGGAGGTTGCTACATTTCGGCCATTCCAGGATGCTTGAATACATGCACAAAGTTCATCGGCAGTAAGCATTTTTATGGGTAAAGAAAGGTCAGTCTGTGTACTGATGTCCAGATAATCTTTGAGCATATATTCTTCCCATGCTGGTATCGCGTATACAGAATGGTTATTGAAAAATAATAAAAAATAAAATTTCGTGATTCTTTAGGCTACAGAGTTAGTTGATAGTTTCCCTCTTACTCTTCGTTTGAATAAATATGCTGCTTTAATGCCCAGGTGATATGCTCTCTTACCAGTTCTGATGGATAGTTCATGCGCCCCTGCAGGGCTGAAATAATAGCTTCGCTGGTGGGGGCATTCCCCAGTGCAACAGCAATATTCCGCAACCAGCTTTCATAACCGGCCCTGCGGATCGGGGAACCGGCTGTTCGCTCCAGAAACTGCTCTTCACTCCAGTTGAACAGATCAATCAGGTCGCTGGAGTCCAGATGATGACGTGGCTGGAAGTCGCTTTCCTGAGTGGGTTTGGCAAAACGGTTCCAGGGGCAGGCCAGCTGGCAGTCATCACAGCCATAGATACGATTCCCCATCAGCGGGCGCAGTTCTTCAGGAATGGAGCCTTTGTTTTCAATGGTCAGGTAAGAAATGCAGCGACGGGCATCCACCTGATAAGGGGCAACAATCGCCTGGGTAGGGCACTTGTCCATGCAGGAGGTGCAGCGGCCGCAATGGTTGTTTTCGTAGGGTTTATCCACAGGCAGTGGCAGGTTGGTGAACAGTTCACCAAGGAAGAAAAATGAACCTGCCTGACGGTTCAGTATCAGGGAGTGCTTTCCCATCCAGCCTAACCCGGCCTGTTGAGCCAATGGGCGTTCCATCACCGGTGCGCTGTCCACAAAGGCGCGATAGCCATGGTTGCCGACTTCTGCTTCGATCTGTTTGCCGAGCTGGGTGAGTCGTTTTCGAATCAGCTTGTGATAATCACGGCCCAGGGCATATCGGGAAATATAGGCTTTTTCAGGCTCGTTCAGTAATTTAACGGTTTGTGTATCAGCAGGCAGGTAATCCATACGAGCCGAGATAATCCGCAGTGACCCGGGGTGCAGTTGCTCCGGGTGAGCCCGCAGGTCCTTATGGTGCGTCATATAGGCCATATCACCCTGGTAACCATTTTCCAGCCAGTCTTCCAGGTGCTGAATATCGCTGTCCGGGATTTTTGCTTCAGTGATCCCGATGTCCTGAAAGCCAAGCTCTCTGGCCCAGATGCGTATTTTTTTGACCAGGCTTTCCATGTCCGGCACTGGCGATGAGTCCGTCAATGTGGTTAAAGTGGATTGTAAAGATGACTGTTCAGGCACTGAATTGGATTAACTCTTTTGGCATAGTTTGTTGAAGGCCGTTGTCCGTTACCCGCTGCCCGTTGTCCGCAAAAGCATAAGCGAACCCGGCTTTTTCGGACAATGTTCGTTGAAATGGGGAAGTTATTTAAGGATAGTCCCAAAACTTGTCGTCCCCGTCGCTGGGCGTTTAATTAGCGGTTGGTATTGTATCATCGCGAGCATGCTTATGAATAAGAGCTTACCAGAGTCTCTCTACACAGCCGATCAGGTTCGGCAGCTGGATCATGTGGCCATCCACCGGGAGGGCATCCCCGGTTTTGAACTGATGAACCGTGCGGCCCGGGCAGTGTTGGCGGCTATTATTCGTCGCTGGCCAGAGGCAAAGACCCTGCTGGTACTTTGTGGCGCCGGTAACAATGGCGGCGATGGTTACCTGGTGGCCAAACTGGCAAAAGAGCAAGGCCTGAGCGTTTCGGTGCTCGCCTTTAAGGATCCTGCCCGGCTGGCCGGGGATGCTCTGACCGCCTGGCAGACTTGTTCCGATGCTGGTGTTGTGGTTCGGACTTACGATGGCAGGGAGCCATTGTCTGCGGATGTGGTTGTGGATGCCATGTTGGGAACGGGTCTGTCCGGGAACGTTCGTGGACATTATGAAGAAGCCATAAAGCGGCTTAATCACACTGAAACCCCGGTGTGTGCAGTGGATCTCCCTTCCGGCCTCTGTGCCGATACGGGGGTGCCATTGGGCAGTGCGGTTAAAGCCACACTCACGGTTTCCTTTATTGGTTTGAAGCAGGGATTATTAACGGGGCAGGGCCCTGAGTATTGTGGTGAGCTGATATTTAACCATCTCAGGATGCCGGAAGCGGTTTATCAATCGGTTCCTTCCCATTGCCAGCGAATCACACCAGGGCAGTTTCAGGGCTGGCTTGCGCCAAGAAGCCGGGCGGCTCATAAAGGGGATTTTGGCCATGTGCTGCTGATCGGTGGTAACAAGGGGATGCCCGGAGCGATTATCATGGCGGCTGAATCTGCCATCCACTGTGGCGCAGGTCGTGTCACGGTAGTAACACGCAAGCAGCACCTTACCGCGCTGGCCGTTCGTTGCCCTGAGGTGATGGGGACTTCGGTGGAAAGCCAGTCGGGTCTTGGCTCTCTTGCTGAGGGAAAGAATGTTATTGTTATCGGACCCGGTCTGGGCAGGGATGATTGGGCATTAAAACTGTTAAAGGATGCGCTGGCTGCTGAGTGTTCGCTGGTGCTTGATGCTGATGCCCTGAATCTTTTATCGGATCATCCACAATTGCTAAATGGGCGAAAGTCTCCGATTATTTTCACGCCCCATTCTGGTGAACTGGCCCGCTTGTCCGGGCAGGATATACCGACGATTCAGCAGAATCGGTTTGCTGCACTGGCTGACGGTCATGGACAATTAACGACGATGACCGAAAGTCTGCCGGATATCACCCTGTTATTAAAAGGGGCGGGCACCCTGATTTTTGATGGCCAGAATACGGCATTATGCTCCGAGGGAAACCCCGGTATGGCAGTGGCAGGGATGGGGGATGTGCTCAGCGGTGTTATTGGTGCACTGCTCGCGCAGGGGCTGGAACCTTTCAAGGCAGCCCAAATGGCAGCCTGGCTGCATGCCTCGGCGGCGGATGAGGTGGTTGCCGGTCAGGGAGAAACGGGTTTACGGGCGACCGAACTGATTCCGGTCATCAGACAACGACTGAATTTTATCATTGGTTAATTAGCAGACGGTTTTCGGTTTTAGGTTTTATCCGAGAATGGCTGTTATGGAAAAAGCTTATGCAAGGCAGATATGAACTGCTGATAGAAAATGAAGAAGCCATGGTGGCGCTGGGGGGATATCTGGCAGAAGCCCTGGGAGGCAAGGGTATTGTCTTTCTGCATGGTGACCTGGGGGCGGGTAAAACCACATTCAGTCGAGGTGTACTTAGATATCTTGGGCACCAGGGCGCCGTGAAAAGCCCAACCTATACACTGGTCGAGCCTTATGAGGTGAATGGCCACAAGGTCTATCACTTTGATCTCTATCGTCTTGCCGATCCGGAAGAATTGGAATTTATCGGTGGCCGGGACTATTTCAATGAGGTGGCACTTTGTCTGGTTGAATGGCCGTCCCGTGGGCAGGGAGAGTTGCCGGAAGCCGATCTGGATATTACTTTTGACTACGACTTACCTGGAAGGAAAGCGACAATCATCGCTGGTACTGAAGCAGGGAAAAAAGCGCTGAATAAAATCAGATCGCTGCAGGAGGGTGGATGAGCCAGAGAACAGGGACTGTTCACCGAATTCTGACAGCATTATCAGCAAAAATGACTGGTAAGAAAACCTCCATACTCTCTCAGGAAGGGCGGGTAAAAAAAGGGGTTGTCGAACCGGCTTTTGCAGATGGCAGAAGGCGTCTGGTAAAACAGCTGGGTATTCTGATGGTGGGACTGTCGGTCCTCAAGGTTCAGGTCGCTGAAGCAGTCTATAAACTGATTAAAAATGTCAGGCTCTGGCGCTCGCCGGATAAAACACGACTGGTGTTTGATGTTTCCGACGCGGTTGAACATAACAAGTTCCATCTGAGTAATCCCAGCCGACTGGTTATTGATGTCGATGGCGCAAGGCTCAGCGGTTCGTTCAATGGCTTGCAGCTGAAAGGGACGCCGATTCAAAAAATCCGGCATGGTTCCCGCAATCAGAATGACCTGCGTATTGTACTGGACCTCAGCGAAAAAGTGGCCAGTGAAAGCTTTCTGTTAAAGCCTAATGCCACTTATGGTCACCGTCTGGTGGTTGACCTGTTTGATGATGAGGGCAGAAAACCAAAGCCGGTGGTAAAACAGAAACCCGTTGGTTTTCGGAATATTGTGGTGGCGATTGATGCCGGCCATGGTGGTGAAGACCCGGGAGCCATTGCTTATGGCGGTGGTTATGAGAAGCACGTAACGCTGGCGATTGCCAAAGAACTGGCGGCATTATTGAATCGTACAAAAGGGTTTAAACCAGTGCTGGTGCGGACTGGCGACTACTATGTTGACCTGCGTCGCCGTACCCAGATTGCCAGAGAGAATAACGCCGATCTGTTTATCTCTATTCATGCGGATGGTTTTAAGGATCGACGTGCCAGAGGAGCTTCCGTGTATGCCCTGTCACGTAGAGGTGCTACCTCGGAAACCGCCCGCTGGCTGGCGCAAAAGGAGAATGCAGCAGACCAGATTGGCGGGGAGGGCGGTATTTCCCTGAATGATAAAGATGATGTTCTGGCGGGAGTTTTGCTGGACCTGTCCATGACCTCAACACTCTCTTCCAGTCTTGAAGTGGGCAACAAGGTGCTTGGCAATATGGGGGGAGTCAACCGACTCCATAAAAAGAACGTCGAACAGGCGGGCTTTATGGTGCTGAAGTCGCCGGATATTCCCTCGATTCTGGTGGAAACCGGATTTATCACCAATCCGGAAGAGGCCAGAAAGTTGAAGAGCCGCAGTCATCAGAAAGCCATGGCGAAGGCGATCTTCAGCGGGGCAACAAGCTGGTTCTATCAAAAACCTCCGCCGGATACGCACATTGCCAAGTGGAAACATGAGGGTACACTTGTTACCCGGCCTTCACGGTATCAGATCAAGGCTGGGGATACGTTATCTGAGATCGCCAATCAGTTTGATATCAACATGAATGACCTTAAGCGTGTTAATCGGCTATCCAGCGCTAATAATATTCGTGTTGGCCAGATACTGGTGATTCCAAATTAATCCGGAACAGGCTGTTACCATAGCTCTGCGTTTACACTGCTGTCGTCATAAATAACTGGTCTGGATTATCGTCTGTGTCGAGCCCATCTGTGCTTTCAGTAAGGTGTTCGTATCGAGTATAAAAATAAAGGGGTGTCTTGCGTGTAATACCTATGGTGTTGACGAGGAACTGGCAGGGGGATGAATCAGGGTCCAGCTCTCTTAGTTTTCTGGCATTAAGGCAGCAGGGGATGCATGTCAATCCTGTCAATCCTGTCAATCCAGCCAGGGAGCATATTACAATTACTGTGTTGTCATCGTTTGGCATTGAATCCGGAGTTGTTGTCTCTGTCCGGATTGGTGAGGCTGGCTGAGTGGTAGAGGGGGCGGGAGTTGTGGTGATCTGGCAGGTTGCCCCGGTAACCGTGCTATTCATACGCTGATTTTCGCAAATAACCATGACGGCGCTAATATTCATACCATTATGTATCTGCGGCCCGATGAGTTCGCAATCCAAAAAGTGGGTTTCGTTACCGAGGCACTGAAGATACTGCCAGCCCAGGAAGTTAACGACTGGAAATGACAGGTTTTGTTGTAGCGCAATTGCTCCCTCCCCGGAAAGGCCCATTCCACGACAGACGGCACTGGCGGCGTTATTGTCAAAGCCGTTACCTTCAATATATAGCCATCTGTTGCCATACCACATTACCAGAAACTGATTATCGGGCCCTGCTCCGCATTCCTTTGAAACCTGAACGCCCGGGGGACAGTTGATTGCCTGAATATATCCGGGGTCAGAGAATCCATCATAGATTACAAGGTTACAGGCCGTAATGTCTTTTTCGCTACCATTACAGCCAGAAAGACTTGTTGTATAGGTGGTTGTGTTGAGATTGTCATGATATTGCGCGTTGACAAATCTGGCACCGTCTCTTGGGTATCCCAAAGCGTAGCAAAGTACGCTGGCTTCATTGTCATTGGGTGTACCAGTGAGGAGTGCTCCCCATTCGCGATAAATAATACGCGCTTCCGGACAGCCAGCCGTGCCATTTTTGACTGGAGTCGTTGTTTTGCATTTCTGGAGCCGAAGATCAACCTGGATGGGGCATTCCACCATCAGACAGTCTGACTGATCATGACGTTGATGGGGCGTCAGTTCAGTTTTAGGACAGTCCAGAATGCTTTCTTCGTCTCCGGTGCATTGAAAGGTTTCCTGAACACTCATATGCTCCCACGAGTGGTAGCAGTTGAGGCTTGAAACTTTGCCGCCTCTGATGAGCCCGAGTTCGTGGCAGAGTACGCTGACCCCTTTATTGTCAATGCTACCATGTGGGAAGGTTGCCCTTGTACCATTCAAAAGTAGATCGGGTACAAACGTAATCATACCCGTTTGTCTAACAGAGCCAAGGTTCATTCCAATAGGCTGGCAGCGTACAGCTACCGCTTTATTGTTATTCAGATTACCGTTTTGTTCGTCCGGCTCTTTATACTGACAATCCTGGATTTTCTTTTCACTTCCGCGACAGTGTACGTCGCCCATAATGATGTTGAGATTAGTGCCAGTGCTGTTCAGGGAATCATCATTAATTACCACCGCGTGATCTGCGGGATACTGCATTTGCCTGCAGATGATGCCAGCCTCAAGGTTACTGATACCACCGGAATCAATGTGACCCCATGTACCGTTGTGGAACACCTCAACCTTACCGCTAACAGTACTATTGCCAGGTGAAAAGCGAACAGTGGATGAGTTTGAAGCAGGTGAACCAATGGACTGCCGCTTCTGGCGAAGATTTCCTTTATCCAGTGTTGCAGACGCTTTTTTACCGGTATCATTCCGGGGAGCATTCATATTGGCTGTATCACGTATTCGCTCGGTCAATATATCCATGGGGTTCCCCTGATCATGGAGGGTAAATCCTTTTAAGCCGATATCAATCGCCATGTTTTTTGTTTCAGTGTCATAAGTAAACAGATAGACCTTTGAGTCCTTCTGCTGTTCACAGAATGTGATGGCCAGGATCCGGTTTGTCGGTGTCACAGGCATCGTCACGGCGTTAAGGGTGGGAGAAGTGACGGGCTCCCGGCAGGTGAAATTCGCAGGATTATTACTGGCCGTACCATTGAACGATTGTCCGGCCAGTTGTTCTATTGGGGAATGTTGAGTAGTGCTGTTACCGGTGCTATTGAGTGAACGTACACATTGCAAGACCCCCATGGCAGGTACAAAGTCTCCAGTCTCGCTGATGCTGATAAAGGGGCTATCGGATAACTTTCTTACATCAGGTGCACAGGACTGGTAGCGAAGGCACTCTGTTTGCTGTTTTTGCGTCCCCGGTTTGCCAGCAACCAGCCATCCAGCCGTCCGTGTTTCAGGAAAGGTGGTCACATTATGGCTATCCGGTTTGGGGCACCTGTCATTACTGCAGGTTGCCCCGGCATTTCCGGCCATAAAAGCACTGACTTCCCGCCAGAGATAATGACGTATTTCTGCTGCCGCTGCGGCTGTCGGTTGAAAAAAACTCCAGCCCCTGTTGGGGGCGATGCCGGCAGATTGATCACAATGGGAGCCGGGTTCTGTAGGTTCTGTAAAGCGGAGCCGGGTGGAGAAAGGAACTGCCTGTTCTGCTGTTTCAGTATTCATTGTCGGGCGTTGATCAGCCGCTTTGACCGGGTTGCCAGGCATGCTTGCAGTGACGCCAATTTGCCCAAAAGCCTGGAGCCAGGGTTCGAGGAATGGCTGATATTGCTGTGGCAGTTTTTTGCAGAGTTCATGTAAATGATGGTGTACCTGACTGTGAGCGCCATAGCTTGCTAAAAGCCCTGTCAGTACGCTGGTGGCGAAGTGAGGGTCACCACTGGTAATGGCGGGGTAAAGGGAATATAAGATAACGGCAATATTGCCCGCGAAGGCTATGTTTTTGGCAATGCTGGCATTGTTCGATGCTTCGCCACAGGCAGCGGAAACTATCCCGGGTGCCTGGTGTATGCTGGTTATGCCTATATTTTGCAAAGAACATGGATCTATGCCTCTTATCCGGGCAGAGCCCACGGCACCGGTTATTGTGGCAGCAGCATGGTTCACGGTTACCCCGTAATTGTGGACGCCAGTGGCCAGTGATTCTTCAAGAACCCTGTATACTGTTCTGCCGAAATTGCAGGGTGTCATTTTTCCCCATCCCATCAAGCCATGATCAATAATCCGGATGATTCTTTCTGAGAGGGGAGGGGGTTCCTTATGATTGTCCCGGAAAGTTGCATTTAGGTCCGGTCCGGGTATTTTGTTTTCAGGGTTCGGGATGTTGCTTTTTGAAAAATTTCTGCCTTTGTCGCCGGGATTATATGACGTTTGTTGTTTAGTTGATGGTTGATTGTCAGACGATATTGCTACCATTTTAAAGAAAACCTTTGTAGGCATATCATTTAAAAGCTGTTTATCGTTTTTTTTTTTGCTTAATAAATGGTTGGTGAATGCTGGTGAGTATTGTGGTGGAGATTGTGTATTTATCAAGTTAAAAGCAGTTAGCCCAATGGGGTCGGAGTTTATTTGCCGTTTCTCCTATACTGACGTTTCGTTTAAGCGGGCCTGAACATCACCATTATTATTGTCTGTATGAGGTAAGGAATAGTCCCTGAATAACTTCCACATTTCTGAGCCTCTAAACTCCGTTCGTCCAGAGCCTGTCGAAGGGCGTGCCTCCGGCCTTATGTATCGTGCCAGTCATCCTTCGACTCCGCTCAGGATGAACGGAGACCGAGTTCAAAATGTCGAAATTATTTAAGGACAATTCCTAAGCGGGCTTGTGTTCTATTGGATCCAGGCCCGGAAAGGAAATAAGTGGGATTCCTGACTGTAATACTTATGGCTCTGTCAAGCATCTGGTATTCTGGCAAGTTACTAACATGCTTTTGCTACCCGGCCATTACTTTTTCCGATAAATTCTGGTTATAAAAGACCTCAGCAACTGAGAATAAAGACGCTATGAAACCCATCCGCCTCCTCGATAATCGACTGGCTAACCAGATTGCTGCCGGTGAGGTGGTGGAACGTCCTGCTTCTGCCGTGAAGGAACTTCTGGAAAACAGCATTGATGCCGGTGCAAAGCGGCTGACGGTTGAAGTGGAAAATGGTGGCGTCAAACTGATTCGTATCCGTGATGATGGTCACGGAATCCCGAAAGATGAGCTGGCTATGGCCCTTTCCCGTCATGCAACCAGTAAAATTTCCGAACTTGAAGATCTGGAAGGGGTGGTCACACTGGGCTTTCGTGGTGAGGCACTGGCTTCCATCAGCTCTGTTTCAAGACTTACACTGACGTCTAATGTCGAAGGTCAGGATTCAGGCTGGCTGGCCAGAGTCGAAGGCCGGGATATGGACGTTCAGGTGATGCCGTCTCCCCATCCCATTGGCACCACCATTGAAGTTAAAGACCTGTTCTTTAATACCCCGGCCCGGCGTAAATTCCTGCGTACTGAAAAAACTGAGTTTTCCCATCTTGAGGAAGTCGTTAAACGGCTTGCGTTGTCCAGATTTGATGTGGGCTTTGTACTTCGCCACAACCAGCGCAGCATCCATCAGCTGCGCCCGGCATTAACCCAGGCAGAGAAAGATCGAAGAGTCGCTGCCCTGTGTGGCCCAAAGTTTATTGAAAATGCGGTGATTATTGATGTGGAAGCGTCTGGCCTGAAACTGTTTGGCTGGGTGGGATTACCGACCTTTTCCAGAAGCAGTGCCGACCTGCAGTATTTCTTTGTCAATGGCCGGGTGGTTCGAGACAAACTGGTGGGCCATGCGGTTCGTCAGGCTTACCGTGATGTGCTGTTTAGTGGACGGCATCCGACGTTTGTTCTCTATTTGGAACTTGATCCTGCCCTGGTGGATGTGAATGTTCATCCAACCAAGCATGAAGTCCGTTTTCGAGATGGCAGAACAGTTCATAACTTTCTATACAGTACGCTGAATCGTGCGCTTGGAGCAGTTCGCCCGGAAGATCAGCTTCCTCCTGCGACGCTGACCAGTCCGGCACAACCTCTGGCTTCCGGCATTGATGCCGGTGAGTTTCAGGGGCAGGAAAACATCCGGCTCTCCGCTGCACCGACAAACTCTGGAAGTTATTCTGGTGGTAGCTCGGGTTCCGGCTACAGTGATCGCCGACCTTCTTTGCCGGAAACGCCATCACCGGGACAGGTTAAACGACAGATAGAAGCCTATAGCCAGCTCTACGCAACATCAGCAGAACCGGTCAGTGAAAGTATGGCGATGGCCGTGGGTGGCGAAACCGTTCAGGAGACTGCTGTGCCATTTTCTGCACAGGTGCTTCCTGAGAATCTCCCGGAGAATGAATCACTGACACCACCACTGGGTTATGCCATTGCTCAACTGAAGGGGGTTTATATTCTTTCGGAAAATGATCGGGGCATGATTCTGGTGGATATGCATGCAGCCCATGAGCGGATTACCTATGAGCGCATGAAACTGTCTTATCAGGAGCAGGGGGTTCGAGCCCAACCTCTGCTGGTGCCTAAATCCGTATCGGTCAGTGAGCGAGAGGCAGATTGTGCGGAAGAACACAGTGACTATTTTTCGCGCCTTGGCTTAACACTGGAACGAATGGGGCCGGAAACCCTGTTGGTGCGCCAGATACCGGTTATGCTGCAGAATGCTGATGTAGAAAAGCTGTTGAGAGATGTGCTTTCAGATCTGATGCAGCATGGAACCAGTGATCGAATTGAAGCCCATATCAATGAAATACTGGGCACCATGGCCTGTCATGGCTCTGTTCGGGCTAATCGCAAGTTGTCCATCGAAGAGATGAATGCCCTGTTGCGGGATATGGAGCAGACTGAGCGCAGTGGGCAATGTAACCACGGCCGTCCCACCTGGACCATGCTCACCATGGATCAACTGGATAAGCTTTTCTTGAGGGGACGATGAAATAGCACGCAGTTGTCAGTATTTTTTAACCAGCCTGTTCAGCATCTACTACCTTTACCCTTTCCCATTTGACGGTTGAACCGGTTGATCGTGATTTAACCGGCCTGACCCGAAAATATAAAAAATAACCGGAAGGAGTTATATTTTGGAGGGTACTGGTCGTTCATTATCTGGAATACCTGACACAATTGATCAGTTATCGACGCCCGGCAAGGCACCGGTTGTGGGACAGACTGTAGATGGCTTAATAGTTAACCGTAAAGAGCCGAAAAGGTCACCTGACAAGCAGGCAGATAATTATAAGATTGAAAAAGTCGATACAGGAGAGCGGACAACTGGCCTCGAAAGCCCCGGGAACGGCTCTGTTTACATTAATACCGGGAACCTCATTGTTGACGCATCTGATGAAGCAGCCAGCGATCGAACTGAAGCAGCTAAGCAGAGACAATGTTCGAGAGATGATGTTAACTCCAGCGGAACCTCGGGGAATGATTGGCAGAAAATTTTTAATAATTGTCCGACATACTCAAAAAAAGATCTTCGCAAAATGGAATTTCAGCTGTGTAAAAAACTTTTATCTTTAGAGATAATAAATCAGGCTGAACACTGGGAATCAGTTTCTACTAATGATACTTCTTGCGACCGTGAAAAAATGCTTCTGGATGTTACCAGAGAATGTCAGGAACTGTTTGAAGCGTTAGAAGGTACAGATTGCCCAGCGAATATTAAACGTTACGTAAAATTATTATGGGTGCAGTTTGGCTTATATCACTTGGATGAGTGTCTGAAGTCTGGTTCGCCGAATTATCAATTGTCATTTATGACAACGATTAAGGATATTACTGAATACTTGGGATTTCTGCATGCGGTGGCAAAAAATGCAGGCCGTGTTGGTAAGGTTATTCCGGAGTCTCGTCATCTTCAGCTTTTTTGTTACTATAAAGCGGCAGATGCGGGGTGCGAGAATGCCAAAAGGCTGCTGATTAAAGAGATGCTATTTTGTCGGATAATTGGAGATAAGAAAGATGTACTGGAATACCAGCTCTTTTCTCTTCGTGAAGCACTAACGCTCATGTCCACGCTTCCCCGGAGAAAAGTATCGGCAGAAAATAAGGCACTGCCTGATTATGAACAGATAATATACTGGTTAATGGAAGTGATTGATAAGGAGGATGTAAATACTCGTGATAAGCTGGCCAATAAGTTGATAATGGATGAACGTCCTGAAGTGAAGGCACTGGTGCCAATGCTTTTTTTTGAGAAAAGTATTGGTGTGGTTGATCCAGAAAGGGCATTGGAATTCATTAATGAGCTGTCAAAAATACCGGTTCTGAAAGCTATTCACGACTATTGGTTGTGTCGTTATCATTTTTCCGATGGCAAGGAAAATGTGGAAGGGTTTTCTAAAAAGTTAGGAGGCCTGATGGTTGACATGATGCCATCGGCATTTGATATTTGTTTAGACTACTTCTTAGACCCTGAATGCAAAGAAAAATATTCCAAAGGTCAGTTCAATATAGTATATCGACTGATAAATAGTTCTTGCTTCTTACTACCACGGGATCTGGCACATAGAATGGTTATGTGTTCATATGTACTGGATGAGATGGATGGCTTTAGAAAGGATAGAGATGTTTCTAAGGCAAAAAAAAAGGCGAAAATTGTCTCAATTATTTACGGTCATCCTGATGTGGTCGCCGATAAATTATATGATGAATCCAAGTATTTCTTTACTATAGACAACTGGAGGAAGTCAGGTTCAGAGGAAATGATGAGTCCTTCCAAGGCTTTTCTTAACACAATGAATGAGTTTGTTTTTTCCAGAGATCCTGTCATCGGTATATTCAGAGATGCTTTTCAGGTGATAATGAATAGACCTTTTTCTCTCATCCAGATAGATGATGCTTTTAAACAGGATAGTATTAAAACAGTATACTGGTCGATAGTATTAAGCTTTTTGCCAACAGAAAATCAAGGGTTTTCAGATCTCGTTAATTTGTTTTTGCGGAAATCTGATGGGGGGATTGGATTTCTGCCTTTTGTTCACGGGTTAAGTCTTGCTGAATTTATCCGGAAATCATATCGGTATCACGCTTTTTCTGATGAATCAAAAGATCACCCATTATTTATTCCTGCAACTCTCGAGTTGTTTGATTTGAGCAAAAAAGATTGTAAGGAATTCCTTCAGAGTTTGTCAGTCATAAAAATGCTTCGCGGTTATTCTCGGCAGGAAATTTGGGGTGAGCAAAAAATAAAGGATGTTTCTGAATATGAGCTTCCGGCTGATTATATGGTAGTTAAAAAAGTGCTTAGTGAAGATAGCAGGCTTTTGTTAAAGCTGGCTGTTCAGGAAAGTTACCCATTAGGAGATAGTTATAAATATAAACAGCTGGTGTTACTTTTGGAAAGAATAAATGTCAACAATGATTTGGCTTTTCATGTTGACCTGTTCGAGTTTTTAATTGGTTTTATTAATGAGTCTAAATTCTGCTTAGGCCAGGAACGTATAGTTACTTTGTTTGATGGTTGTTTGAAAATCGCATACAGAATTAAAATGATAATGGCTGGTGTTCTTGAAAAACAGTGCCAGGAATTGTCTAGCTGGCATGAAGGCCTGGCGGTTACTATGAAACACAGTATTGAAATGGGTCGGTTAAGTAATGTTCTTGAGTCTCTTGAAAGATTAAAAGCAGACCTGTATGAATCAGATCAGGTTAATGAATACAATATCGATTCTGAAAAGTGTCTTCTTGATTATCCTGATCATGTAACTGTTCAAAGTTTGTATGGGGAATCCATGCAGACTCCTCAGCAGGCAGGTAAAGCATTTGGAGAAAGTTCAAAGGTCACAGGTTTGCCAACGGAAAGTGAGCTGCTATTTGACCATTTTAAAAGTTTTACAGAACACCATCTTTTAAGTCAGCTAAGACGTATTGATAGTGATGAAAAGTTTATGGAGCAGGTTGAAAAAATTGCAGGCTCATTACCGGATGATTCAATTGATAACTTGGCGTTAGCGGAAATTTCTCTTGCGCGATTTAAACATCCGAAACCTGAGTATTGTAATTCCATCTCAATCATTGCTTCCGGGCTTCAACGTTACTTTAGGGGAAATATAAACCTTGAATTTAATATGATATTAAATCTGCTTGAGTCAATGAGAAATAATCTCAACCGGCCTCCGAGGAACACATACACAGGCATCATCAGGACTGAATTACAATATTACCGCCTGCTGGCGGATATGGCCCTGAGAGGCGGAAAGGTACTTGCCAGATTTTTTGAGGAGTCAAAAGTTGGTTTTTTATCACAGGTTTCTATTGCCATAAGTGGTAATAGCTTTCAGATGACAAAAGAGTTAGTGAAAAGAACAACTGATAATTGTGATATTTCCCGCCTTTTTCGTGCCAGCCTTCCGATTTTCAAAAATACCGGATTTGCTAAGGATGCAATGGTGGGGGCAGTGTTTAACCAAATGGCTGAGGACGATGAAGCCACTTCAGATGTCGCGGATTTGGCTGAGTGCATGAGGCTGTCGGTTGAGGGGGGTTGCACTGAACAGGTATTCAAATCAATATCTGAACATAGACAGATGCCTGAGATTCAATCTGAACTATTATGGATGGGGTATGAGAGCGGTGTGTTATTAGCGGATGAATATTTGAATCAGGTAGTCAAGTTTGATAAAGAATCCAAAGAATATTATTTTCATTCATTGCTAATAGCAGAGCGGGCTGATCAGCAAGTATTTATGGACCTGCAAAATAATAAAAAATTAAATTTATTTAAGAGGCCTCAACTGGAAATAATAGGTTTAAAGCTGGTGGAAGTCGGGCGTATCAAAGATGCTTGCTGGCTGTCTGAAAAATATAAATTGGATTATTTGGGTATGATGCTGGCATGGTGTGATGATGAAAATATTATTATAACCCCGGGGGTTCTGATTCCGGAGGCGGAAACAGGTAGAAATCAGGCTCAATGTCGATTGGTGGATTGGGTGCTTCATCAAAAACAAGATGTCCTGAAAGATAAGGCTCTGGCAAATAAGAATGAGCAAACAGTCGCTAAAAAATCTTCAGGCGCAGCTTCCGTTCAGAGCTGTCGTGTTCTGTCTGCTGAGTATTTAGCCATCAGGGATTCTCTTATTGACGTTCAGTGTTGCTTTTATATTCATCTCCCCTGTATCTGGTCGGATAGTCAGAGAATACTGTACCAGGGCGTTGCACTTTGTACTGGAATCGGTGGGCATCAGGATGAAGTGGAAGGAATTGAAAAAATTAAGGAAGCATTAACGTCCGATGATCCTGAGGTTCCCTTTATTCTCTACTGGCTGCAAACCGCTTCCCTGGTGGAAAAAGAGTATTTTCCGAATAAAGATTTATTAATGGAATTTGCCAGACGGATGCCTGATTCTCCTGGAAGGTTATTGACGGGATTGATCGTAAATATCGGAGAGTTGGCAGTTCGTCAGGTGGTCAGTAAAATGAATGAAATGGCAGGGCAAAAGGAGGAAGAGTGGGAGATGCTGAAAGCACAATCCAGGTCCATTCAGCAATGGCTTTATCACTGGTGCGAGCAGATCAAATTAGAGGGAATGTCACCGGCTGAGAAATTAATTTATCATTTTAAGTTAGAAGCCGAAAATGAGTGGCCGGTTCAGAATCTTAATAGACTTCAGGATATGTTTACAAGATTGAGTGAAAGTCATCTGAAGTCCGATTTCTTTCAAACTGAATTAATTCTTTATGTGAAGAGATTGATCTGGCTTTCGGAAACGCATAAAAATTTTGCGATGTTTCTTAGTAATTCTATCGAATCCAGGAGTCGGCATAGATTGTTGATCAACGAGGGGGAAGGTAAAGGACTCGTTTGGAATTCTCAAGTTTTTGAGCGGGATAAAATGCTAACTCTTTTCAGGGCTATTTCCAAAAAACAACGACGAAAAATGTTGGAAAGTCTTGTGGCAGAAATAAGCTGCAGGGAAAAACGGCCAGATAAGTATGGAAGTATGAAGGTAGATCAGAATCGCATGCCTGGCAAACTTGTAAAAGAATTGGTGAAGGAAGTTAAAGATAAGAATCACGGTTTTACGGAGGCTAAGTTGGCTCATCATATTCGAAATGTTTCACAAGAGACAGGCAAGAAAAAATACAAATACTCTGAGTTATTACAGTATTTTTGTTTTGTTGACAGTTCTGGTCTGAATATGGAGAGCATACAGGCGTTTCGGAAGGTTATTAGAGATATGGCAAGTGATTCATTAAAAGGTAAAATTGATTTTGGCAATGAAACAGAAGTATTAAGTACAATTGCAATATGCATTTTGGCGTAGACTTCTGAAAATATTTTTTGGAAAAGGCGCTTCTGACTCGTAACAATCCAAGTATTTGATTTAGAATATGTGATTTTTTAATGGTCTGGTGCTTATGACTATCCATAAGGAAAAGCTGTTTCCTCCAGCTGTGTTTTTGATGGGGCCAACCGCTTCCGGAAAAACTGACCTGGCGGTTGCGCTCAGCAAAGTGCTTCCTTTCGAGATTATCAGTGTGGACTCGGCCCTGATCTACCGGGGGATGGATATTGGAACGGCCAAGCCAGAATCAGAGGTGCTGGCGGAAGCGCCCCATCACCTGATTGATATCCTCGATCCTGCGGAATCTTATTCAGCTGCAGATTTTCGACAGGATGCATTGTCGTTGATGGCTGATATTACTTCTCGTGGGCGTATTCCCCTGCTGGTGGGTGGTACGATGATGTACTTCAAGGTGCTCAGGGACGGTATGGCGGCGATGCCTGCAGCGGATGCCGGGGTTCGGCAGCGATTGTTGGACAGTGCCCATGAAAATGGCTGGGCATTTTTACATCAGCAGCTTGCGGAAGTTGATCCAGAGGCCGCGCTGCGAATAAAACCATCGGACACCCAACGGTTACAGCGAGCCCTGGAAGTCTATGAGCTGACAGGTAAAGCACTGTCTCAATGGCACCGGGAGCAGGAAGAGCAGAGTTTGCCCTATCGTGTGACCAGTCTGGCAGTGGCTCCGGAAGATCGGGGGGTACTTCATGAACGTATTGCACTGCGTTTCAGGATGATGCTGGAGAATGGTTTCCTGGAAGAGGCAAGAAGCCTTTATCAACGGGGAGACCTGAATGTTGCCATGCCATCCATGCGGTCTGTGGGTTATCGTCAGGCCTGGTCCTGGCTGGATGGGGAACTAAGCTACGATGAGATGGTCGAACGAGGTATTATTGCAACCCGACAGCTTGCTAAAAGACAGCTGACCTGGCTCAGAAGCTGGCCTGACATTCACTGGCTTGATACGTTATCCGATAACTTGCCTGGTGATGCCTTGAAAGTCTTGGGGAGCGCCCTCAAATAGATTGATGTCTATTGTGGTACTTTAGAACCTGTAATTGTTCCTGCAGGACTGACGGGAGTAGCTAGTATTACTTATTGAGTGCGGTGTGGGGTTAGCTTAATGTGAACCGGCATTTCATAGGCTGTACATATATTGAACAATTAGTACTAGCACAGCCGGTCTAGCGGATAGTCCTCCCCAAAGTGAAACAAGGCTATTCAATAACTCGAGAATTAAAAGGAGTACAGAAATGTCAAAAGGGCATTCTCTACAAGACCCTTACCTGAATGTGCTGCGTAAAGAACGCGTGCCAGTTTCTATTTATCTGGTAAATGGTATTAAGCTTCAGGGGCAGATTGAGTCTTTCGATCAGTTCGTTATTCTGCTCAAGAATACCGTGAGCCAAATGGTTTATAAGCACGCTGTATCTACTGTTGTCCCAAGCCGTCCGGTTCGTCTGCCAATGCAGGGTACTGATCAGCCTGAACATGAACATGAACATGAGCATGAGCATGAGTAAATCTGTCTGATGCAACTTGAAGGCGCTTAAGGCGCCTTTAGGTGTTTATTTTATTTAATTTTAAAAATGAGCCATGTGGCGCTGTTTTAATTTCAGGTTTCTGTGAGCTGGTTCTCAGCTTTTTTTGAGCGCGGTTCGTGGCTTTGCTTATGGGCTCAGGGCTGTTTATGGCTCAGGGCTGATTAGGAGATCTATTTGTTTTTTGACCGCCATGAGGGTGGTGAAACCGCAGTGCTGGTTCATCTGGAATTGAATGATGAACGAGAGCGGGAAGACCCCCAGGAATTCATGGAGCTGGTACGCTCCGCTGGCGTTGAGTCTGCCGCCTTTATTACTGCAGGCTGTAAGCGTCCCAATTCTCGTTTCTTTGTCGGTTCCGGCAAAGTAGAAGAAATTCGCCAACTGGTTGTATTGCATGATGTGGATGTTGTGCTGTTTAACCACGCCCTTTCTCCAAGTCAGGAACGTAACCTTGAAAGAGAACTGCAATGCAGGGTCATTGATCGAACCGGGTTGATTCTGGATATCTTTGCTCAGCGTGCACGAACCTTTGAAGGCAAGCTTCAGGTTGAGCTGGCTCAGTTGGAGCATATGAGTACCCGACTGGTGCGGGGCTGGACTCATCTGGAACGTCAAAAAGGGGGGATCGGCCTCCGGGGGCCGGGTGAAACGCAGCTGGAAACAGATCGTCGTCTTTTAAGAGTGCGCATTAAAAGTATTCTCAGGCGACTTGAAAAAGTACGAAAGCAGCGGGAACAGGGGAGGCGTGCCAGACAGCGAGCAGAGGTGTCTCAGGTTTCTCTGGTGGGTTATACCAATGCAGGCAAATCAACGCTCTTTAATCGCGTGACCGAGTCCGTTGTTTATGTGGCTGACCAGTTGTTTGCCACCCTTGATCCAACGTTACGGCGAATCGAGCTGCCTGATATCGGGCCTGTCGTGCTGGCTGATACCGTGGGGTTTATCCGGCATCTTCCGCACAAACTGGTTGAAGCGTTCAGGGCAACGCTGGAGGAGACTCGTCAGTCAGATCTTCTTCTGCATGTGATCGACAGTTATGACCCGGAACGTCTTGAGAATATTAATCAGGTTCATTCGGTGTTGAAAGAGATTAATGCGGATGAAGTGCCGAAGCTGGAGGTTTATAACAAAATTGACCTTCTGCAGGGGGTAGAACCAAAGATTCAGCGTAATGATGAAGGTCGCCCTGTACGGGTCTGGGTTTCAGCCGTTACGGGTGCTGGTATTGACTTGCTGCAGGAAGCCATCAAAGAGCTGCTTTCTGATGATATGCTACAAGGGCAGTTAACCCTTAAGCCCGCTCAAGGGCATATCCGGGCTCGTCTATTCAGGCTTGGGGCTATTCAATCGGAAGCCTACTCTGACAGTGGTGAAATCGTTCTTGATATCCGGTTGCCAAAACCCGACTTTGATCGGATTTCCAAGCAGGAAGATCTGGCTGGTAGTTGCTTTAGTGTCTCGGTCTGACTCGTCTTTTCCCGTATCAGAAACGTTCATGGCTGAGCCGGATATTTCATCATGAATGATGGACGAATTTTGGGTAAAAGGACTCTGATTCAGGATTTGTAAAGAAAATCCGTTGCGGTCTTTACTAATTTGGCTTGCGCTATTCGCTATCAAAACCCTACAATCGGGCTCAGGAATTACCTTTATCTACGGAGACTTATATGGCCTGGAACGAGCCGGGTGGAAAAAACCAGGATCCATGGGGCGGTGGTAAGAAAGGCGATAAGCAAGGACCACCAGACCTGGACGATGCGTTTCGAAAATTTCAGGAAAAACTGAATTCAATGTTTGGCGGTGGCCGCAAAGGTGGCTCCAGTGGTGTTGGGCAATCAGGCTCTTCATCCGGGATGTTTATCGGTATTCTGATTCTGGCCGCTGCTGCCTATATCTGGAATGCGGTCTATACCGTTGATGAAAAAGAACAGGTGGTCATTCTCCGGTTCGGTGAGTATTCAGAGACGGTAAGCGCAGGTCTGCATATGTACTTCCCTCCCATCGATGCCAAGTTTCAGGAACGTGTTACCGAGCTGCGCACCTATAACCTTAACCAGCAGATGCTGACTGAAGATGAAAACATTGTCGAAGTCGCCATGTCGGTTCAGTACAACATTGAGGATATCAAAGACTATGTCCTTAATGTGGCCAAGCCGCTGGTAAGTCTTGAGGAAGCCACGCAAAGTGCATTGCGTCACGTTGTCGGTGGTTCCGAGATGTACCAGGTGCTGACAGAAGGACGTGAAAATATGGGTATTGAGGTGCGTGACCGTCTTCAGGCTTACCTCGATAGCTATGGTACGGGTCTTAATATCGCTAAGGTAAACATTGAAAGTGCTCAGCCTCCAAAAGAGGTGCAAGTGGCTTTTGATGACGTTATCCGGGCTCGTGAGGACGAAGAGAGAGCCAAAAACAAGGCTCAGGTCTATGCCAACAAGGTCGTTCCTGAATCCCGTGGTCAGGCTCAGCGTACTATTGAGAATGCCAATGGTTACCGTGAAGAAGTGGTGGCCAGAGCGGAAGGTGAGGCGGATCGTTTCGTGAAATTACTGAATGAATACAAGCAGGCGCCAGGGGTAACCCGTGAACGTCTGTATATTGAAGCCATTGAAGAGGTGTTCAGTAATTCCAGTAAGGTGCTTGTGGATGTTGAGGGTGGCAATAACATGATGTATCTGCCTCTCGATAAACTGACACAGTCCAGTGGCAGCAGTAGCTTGCCATCAAGACAGCTGTCTGCACAGGACTTGAACGAGATCACCACCCGGGTGACAGAAGAATTGAATAAGCGTGTTAATAGCTCGCGGGCCAGTGGGGGGAGGGTAAGTCGATGAGTCAGAAAGCCTTTACCGGACTGATTATATCTCTGGTTGTTGTGATACTGGCATGGGGTAGCCTCTTTGTTATCTCCGAGCGGGAGAGAGCGGTGCAGCTTCGCTTTGGCCAGGTGGTTCGTGACAGTATTCCGCCGGGTCTTCATGTGAAAATACCGCTTATTGACAAGGTCAAGGTATTTGATGGTCGTCTGCAGACGCTGGATGTACCTTCCGAGCGTTTCCTGACCCTTGAGCAGAAGGCGGTTATTGTGGATTCCTACATCAAGTGGCGAATTCACAATGTATACGACTTCTATCGTGCGACAGCCGGTGATGTATTCCGTGCCAGTAACCTGCTTGCCCAGCGAGCTGAGTCCAGCATGCGGAACCAGTTTGGTAGTCTCACCCTGAATGAAGTGGTTTCCGGTCAGCGTGATGAGATGATTGAAGAACTGACCAAATCCCTGAATGAAGTTGCTCAGAAAGAGCTGGGTGTCAGCATCATGGATGTGCGTATCAAGCGGATTGATCTGCCACCTCAGGTTAGCGACTCGGTATTTGAACGTATGTCGTCTGAGCGTGAGAAAGAGGCTCAGGATTACCGTTCCCGTGGTCAGGAAATGGCTGAGGGTATCATGGCCAATGCGGATCGTGAAAAGCGTGTCCTTCTGGCCGATGCTTACCGGCAGGCTGAAATGATTCGTGGTGATGGTGATGCTAAAGCCGCTGAGATTTATGCCTCGGCTTACCAGCAGGACCCTGAGTTCTACGCATTTCATCGAAGCCTTCAAGCCTACAAAGAGAGCTTTGGAGAGTCCGGTGATATCATGCTGATTGAGCCCAAGGGTGACTTTTTCCGCTACTTTAACCAGGATAAGCAAGGCAAATAATGAACTCTTGCCAATAGAGTGGTAGTATCACGAAAACCGGGCTCGCCCGGTTTTTTCGTGTGTGGGTTACTTAGGATTTGACCCTAAATAATTTTCCTGTTTTCGCCGCCCGCTGTCCGCCACCCGCCGCCCGAAAAAGATAAGACACATGCTTTTACGGGCAGCGGGCAGCGGGGATTGGGAGGCGGAAAGCGCCTCGCTCAGAGTGAACGGAAACTGAGTTCAAAATGGGTAAGTTATTTCAGGACAAATCCTTAGACGGTAACTCGTGACTGTTATTAGCTCACGGCTGTTTTGGGAGAGTGGCAATGGACTTTGGACAGCAATTACTGGTTGCCCTCAGCCTGATGCTGGTGCTTGAGGGCATTGTGCCATTTCTTTACCCTCAGCGGTGGCGAAAACTGGTAAGCCGGCTGGCTGAAATTGATGACCGGCAATTGAGAATAGCTGGTCTGGTCAGCATGCTGGTGGGTGTGGCTTTGCTTTATTTAATCAATGGATAGGAGTCTTTCCAAGAGTAGACTGCCCTGCGCGGCAGCAGTAAAGTGGTCTGAAAATCTGGTTTTGTTCGTCAAATAGCCTTGCTATTCTCCTCACAAAATCAGACTTTTATCCTCAATATTTTACTGTCCTCATTACGGAGCAATTCTCGGAAAGACTCCCGGCCACTTCGCCCTGGTGATTTATTTGATGGATGAAGAGCGAAGGGCGAAGACAAAACTTCCACAGTAACAATAAGAGAGGCTGTTATGACCGTCGCTGATCGCTGGCTTCTGCCTGATGGAATTGAGGAAATTCTGCCTGACAGAGCCCGTTGTGCTGAAAAGTTAAGGCGCGACATACTCGACCTGTTTGACCGCTGGGGTTACCAGCTGGTGATTCCTCCTCATCTGGAGTTTATGGAGTCATTGACGGCAGGTGTCGGTCATGACCTTGACCTTCAAACCTTCAAGGTAACCGATCAGCTGACCGGTAGAACTATGGGGTTGAGGGCAGATACCACACCCGCAGTGGCAAGAATTGATGCCCATACCCTGAAAATGGATGGACCAGTAAGACTCTGCTATGCCGGTAGTGTCTTTCATGCCCGCCCGGCATCACTGGGAGCCTCAAGGTCACCGATTCAGATCGGTGCAGAGCTCTATGGTCACTCTGGCATTGAAAGTGATCTGGAAGTGATTTCCCTGATGCTGGAAACGCTGACCCGGGTGGATGCAGATTCTGTCAGCCTTGATCTTGGGCATGTGCAGATATATCGGTTGCTGGCGACTCAGGCCGGGTTGTCAGACAGTCAGGAAATGGAGCTGTTTGATGCGCTGCAGCGAAAGGCCATCTCTGAAGTTGAACAGCTGCTGACTCAGTGGGAGATAGACGGTGTATCTGGCAGAATGTTGAGAGCTCTGCCTCAGCTGGCAGGTGGTCCCGAAATACTCGAACGGGCAAGAGATAATTTGGTGGATGCACCGGAGGGTGTTGCTCTTGCACTGGATGAGTTGGAAGTCATTGCCAGAGAAATTACCAGGCTCTATCCCGGTACCGGATTTTATTTCGATCTGGGTGAGTTGAGAGGCTATAACTATCATACCGGTGTCGTTTTTGCCGCGTACCTCCCAGACCAGGGGCAGGCCGTAGCAAAAGGGGGGCGGTATGATGGGGTTGGTGAAGCTTTTGGCCGATCCCGGCCAGCAACAGGGTTCAGTACGGATCTTAAAGCTCTGCTGGAACTCAAAGCTGAAAGTGCAAAAGACTGCATAGAAGGTACGACCATTTTTGCACCTGTTGATGTGGATGCTGCCGTTGTGCAGACTCTGCGTCGACAGGGGGAACGGGTAGTTCGACAACTGCCCGGGGAAGAGACAGACGCAGCGGGCATGGGTTGCAACCATCAGCTGATCTGCCGTGACGGCGAATGGCTGGTTGAACCGGTTGCCGCTTTTTTACTATGAAAATGCCGCATTATTGCGGACTGTTGTTATTTTCATAATTCGGAGTGAGCGGCATTCTCTTCATAGAGCGCCGCTCACAGCTGGTCCGTAGATGATCTGCGGATTTTAAGTTAAATATGCAGTCTGTGGGCTGTATCGCATTGAAACTAAGAGACCGATTCCATGGGTAAGACTGTTGTCGTACTTGGCACCCAGTGGGGTGATGAAGGTAAAGGCAAGATTGTTGATCTGCTGACAGAGCAGGCTGAAGCGGTAGTTCGCTTTCAGGGCGGCCATAATGCCGGACACACCCTCGTTATTAATGGTGAGAAAACCGTTCTGCACCTGATTCCTTCAGGCATTCTGCGTGAAGGTGTTATTTGCTACATTGGTAATGGTGTTGTGCTCTCTCCTGAAGCGCTGCTGAAAGAGATGAAGCAACTGGAAGAGACTGGGGTGCCTGTTCGTGAGCGATTGAAACTCAGTCCTTCCTGTCCGTTGATTCTTCCTTATCATGTGGCTCTGGATCAGGCTCGCGAGCTGGCCCGTGGTGAAGCAAAAATCGGTACCACTGGCCGTGGGATTGGTCCTGCCTATGAAGATAAAGTGGCTCGCAGAGGCCTGCGTGTTGCTGATTTGCTGCACCCTGAGCGTTTTGCCAGAAAACTGAAAGAGGTGATGGATTATCACAACTTTTCTCTGCAAAACTATTACAAAGTAGAGGCTGTGGATTATCAGAAGGTGCTGGATGAGACTCTGGCAATGGCTGAAGAACTGCTTCCGATGATTGATCGTATTTCTGACCGCATGCATGAGCACCGTGAGCGCGGTGACAATATTCTGTTTGAGGGAGCACAAGGCTCTCTGCTGGATATCGATCATGGCACTTATCCCTTTGTAACGTCGTCTAATACCACTGCCGGTGGCGCTTCAACCGGTACTGGTTTTGGTCCTCTGTATCTGGATTATATTCTGGGTATCACCAAGGCTTATACGACACGTGTTGGCTCTGGACCTTTTCCGACAGAGCTGGATGATGAAAATGGACGTCATCTTGCCAGGGTAGGTAATGAGTTCGGTGCAACTACCGGCCGTCCACGTCGTTGTGGCTGGTTTGATGCTGTTGCCCTGAGACAGGCTATTCAGATCAACTCTGTGAGCGGCCTGTGCCTGACTAAGCTGGATGTGCTTGATGGCCTTGAGACTATCCGCATCTGTGTGGATTATAAAAATGCCGACGGCGAATCCATCACTACGCCAGTGGATGTGGAAGAGTACGAAGCGATTCAGCCGGTTTATGAAGAGATGCCCGGCTGGACTGAGTCTACCTTTGGTGCGAAGAGCATTGATGAGCTGCCTGCCAATGCGCTGGCCTACATCAAGCGTCTTGAGGAAGTGACGGGTGCGCCCATTGATATTATTTCTACGGGTCCTGACCGTGTAGAGACTATGATCCTGCGCCAGCCGTTTGCCTGAGCAGGTAACCTTCTACTCCGTTCCCACGCTTTTAGGCCCTGGGGGGACCTGCGTGTGTCGCAATAATCAGCACCCAACCATCATCCCCGCGAAGGCGGGGACCCACTGCTCGTGGTAGATTCCCGCCTTCGCAGTTGTCGCAAAACTCCAGGCAGACTCGTTCCCACGCTCTGCGTGGGAACGAGGTTTAATTACCTCAATGATTCTTGTTTGTTTTAGGTTGTGTAACAACGGGAGCTGTTTTCCCCGTAGAGTTTTTATTGTAGATGGAGGGGCTGCCATCCATAAGCACTGCAAACCTATCTAGTAGATGATCAAGACTAGTAATATAGTCATCAGGGCAATTATGTTCATTACTGGAAAAGGAGTTCATAGCTATGCCAAAACATAAACCGGTACAAAAGTAAGCACAGCAACTGTGTCCGAGAAAGCATCCGGTAGCACAGCCCACAGCACCTCCTACGTGGAGATAATTAACTTCTCTGATAGACCATGAAGGATTTTCATTATGGGTATTGGCAGGTGTCATCTGTATGTTACCTATTTGCTTTGTGCTGCACTAACTACAGGACGGTAATGGAATAACTCTAATCTCTTTGTTCTCTGTAGGTAGACAATAAATAATCAGAATAGTTCATTCAGACCTCGTCTCTCTGCAGGAGGGAAGAGAGCGAAAAGTAGGACAGTTGTTCTGGGTCGGCTATTCTGTTATGGCGATGCGTCTTCAATTTTCATCTGAGTCCTTTGCATTGACAGTCTGATACATGTACTAATACGGAATGGATTCAATTTTTACCTCCACCACCGGTCTGAACCTGTACTTTTATTCTGGTCAGACAGCCATAAGCCGGAGTTCCGGACCATCGAAAATAATGCCTCGCCCGAACTGTAAAGCTGGGAAGAAATCATGTAGGCGGCATTTTCATGGTAAGCAGCCATGAGCGGTATAGGCAGCCATGAGCTGAATACGAATAAAGAGGTGCGATAACCACATGTCAAAAGGGTGGAAAAGCCAGGACAGTCAGGCTTCCCTGGAAGCAGAGCGATATGAGAACCCCATTCCCAGTCGTTTATACATCATAGAATTTCTTGAGCAGCGGGGCGCGCCGGTCAGCCATCGGGCGCTATGCCATGAAATGGGCATCAATGATGAGGAACAGAAAGAAGCGTTAATGTTTCGCCTCAAAGCGATGATTCGTGATGGCCAGTTGCTGCAAAACCGTAAGAATGCTTTTGCCCTGATCAGTAAAATGAATCTGATCAAGGGTGTAATTCAGGGACATAAAGACGGCTTTGGTTTTCTGATTCCCGAAGGTGGCGGTGATGATCTCTACCTCTCTCCACGGGAAATGCGACAGCTTTTTGATCGTGACCGGGCCGTTGTGCGTGAATCGGGGGTTGATCATCGGGGTCGCAAGGAAGGTCAGCTGGTCGAGGTTCTTGAACGAAATACGACGCAAGTCGTTGGACGCTATTACACCGAGTCTGGTGCGGCATTTATGGTGCCAGAGAACCCACGCATCAGTCGGGAGATTATTATCCAGCCCGGTCCCCTGATGCCCACGGAAGGTCAGTATATTCTGCTGGAGATAACCGAGCAGCCCGGGCGCCGTAATATGCCCATGGGGATTGTTAAGGAGATTCTTGGGGGCAGGGCCGATGCGGGCATGGAAGTTGAGGTGGCGTTACGCACCCACAACATTCCTCATGCCTGGCCAGAAGACGTAGAGGCTCAGTGTAAAGGATTTACTGCCGAGGTCGCCGAATCTGATAAAGCCCTTCGGGTTGATTTGCGTAAAACGCCCTTTGTCACCATTGATGGTGAGGATGCTCGTGACTTTGATGATGCCGTCTATTGTGAGCCCAAAAAGGCTGGCGGCTGGCGATTGTTCGTTGCCATTGCGGATGTCTCTAACTATGTGAAGCCTGGCTCCGCTTTAGATAAGGAAGCAGTCAATCGGGGAACGTCCGTCTATTTCCCCGGTCATGTCATTCCCATGCTGCCTGAAGTGCTTTCTAATGGGCTCTGCTCATTGAATCCGGAAGTGGACCGGCTGGCCATGGTCTGTGAAATGACCATCAGTGCCAGCGGCAAGCTGTCAGGCTACAAATTTTATGAGAGTGTTATCCGATCCCATGCCCGGCTGACTTACAACAAAGTCTGGGCAATGCTGTCGGAGCCTCTGAGTGACGAAGGCAAGGCATTACGCAGCGAGTATCGGTTGCTGACTCTGCACATCGATCAGCTGTACTCTCTGTACAAAACATTGATTTCTGTTCGGGGTGAACGGGGAACCATTGATTTTGATACGGTTGAGACGCAGATTGTTTTTGGGCAGCATCGGAAAATTGAGCAGATTGTACCTACGGTGAGAAATGACGCTCATAAGCTGATTGAAGAGTGTATGTTGTCTGCCAACGTCTGTGCTGCAAAGTTTCTGGAGAAGCATAATCTGCCGGGGCTCTATCGTGTACACGAAGGCCCGTCACTGGAGAAGAAACTCAACCTGAACAGTTTCCTTGGCAGTCTTTCACTGTCAGTACCTTCCGGGAAGGTGACGCCAAAAGATATTCAGGCTCTGCTACAGAAAGTAAAAGACCGTCCTGATTTCCATGTAATCCAGACGGTGATTCTGCGCTCAATGAGTCAGGCGGTTTATACCGGGGATAATCAGGGGCATTTTGGCCTGGCTTTTAAAGCCTACGCTCATTTTACTTCACCTATTCGTCGTTATCCTGATCTGCTGGTTCACCGGGCGATTCGCCGTATTGTCCGTTCTGAAATGCCATCCAGGCATGTGGTCCGTGCAGGTGCCAAACCGATTCCTGAGAAACGGATTTACCCCTACAGCGCAGCCGATATTCAGTCATTGGGTGAGCACTGCTCTACTACCGAGCGACGGGCCGACCTGGCGAGCCGTGATGCCATGGACTGGCTGAAGTGTGACTATATGCAACAGCATATTGGTCAAACGTTCACTGGCGTTGTTGCTGCGGTCACTGGCTTTGGTCTGTTTGTTGAACTCAAGGATGTATTTGTTGAAGGCCTGTTACACGTAACCAGTCTTCCAGATGACTACTATGTTTACGACAATGTTCATCACTGTATGAAAGGTGAGCGAACCGGGCGTCGGTTCGGTCTTGGCGATGAGCTGGAAGTGATGGTCAGCAAAGTTAATCTGGATGATAAGAAGATCGACTTTGAACTGCTGTCAACACTGAGCAGCCCGGGCCGAAGAAAGGCTTCAGGAAAATCAGGGGCCTCTAAGTCAGGCGCTTCTAAAAGGTCTCGTTCATCCGATAGGTCTGCGGGCAGTGCCGCAGAGGGTAGTCGGTTTAAGTCTGCTGCGGCCAAGGCAAAATTGCTGAGGGAGGCCAAGGCGGCAGAAGAGGCTGCTAAAAAAGGGAAAGGGTCATCAGAAGGCCGTAAACCTTCAGGCAGAAAGCCCGCTAAAAAGAAACCGGCGAAAGCAGAGGACAAAAATCGTAAACCGGCCAGTTCAGAAAAAAAGAAAGTAGCGGCCAAAAAGAAAAAGGGCAGTGCTCAAAAGTCTGAGCCGGCGAAAGCGCCTAAGCCAGCGGGCAAGCAGCCCAGGAAGCGGAAGAGTAGTTGAGGATTGAACCACAGAGAACACAAAGAAAAGACTTTGTGTTCTCTGTGTACTTTACGGTTCCAAAAAACTAACACCTGCCGGATATTAACGTTCACCCTGCACTTCAAACTCATCAAACTCCAGTCGGGCCCTGCCATCGTTCTGTAGCTTCCAGTGCTCCTTATGGACAACACCATAGGCTTTGTTCATGGTCCAGCTGGCAGTAAGCATATAGCCATCGTCGCCTTCCGGTGTCCACTCAACATCGGTATAATCCACATCGGCAAACCCCTGGTCCATAATGTTCTGCCAGAACGCCTGAATCTGTTCCCGGCCAACAAAAGTACCAAATGGTCTGGCGACCATGGTCGTCCCCTCTGCGTACTGCTCTGCACACCCAGCTGCATCTTGTGAATTGAATGTTTGTTGCCACGCGTTAATACCAGCTTTACATGTTTCCAGAACTTGTTCAGTCATGGTTATGTTCCTAACCTTCGGGCAGTCGGTGGAGATGAATTAAATCATAGTATCAGACAGGTAAGCTGCGCCATTTAATAAGAATGCGGTGACGCCTGAATTACCAGATATCGCTGTAAGCCGGTGAATATTCAGCGTTGCTGAGATATCTGGGGTTATTTTCAAGTGACGGTGATCTGTTGGCTGGACCAGTTGGGCCGGGAGGGGCTGGGGCTGCACAGGCAATATCAGACTTGTGTTCTTCACTTTCTTCATTCACTGAAGGTTTGCTTTTAGACTCTTCCCGCGTCAAAACGGTAATTTCAACTGTAAATGGTTTTCCAGTGTTCAATGTTGCTTTGTCTTCTTCATTTAGCTTGGGGTAAGACAGTAAGAGTTTAAAAAAAACCGGATCATTTTTTTGATAATCTTCAAGCTTTCTGTTCTGGTCTTTGCCAGTGAAGTCAATACGAAATTGTAAAGTAGCCCCAGAACCCTGATAGAGTTGATAGAATTTAGCCATCTGTTGATCATCAGCAAAATACTCCAGCATTTTTTTCTTTAAATCATGGATATGAAGTGATTCTTTAACTTCTTTTCTGTATTTTTGCGCCAGTTTCTTTTCGTCAATTTTCTCCTCAGAAGAAAAGGAAAAAGTGTTTTTAAGCTGATTGAGTAAATGGGTCAATCGACCTTTCAGAGGCGTTACCCGAGACGAATCTTGCTGTAGAGACTCGTTATTATGATTTCCCATTGTCAGAAGGGTGCAGGCTTCCTTCTGACCACTCTCCTGACTATATTTTGCAACCAGGCGATGACCGTGACTGGTGTTACCCTCTGGTGCCGGACGGTTCTCCATATATGATATGTCAGTCTTTTGCCCAGCGGGGATTCTTGAACCGGATTCCATTGTTGATTCGCCTTTTGTATTGCTGTTACCTGCGGTTCCCCTTTGACCAGCTCCTGCAGAGAATGTTCAATATCTCAACAAAAAAACAAAAATCAGTTCCGGACTAATGTCCAAAAAGTCCGGAACAGTGCAGGGAATAGCGTTCAGCGAGCAATTGGAGCCAGTTTTTTACTGACCATCAAACCAGCCATCATCGCAGCAATGAATAGCCAGACGTCAGTGTTGCCAGCAAACAACGACGTTATCGCTGGCCCCGGGCATACGCCCAGCAAGCCCCAGCCAACACCGAACAGGCTGGCACCAATGATCAGTCGCCAGTCAATGGTCTTGTTATTGTTCAGGCTCCAGGTTTCAGTCAGTAACGGTTGTTGCCTTTGTTTAATAAGCAACAGGTATCCGGGAATAAAAACCATCAATGCACCACCCATCACAAAGATCAGGGTAGGATCCCAGTGTCCGGTAATATCAAGAAAGGCGATTACCAGATTTGGATCTATCATGCCGGACAGAGCCATACCCATGCCAAACAGCAAACCGGTAAGTAAAGCGATCACATAAAACATAAAGCCCCCTTAAAGCATATGCAGTCGGATAAACACGGTAATCCCTGCCACTGCCATAAACACACAGGTGGCAATAATCGAGCGAACGGAAAGACGTCCAATACCGCATATACCATGACCACTGGTACAGCCACTGCCGACGCCAGAACCAATACCGACCAGGAATCCTGCAATAACAATCAGTAATGGCGTTGAACTGGTTAAACTATATTGCGCAGGAAAAGAGACGTCGAGAAAGTGAATTGAAAGCCAGCCGCCGCCCATCATTCCGGCAATGAACAGGAGTCTCCACAGAAATTCTTTGCCACCGGGAGAAAGAAGGCCGCCAAGAATGCCGCTGATTCCGGCAATTTTTCCGTTAAAGAGCAGCAGAAGAATACCTGCAGTGCCCATCATCATGCCGCCGAAAAGTGACGACCATGGAATTGTAAACTCCATATAAATCTTCCTGTTTTTATTCTGAAAAAGTGACTGCTATGTGATTTCTGCTACTTATTAATGACAAAACACCCTGTGCAGAGTAGTGACAATCTCTTCAATCCGGGGGTCTGCCAGTGAGTAATAAACCTGTTGGGACTCTTTACGAAATGTCACCAGCTGATGTTTTCTCAAGAGCGTAAGGTGCTGAGAAAATGCCGATTGGCTAAGGGCGGAACTTTCCTGCAACTGACCGGCTCCCATCTCTCCCTGGACTAACTGGCAAAGTACCATCAGCCTTTCGGGGTGAGACATGACTTTCAGAATACCGGCCGCTTCCGATGCTTTGGATTTCATTTCTTCAAGCATCATAGGGTGAATTCCTTATAAGGGTTTCTGGCAGAAAGTGAGGGTTAATCGTATCAATTCAAGTGTTTTAGTCAATGCTTTATTAGCTAATACTAAATAATGGTTTTTATTTATTTCACAACAATGTGATTTATATAAAGATTATTGGGTTGTCAGTGCTTCTTACTCCACTGTTAGTGTGATTCTTCTCAAATATAAGCATCCTGTGTTGCAACGTAGACATTTGAAAAGGAGTTCAATATGTGTAAACCGCAACCAGCATCAAGTATTGGCGGAGTCGGTTATTCTTCACCTCATACAAAAACGGGCAGCTCCTCAGGGGGAATGTTTGGTTTAAAGAAAGTGGTTAAATCGTTTACCGAGACCGTGAAAGGTCTTCGTGACTGGGTTAGTAAAGCACCCAGTAAACCGATGAAAGCATTTCGAATCGTTGTACTTGCTGGTATGGCCGTTGGAGCTGTCCTTCTGGGAGTCGCTGCAGTAAAGGTAGTGCCCTGGGTTATTGCCGGAGGAGTACTGATTGGTGGGGGTTGTCTTATTTACCGCTATACGCGTTCGAATCCTGCGTAACAGACTGCTCATCTAGTGAGCTATTGTTGATAACTTTATCAACAATAGCTCCTTACCTTCTGATTTTGCTAATATTCCGTTTTAATTTCCCCTGGCCTGTTAAGGCTTTCAGATGAGAAATCAATGAATAATGATGTAGTGTTTGGCCTGCATGCGGTGCAGAGCCTGTTTGAAAAATCGCCTGAAAGAGTGCTTGAATTGCAGATTCAAAAAGGGCGAACGGATAAACGAATTAATGCGCTGGTTGATCAGGCCCGGGATCAGGGCGTTTCGGTAAAGTTTGTTGAACGAAGTCGCCTTGATGCCAAAGTGGAGGGGGTTCATCAGGGGATCCTGGCGAAAGTGTCTGCTGCCCGGGTCTACAGAGAAGAAGATCTGGAAGATATTCTGGATGGTATGGATGTGCCTCCCTTTCTGTTGATTCTTGATGGCATTACTGACCCTCATAACCTGGGCGCCTGTTTGCGAACCGCTGATGCTGCGGGTGTTCATGCCGTGATAATACCAAAAGACAATTCCGCTTCTCTGAATGCAACGGCCAGCAAGGTGGCCTGTGGGGCTGCCGACAATGTACCACTGATCCAGGTAACCAACCTGGCACGCACCATGGAATGGTTGAAGGAACGGGGTATCTGGATGTTTGGTACCGCAGGAGAAAGTTCCACCAATATCTATCAGTCTGATTTAAAGGGGCCGCTGGCTCTGGTGATGGGTGCTGAAGGAAAAGGCATGCGTCGTTTGACAAGAGATCTGTGTGACTCTTTGATCTTCATTCCAATGGCCGGTTCAGTCAGTAGTCTTAACGTTTCTGTGGCAACTGGCGTGTGTCTTTTTGAGGCGGTCAGACAACGGCGTCCTTAAACGTTGTCCGCAGTCTGCAGTCCGTTATCCGCACAAGCGCAAGCGTACCGACTTTTTCGGGCAACGGGCAACGGACAGCGGACAGCGGTCTTTACGTCTGAACCCCCTTTTCTGAAAATTGTCATAGAGCCTGCAACGGAAACCCCGTTATCCTGATATCCCGTATTTATACGCATTATTCATATTGAGAATATAAACAGAAATAAATTGACGTAAACATATAAACACACGAACATATAAACAATGGTTTATATGTTAAGTTTTATATTGATGAGGCAAATATGAACGGCTCTGAGTCACATCATGATCACGGTCATGCTGGTACCTGCAAACACAGTTCTGGTCAGGCCGCAGCCTCCGTTGCCATGGCTGCTGAAGGTGTCATTCGCGAAAAATGGTTTATCCACGGTATGGATTGTGCCAGTTGTGCCCGGAAAATTGAAAATGCCCTGTCGACGCTTGAGGGTGTCAGCCAGGCAAGGGTTGCCTTCGCCACCGAACGTCTGCTGGTTGACATGGACTCTGCTGAGGTTGCCAAAGCGGTTGAAGCTCGGGTAAAAAATCTGGGTTTTCGATTGGAAAGTTCCGACGCGCCCAGTGAAGAAGAGCCCCTGTGGAAGTCTCATTCAACCGTTGTTTTACTCACCACTCTGACCCTCATCGCCACTCTGGCTACGCTGATTGATCCGGAGATGGGTCGAATTGCATTTTATGCGGCAACGGCCATCGGGGTGGTGCCATTTGCCCGAAAGTCCTTTACTCAAGCCAGAAGTGGCACCTGGTTTGGTATTGAAAGCCTGATGACCGTCGCGGCGGTTGGCGCCCTGACACTGGGGGAAAATGTTGAGGCCATGCTGGTTCTTTTCCTATTTTCATTAGGGGAACTGCTGGAGGGGTTTGCCGCACGGCGAGCCCGGGCGGGTGTCAAGAGTCTGATGAACCTGACGCCGGATACCGCCACCCGGATTGAAAACCATCAGCGGGTTGAACATGTGCCTGCCGAGTTTCTCCTGCGCGGCGACATTATTGAAGTACGCCCGGGTGATCGTCTGCCCGTGGATGGCACTGTCATTTCAAACCTGGGGGTTTTTGATGAGAGCGCCCTGACCGGCGAATCGATGCCTGTTACCCGGGGAACGGGTGAAAAGATCATGGCCGGTTGCCTGGTGGTTAATCAGGTGGTTCGTCTGGAAGTGACCTCTGAGCCCGGTAAAAATGCCATTGACCGCATTATTCAACTGATTGAGGAAGCGGAAGAGCGTCGGGCACCCATTGCCCGTTTGATTGATACCTTCAGCGGCTGGTATACACCGCTGGTGATGGGTATTGCCGCACTGGTGGCGGTGGTTCCACCCCTGTTGCTGGGCGCTGCCTGGGAGCCCTGGCTTTATAAAGCCCTGACACTCCTGCTGATCGCCTGCCCCTGTGCGCTGGTGGTTTCTATTCCTGCGGCGGTGACCTCGGCCCTGGCAGCAGCCACACGTTTTGGCGCTCTGATAAAAGGGGGGGCGGCACTGGAACAGCTTCGTCTGGTTAAACTGCTGGCGTTTGATAAAACCGGCACCCTGACGGAAGGCAAGCCCCAGGTGACCGTGATTGAACCGGTCAGTGTGGATGACGATACGCTGATTTCTCTGGCAGCATCGGTGGAGCAGGGTTCCAGCCATCCGCTGGCCAAAGCGATTATTGATGCCGCCAGGGAGCGTGGACTGTGGATACCGGAGGCACAAGAGGTCAGGGTATTGGCAGGGAAGGGGGTTGAAGGTGAAGTCGACGGGCAGGTGGTCAGAATTCTTGCGCCACGGCATGTAACGCAAAAGATGCTGGCAACGCATGATCTGGGTAGCCTCATTGAACAACATGAATCGGCAGGCAATACCGTCGTCGTCGTTCTGGATGACGACAAAGTACTCGGTCTGATTGGTCTGGCGGATACCTTGCGGGAAGATGCGGCAGAGGCCATTGCCAGCCTGAAAGCCATTGGGGTCGACAGTGTTATGTTGACCGGTGATAACCAGCGTGCCGCGGCAGCCATTGCCGGTAAACTGGGCATTGAATTTAAGGCTGAGCTGTTACCGGAAGATAAGGTGCTGGCTATTCAGGCACTGCAGGCCAAAAACCAGGGTGCGGTGGCCATGGTGGGCGATGGTATCAATGATGCCCCGGCACTAAAGGCCGCTGAACTCGGGATTGCCATGGGCCGAGGCAGTGATGTGGCGCTGGAAACTGCGGATGCGGCACTGACCCACGAACGTCTGCCAGAGCTGGCCAGAATGATTCGGTTGTCACAGCGCACCGCAAGGATTACCCGTCAGAACATTATGCTGGCGCTGGGTATTAATACCTTCTTCCTGTTAACCACGTTGTTTGGCGTGACCGGTTTAATGGCAGCGGTGCTGTCGGATGCCGGTGGTACTGTTTTGGTGACGTTGAATGCATTGAGACTGATGCGCAGTAAATGATATTGCGTAATGAATCGTAGCCTGTCGGGTCAACCGGCAGGTTATACCATTTCACCTTCTAACTATGGGCTGCGCAGCCATTTTGATGAAGCTCCTCGCCATAGCTAATACCCATTTTGAGTTCTTCTTGAGCACTGGCCAGCCATTTCTATACGGGTTGGAGGTGGATACGAATTACTGACTCATTAATAGGAATTAAATATGTCTGATGAATCATTTTTATATTCAAAATAAGAATAATAAGTGGTTATTACTCCCTTTAAGTTTCATCACAAAGACCAAAGTCCAATACCCAGACTCTTCAGTCATGCTTATAGTGTTTGAGATATAGCGTAAAACATTTATTCGCTGCTGCTCAAGCAGTCTTGGAGTCTAGTCAAGTCCAATAATCATGCAAAAGGAATTCGTTACCGGGGAGGGTTTATGGCATCACCAATAAACATATTTTCAGGTAGTGGTGCCGGTATGCCTGGTACAGCCCCGTGTCGCGATAAACAGCTTCCGGTCACCAAAACTGTATCCCGACAAGGCTATCCCCTCCGGGTTGCTACCCATAAGCTAGCGACGCTGAGAGGCAGGTGCATAAAACCTCTCAAGAAATTACGGATTAAAAGGCGTGCTTATTCAATACGGAAGGTGATGGCCAAACGTACAGAAAAACTGACCATTAAACTTCAGATGAAGCTGCCACACAAAGCCTGCTCGAAACTGTTTGGAAAAATAGCAGATTGTACAAACAGACCCATTAAAAACTGGCTCATCCGCAAGTTTGTCTGGATGCATAAAATTAATTTACAGGAAGCGGTGAAGAAAAAAGCAGCGGATTATAAGTGCTTCAATGAGTTCTTCACCCGTAAGCTGGAAAAAGGTGCGAGGACTATTGCTTCAGAAGGCAAGGTTGCCTCACCGGTGGATGGTACAATCAGTGCGATAGGCGAGATTAAGGATGGCCAGCTTATCCAGGCTAAAGGACGTTCTTACACGGTACAGGAACTGCTGGGCGGGGATGAGCAGCTGGCCAGGGCCTTTATGGGGGGTAGCTATGCCAATATCTATTTATCCCCGGGGGATTATCACCGTTTTCATATGCCAGCGGTTGGAACATTGAAAAAAACCATCCACATACCGGGCAAGCTGTTTTCCGTCAGCCCCAAAGCCTCGAGAAACATTGATCGTTTGTTTGCCAGAAATGAGCGTCTCGTTTGTATTTTCGAAACAGCGCAGGGGCCAATGGCAATGATAATGGTCGGTGCGATTAACGTATCCAGCATTGAAACCGATTGGGCTGGTGGCGTTATCAAGCCTCGTAAAAAAGATGGGCCTTGTGTAACAAACTTCGACACAGAAAATAAAGAGTATAAAACCGGGGATGACCTTGGTGCATTCCGCATCGGCTCAACAGTGATCTGTCTTTTTGGTCAAGACAAAGTTGGTTGGCTGGAGAGTCTTGGCAGTGGTCAAAAAGTCAGGATGGGGCAAGAGATTGGTTCACTATTAACGCCTTAGGAATCGTCCTTAAATAACTTTCCCATTTCAACGAACGCTGCCCGAAAAAGCCAGAGCCGCTTTTGCGGGTAGCGGGCGGCGGGTAGCGGGCAACGGCCTTTATTTTCCGGTTTCAATTTTGAATTGATAGAAGAGATCAATAGCCTGAGAAATGCCGCTCACTGCCTGAAGATACAGCCGGGGCATTAATTCATAACGCACTTTGACTTCAGCGATGGAGTTAAAAACGCCCGCACCGTATTGAACCCGAAGGCCAGGGGCAATGGTGCCGCCAATGGTGACTTGAGTATCGTCACCACTTCCCTGGGTATCGAGAGTGACATCAGACAGACCTATCTTTTCACCGATCGTTGTTACTACGCCTCCGAATTGACTGACGCCAAAGCCAATCAACATGGATTGCACGGCGGAACTGTCGCCAGATTCTTCCAGACCCCGACCCCTTAGCAAGTAAGACCACTGCTCCTGTTGCGACATGGAAGGGTCGGAATAGATGGAGAATTCAGGCCGGGTTGGAGGCCCGCTTACCTGAATACCTACAGTGACATCGTCTTCTATACTTTCCGGGTTTCGAATGGCGTTCACCGCAAGATAAGGGCTGGAGAGTGGGCCGGAGAAAATGATGTTTCCCTCTTTAATCAGCAGGTCCTGACCCAACTGATGATAACGCCCGTTGATAAGCTGAATGGAACCATCAGCAACCAGTGGTTTGGCGGGTTGCTGAACCAGTAGTAAATGACCACCCAGGTCTGATTTCAGGCCATAGGCGTTAATTTTGATGTCTTTGCCTGATTCGACGCTGACATCCATAGAAAATGGCGGACCCGCCTGAATCAGGGGGGCTTTGGTTCCCGGGGTGATAATCACAACATCGGCAGAGGGGGTAACCGCCTGTTTTGGCAGTTGTTTGATTCTGACCCTTGCCCAGGGAATGGTGATTTTTCCGGTCAGGGTTTGAGTGTCTCCAAGGGTCAGCTTCAGGTCGGGGGATGCTTTTAGCTGTAGTATTCCGGGGACTTTGGCTTCAAGGTTTTGCCCTTTTATTTCAATAACACCGGTAGGCGGCATCTGTTGCCAGTCAAGGAGGCCTGACAGCGTCATTTCACCATTACCCACTTTCATGCCACCACTGACCTTGCCCTTAGTACCATCCACAGTAAGCACGGTGACCAGATTACTGACTTTCACCATTTCCTGCCGGGCGACCATCTGCCCCTGGCTGAGCTCCAGTCTGCCGAACAGTAAGGGCTCTTTCAGTGTTCCACCCAGGCGGGTGTCAGCCGTCAAAACGCCATCAATATTATTAATGTCCGGGATCAGGGGTTGCAGGAAGTACAGGCGCATATCCTGCAGATTGGCTTGCCCACTGAGCTTCTGATCACCTTGTATGTTGTCGATGGCCAGATTGATATGGGCGGCTCCCAGTTGTTTTGATTGAAAATCAAATCGGGCCGTCAGGTCATCTTCATTCAATGTGATGGCTGTGGAGAGCTGCTGGTATTTCACAGAAACCGGGTTGTCTGAGTTGCTGACAACCTCTCCGGGAGTGGTTTGAATCTGCAGGTGAGCGATGGGCTGGCCACCATCCCATTGAATATCACCATTGCCAGAAAGTATGGCTTTCCAGGAAAGGTTGCCGGGTAAAAACGGGTTCAGGCTGGAAAGGTTGAAGTCTGACAGCTGAAAGCGTGTGGTGCCGTGACTGGCTGAAAATTGTGAGGCATCGACACAGAACCTGGCCGGTTTGGCAAGCCAGCATTGATCGGTCAGTTCTACGTCTCCCGTCGTGTTCAGTAGAATAGCCACGGGTTTTTCCAGGGACCAGTCATCCACGGGCGTGACGATTCGGGCACTGGCTAACTGCCCCTGCCACTGGCCACTTTTTTTCCCATGAGGCTTCTCTGAAACGCCTTGCCAAACGCCTTTAATCAGTAGCTCACCGGATACCGGTTCACCCTGAGACTTGAACGCTATTTGATGATTCTGTTCATTGCCACTGGCGGTCAGTACCAGCTGCTGCAGTTGAATGCTACCGTTGTTTAATGCACCCACTTCGACACGGGCTTTACCTGCTAACCGTGTTGTTTTGGTCAATTCACCATTAATCTGCAACCGGGTGACGCTGGTCTGTTGAAAGTTAATGGACGGACTGTCAAAACCAAAAGATAACGTTGGCTGTTTATCACTCCCCGTCAGTTGGAAGTTGCCTTGCAATGAGCCTTTCAAATCGGGAGTCAGTTCATCCAGTGCTTTTGCATCAAGACTGGCTTTCAGGGACAACTGCTCAGCGATTTGTCCGCTAATGCTCAAGCGGTTCTCTCCAAATGCGGCATAGAGGTTGTCAACGTTAACCTTGAAAGGTAACGCAGCCATGGGTCGAACTTGATTATCAGCCTCCAGCTTGCCAGTGGCGGCAACGGTTTTATTCAGTAATGAGCCGGTGACGTTGAGTTCCGGAACACTCAGCTGCCATGAGTCATTAATCATGGCAAAGTCAGTATTTATCTTGCCGTTCAGAGTGCCGGGAATATTGGGCAGCCACACCTCAGGCTTCAGCTGGGTGAGATGAATTTGCCCTTGCCAGTGAATCCCCTCTTTCCAGCTCACCTTTCCGGTCAGTTTCAGTGGCTTTTCTGAAAGGGTCGTTGCACCGACAGGGCTGACCGATAGCTCTTTTATAGTCAGCTGTTCCAGGCTGCCAGAGGATTGCAAGCTGAGCCGGGTGACGGGTTGTTCCGCCACTTTTACCGAGGTAGCCAGTGAGAGCTGGTACTGATTAAGGTTGCCAGTCATCTTGATTAAGCCGTCGGAGGCTGAAAATCCGGGTGTTTCTTGTTGTAAAGGCCACTGTATCTTTGGCCACTTCAACGCGAAGTTTACCGGGAAGTTCGGGGCCAAAGGAGCCATATTTCCCTCAAGTGAGGTGTTGATTGCGCCTTGAGTGGAGAGTTGCAACTGTAGCTGGCTTAAATCTCCGGATGCCTTCAGGGATACTTCTTCCCCTTTAATGGCTGCCAGCTCAGGAATATTGAAATCATCGAGAATGGTGGCTTCCAGATTAAGGCTCAATGGATAATGTTCAGATAGCTGAATATGGCCGTCTAACAGGATATTTGCCCTGGTTTGATCCGCCTTAAGCTTCAGGTCTGTGATATGCGTCGCTTGCCAGTTGAAACTGAGCTCCAGCCTGTTGAGTACTTCGTTGATTTCACCCTGCTGATAACGGGCATTCGTCAGCGTGAATTGTTCCAGGCGGATGGGAATCGGGAGCTTTATTTCCGGCAGTGTGACTGTTGAGAGGTCAATTCCTGTTGTTGGCTGCTTTTCGGGTGTTGAAGCCTTTATATTGGCGGTTGAGCCTTCCTGAGACGTTAACAGAATCTGAAGATTGTCTGCCAGCATCTCAGGAATAGATAGCTGGTTATCCTGCAAACGGGCGCTGGCTTCAAAGGTTTCCAGGGATATCCGGGTTCCGGCAATGGAGAAGTTAAAATTCTGGATATTGATCTGATTGATCAGAATATCCAGGGGGATATTGATGGTGGAAGCGGTTGTGGTAGATGCTGGTGGTTTTGTTTCTTCCGTTGCTGGCAGAATCTCCAGATTCCCCCCTTTGACGTCGACCAGTTGGATGGGCAGCTCTTTTGATGTAAAGAACTTTCCAGGCTGCCACTTGAGCGTTACCTCGTCCGCCTGAAATGAAACCAGGTTGTCTTGCCATTGAAGATTCCTGATACTCCAGCCGGTCATCAACTGCCCTTCAGTCAGCTCACCACCGAGTGCCGGAAGGGCATTGTTCAGCTGCCGCCAGATAAAGGTATTACCAGTGTGGGTAAATAGCAGTAATGATGCCAGTAAGAGCACTATGACCAAAGAGCCAACCGTAACCAATACGATTTTTCTTGCCAGAGACGCTTTTTTCACCGGATGTTGATCGGGTGCTTTGGGGGCAGTTGCCGCTCTTTCTGATTCACTGTTGTGAGAGCCACTCATAGATCAGGCCCCATGGAAAAATGGATTCGCCAGGGGGAGCCGGGGTCACTGACCGCAAAGGCAAAGTCCAGCCTCAAAGGCCCCAGGGGGGTAATCCAGCGTATTCCGGGGCCGACACCGGTTTTCCATTCAACCTGATCTTTTTTGTAGGCGTTGGTTGCAGTACCGCTGTCGACAAAGAAGGCAATCCGCCAGTTATCAAAAATATCATAGTTATATTCAACACTGGCCACGGAGAGGTACAGGCCACCCGTCAGCTGGTCGCTGCTGTCTCTTGGAGAAATACTCTCATAGCTGTAGCCGCGAATGGTCTGGTCGCCACCGGTAAAGAAACGAATGGAGGGAGGAATGTTTTTGATCTCATCTACCCAGATTGCCCCTTGCTCCACCCGGCTGATGAATCGGTGATGTTGATAGAAGGTCGTCAACCACTTGGCTCGTCCCCAGATTTTTATAAAGTCCGCATCGGACTGCCAGGCTCGGGCAGAGGTTTCTATTTTTACGTTATAGAGGCTGCCGGATCGGGGATCCATCGGATTACCAACGGCTTTCCGACGATCAAAAGACATGCCGGGGATTAACAGCAGGCTGCTGCTGTTCTGCAAACCCTGAGTGTAGTCTTCATACTCTACCCGTATAAAGAAGTCCTGATCCCAGTTGCCCGGACGCTTCTTCCATTTATTGATGGAGGCAGAAACCAGTTGGCTGTCGGTATTCTGAACCATTGTTCTCTGGTAACCGCCGTCCAGGCTGTAATATTCCAGCAGCGGATTACCATAAGGAATTTTATAGCGCCCACTCAGTTCGTTGACTTCACCGGACACTTTGAGATCGCTGGTAAAGCTATGACCTTTTTCGTCCATCCAGGGCTTATCAATGCTCAGGGAAACTCTCGGGCCTTCATCCGTTGAAAAGCCAATACCGGTCTCCAGCTCCCAGGCCGTTTTCGGGATGACACTGACAAAAATGGGGATTTCACCGTCCACTGCCTGATCTTTCAGGGGGCGAACTTCAATGGATTTAAAGTATCCGGTCGCTGAAAAGTCCATGTTCAGCTGGCTGAGCTTTTCAGAGCGATACTTCTGACCCTGTTCACCATTGATAACGGGATGGATAATAGTATTGAGCAGTTCCCGGGTGGTTTCGGTAACCGAGTCGTCATAAATTACCGGGCCGAACGTGTATCGCCTGCCGGATTTTATGGTCAGGACAATGTCAGCCCCATGCCTGGCCGGATAGACGTTGATCTGATGCTCAACCAGTTCAGCATCAAAATAGCCGCGGGTAATCGCCAGATTATTGAGTTCTGTTTTCAGTGACTCATATTTACCGTCATTGAGGACATCGCCCACTCTTAACGGATTCTGCTTTATCAGCCGCTTGAATGCCCGGTCTTTTTCAGCATCCCCTGCCAGGTCTATCTGCACGGATTTGATGATGACGGGCTGACCGGGGTTAATATTGATGCTTAGCTGGTTTGGCGGTTTCTTACTGCGGTTAAATTCGATGGTGGGCTGGTAGTAACCCAGAGCCATTAACGAATTTTGCAGAGCCTCCCGGATTTCATGCCGGTATTCGTTAAACTGTTTTGGCTTAATGGTGGGCAGGTTATCCAGATACAGTGTGGCATTTTGTTTGAGTGCTTTGTCTAACCCATTGATCTTATAGGTTAGAGGCTTTGCCGCCAGGGCCGTTGCAGAAAAAAACAGGATAATAAGAAGCCACAGGCCAATTCGGCGTTTCGGTGTACAGGTAAATAAGGGGTTATTGAGGTCGGCCATAATTCAATGATAGTGGGTTGATGCTACTCCTTAAATGGTAAATCACCACTTTGGTACCGGATATTACCGATGGGTCAGGCAATCAGCCCCCTTGCAACCAACGACACAAATCTCTAGAATTCCCGCTCTTTGTATGCTCTGGCCAATCTGTCCGGCGTATACTTCACTCCCTGCGATGTCTCTGGTAAAGAGAATTGAGTCGCTGTGAGTGTAGTAAACAGTGAACGCCTGCGTTCACACCCTCCTTGCCTTACTGCTTTATAGAATCTTTTCGACGGGTGTCGGAGGTAAAAAATGCAGAAGGCTATTCAACCCGTAAGGAGCAAATAATGCGTCATTACGAAATCGTTTTTCTGGTCCATCCTGACCAGAGCGAGCAAGTACCTGCCATGGTTGAGCGCTACACTCGCGCTATTACCGAAAATGGTGGCAAGGTACACCGTCTTGAAGATTGGGGCCGTCGCCAGCTGGCTTACCCAATCAACAAGATCCACAAGGCTCACTACGTTCTGATGAACATTGAGTGTGGTAACGAAACCCTGGATGAGCTGACGGAAAACTTCCGCTACAACGACGCGGTTATCCGTAACATGGTTATTCGTCGTGATGAAGCTGTTACTGAAGGCTCCATCATGCTGCAGTCTGAAGAGAAGCGTGACCGTCGTGATGACCGTCGTGACGATCGTCGTGATGACCGCCGTGATGACCGCAGTGAAGGCCGCAGTGAAGGCCGCAGTGAAGAGCGTACCTCTGACGAAGCTGTAGAAGCCGTTGAAGACGAAGTAGAAGAGTCTGAAGAGTAAGACCTGACTGTTTATAGTCAGGCTCATGCTTAATCCGGCTTTTTACCATACAAGCATAAAATTCAAGGAGACGTTGTCATGGCACGTTTTTTCCGTCGCAGAAAGTTCTGCCGTTTTACCGCTGAAGGCGTGAAAGAGATCGATTACAAAGATCTGAACACTCTGAAAGCTTATGTATCTGAAACTGGCAAGATCGTTCCTAGCCGTATCACCGGTACCAAGGCTCGTTACCAGCGTCAGCTGGCAACAGCGATCAAGCGCGCTCGTTACGTGGCCCTGCTGCCATTCACCGATCGCCACTGATTTATTCATAGGGTATAGCTGATGCGTGGACTGGCGGAACTGGCAATGCGTGGCCCGAAACAGGCAATGGTCCTGGCCATGGTGTTCGCCTGTATTCCCATGTTGTTCTGGGTGAGTGCAGCCATTATTTCTTTGGTAGTACTGCGTCGTGGTACTGCTGAGGGGCTGAAACTTCTCGCCTGGGCGGTGTTGCCGGGCATAGCCTGGGCAGCCATGGGACAGTTCTCCACGATCATTGGTTTGACAACTACCGTCATGTTGGCACTGGTATTACGCCAAACGGTTTCCTGGCAAAAAACGCTACTGGCGCTGTTGCCAGCCGGAGCATTGGTTGCTCTGGTGATGGCTCAGCTGGCTCCACAACAGATCTCCCTGATTAGCGATCTGGTCATGGCATTTATCCATGACTATGTTCAGCAGACAGGGCAGTCTACGGACGACTTGGTAGCAGGCCTCAGACCGCTGGTGGAATACGGTGTTATTGGTGTAGTCACCTGGTTTGACCTGGTGAGCTGCATACTTGGGTTAGTGCTGGCCAGATCCTGGCAGTCACAGTTATATAACCCGGGTGGATTCCGTGAAGAGTTTCAACGGATTCGCCTGCCATTGACGGTGGCCATGGGGCTTCTGGCGTTCACCCTGGTGGGTGCCGCTTTCGTTCCTTTCCTGCTGGTGCTGGTTCCTGCAGCCACGCTGCCATTGCTGGTGGCGGGTCTTAGCATGATCCACGGGCTGGTAGGAATGAGACAACTGGGAAGCTTCTGGCTGGTAGGGTTTTACATCCTGCTGATCTTTGTCACGCAATTAGCGTACCCGGTCATTGTTTTAACCGCATGCCTGGACAGTCTGTTTGATTTTCGCGCCCGCGCGGCAAACCGACTGCATAAGGGATGACGGGTACCAGATAATATAGAGGCTAGCGAAATGGAAGTGATCCTGCTCGAAAAAATTGCCAAGCTTGGCAAGCTGGGCGATAAGGTCACCGTTAAAAACGGTTATGGCCGTAACTTTCTGATTCCTTTTGGTAAGGCTCTGCCTGCCACTGCTGTGAATCTGACCACTTTTGAAGTTCGTCGTTCCGAGCTGGAAAAGGCCGCGACTGACCAGCATAGTGAAGCTGAGAAGCGTGCTGCTGAAATGGCTGAAATCGAACTGACGCTGGTTGCCAAAGCTGGCGACGAAGGCAAGCTGTTCGGTTCTATCGGTGCCCGTGACCTGGCTGAAGCCATCACGTCTGCCGGTGTTACTGTTGCCAAGAGCGAAATCCGTCTGCCAGACGGCCCGATCCGTGCTGTTGGTGAGTACGATGTTGGTGTTCAGCTGCACACTGATGTTGCTGCAACGATTAAGGTATTTATCGAAGCTGAGTAATTGGCTCGATTGACCGATTGTAAAAACCCGGGACTCTGGTGAGTTTCCGGGTTTTTTTATATAAATAATTTGTAAGGCACGCGGTGATTTGTGAACGTGTGTGGATTTTTGTGGTCATAAAAAACTCGAATCATAAAATTGAGGGAATAGAAAATGCCAAATTTCGTTGGTACTTTTGCTATTGCTCAGCAAAGTCAGGAAAGTCAGGGGGTTAATGGGTTAACAGGGTGGGCGACAGGAGTTTCAGAAGATGCCTGATAATCTGGCTCCGGTGCAAGACAACGTAAATAAGGATTCTCTGCTTCTCGGGCAAATACACGATCAGTCACAGGCAAAGAATACAAAGCGTGCTTTTTGTCGCGTGGTACTCAATGCCATGGAGGCCGGCATAAAATATATTGAAAGGTCTCTGAACGATTTCCATACCGATGGCAAACCACTGGAGGGAAGAAGCATTATTATTATTGATAAAAAGACTGAAGAATTATTACGGAAACCTTCACCGGGTTCAAAGAGTTTATACGATAGGCTCTCTGATATCGGCGTGATGTTTGTTCATGTGGAAAATAAAGAGCATAAAAGTGACATTCACGACTTTATTAAGGAAAAATTTGGCACAGACAGTTTAAAAACCGGCATGGATCTTTTCAAAAAAATTCCACTTCCCCTCAAGGAGGAAGGTTTTGACTATGGCCACTTCAGATCTGTGGCCTATCAGTTAATTTGTCCAGCCTATGCTTATTCTCTCGATAAAACATTAGATTCTGTTGCTGTAATTGATGCCGACAGTTTAGCTCCCCTTGGTGCCAGAAGTATCTCTCTCAACGTTACAAGAGCCGCTATGCCCATTAGTTTAAGGGGTGGGATCTTTATTGATCAAGGGGATGAAACTGAGATAAGCGTTCTTTTTGATTTTGAATTTTTTAAGACATTAAATGGATACACTTGGATAGAGATTAAAGGTATCGCAGATATCGTTATGATTGTTCGTATTACTTTTGCTTTTAAGGAAATCAATTCTCGGGCTGCGGCTAATGACCTGGCCAGATCTACTCTGGCTCGGATAAAATCATATATAGATGAGCCCAGATGGCAAATTAACAAGTCCGGAGATGAGTTACACCTTGCAGAATCTGCCTATATTACGCTTGGTAGCATCATTGATTCTCAATCTCAGATTGAAAATATGTGTTTTTTAAACTGCCTATATTTTGATAGATATTCCGTTCATGATTGTTCCGAATTTCTAAGTCTAAAATGTTTCAAAAGTGATCGGGACTTCCAGGCGTTATTACTGGGAACTATGTTAAATTCGGCATATGCCGCATCTCTGGTTAGAAGCTTAAAGGAAAATGCAAATGAAGACCCATCAATAAGGCTGTGTCTGAATTCTGAAAAACACGAACACTCGAAAAAAAATATTTATCCAACGATAAATGAATGCTGGGAGCAATATTCAGCTCAGGAGGGCGTTGATTATGAATTCTATTCTTTTGAAGATGCTGGCTTTGGTGTCATGTTTGATCGGCAGCAACTATCAAACATGACTCATTTATTTTCCAACCCCATGAAAGAGTGGGGGGTTGTTGGATCCGAGGAAGAATATTTGTGGGATGCTCAGCAGACGCTTATACAACCCCGCTTCCTTCCCATTGTTAGCGAAGCGCATGGAAGGGGTCTGAGGGACGGGAATTTAACCGCAATAACCTCTTTAACAGAAGAAACAACCCCCGGAACCAGTGTAGATGGCATAGATTACAGTATAAAGTATGGTGCTGCCTCTGGTTTGCTTGATGAACTTATGGACAGATTCGGGTTGCAGGATGCCTGCAGCTCACTGGTTTACAGCATGGTCAGGGGCTATCTGTTTGGCCAGATACCAGGCTGTCTCCTGGGTGGCTTGGGTAGTACCTATTGCCACTGGATTGAACCCCGACTGGGTGATGGTCAATTGAAATCATTTCTGAGTTACGCCGTGCCCAAGAGCTTTTTGCTGGCAAGGGCTGCCCAGAACCCGGTTGGCACTGCCTGTAGCTTTATTGGCTATCAGGGAACCAGAACGATTATACAGAAACTGTTTCCGGGTTAGTAAACAGCTGTCGGGTATATAGAAGAACGGTATCATCAGGACCTAACGCCCTCGACACCCTATCGGCCATGGTAAATTCATCTGGTGAAAAGTAGCCGGATTACCCATCATCTGCCTGCTGACCACTATCGATGAAAAATGGCTATTTCATCCGGATACCTGAATCAGTTATCCTGATCTGCCATCAGTCTTTTTTCTCAGATCACCAATATGCTGGATGCACTACCCAGAGAGCTTGAGCTTCCCATTGATGAAGCTACCATTGCCATCAAAACTCCCCCTCACTCAATAGAAGCGGAGCAATCGGTGCTCGGTGGCCTGATGCTGGATAATCAGGCCCTGGATCGGGTGGGTGATAAACTGACGTCGGATGCCTTTTATAATCCCGGACATCGCCTGATATACACCGCCATCAGTACCCTCAGTAACGAGACGAAACCCTTTGACCCACTGACCGTTGCCGAAATTCTGGAAAACCGGGGTGAACTGGATGACGTGGGTGGGCTGGTGTACCTGGCCGAGCTGTCCGGCAGTGTTCCCAGTGTTGCCAATATCAGTGCCTACGCCGACATTATTTTTGAGCGGTCAGTCCTTCGCAAACTGATCAACACCGGCCAGAAAATTGCCGACAGTGCTTATCACCCGGAAGGCAAAGACAGCAAGACCATTCTTGATGAAGCTGAACGACTGGTGTTTAACATTGCCGAAGATCGTCCCAATACCGGTGGTCCGGTGGGTATCCGGGAGATTCTGGATAAAACGGTTAAGAAAATTGATGAACTCTTTCATACCGGCGATGCCATTACCGGTGTCACCACCGGGTTTAAAGATCTGGATGTAATGACCTCGGGTCTGCAGGCATCGGATATGGTGATTGTTGCTGCACGACCTTCCATGGGGAAGTGTATTGTTTCTGGTAGTCGGGTTATTGATCCGGAGACTGGGGTTCTGGAAGTCATTGACGATATTGTAGCGCGTGAATCCGGAGCCCTGCTGTCATTGAATGATGATTTTCGTTTGACCCCTGCCAGTCCCACGGCATTTGTTGATGATGGTTTCAAGCCTGTTTTCAAAGTTACTACGGCACTGGGCAGAACCATCGAAACCACCCTGACCCACCCTTTCCTTTCAGAGTCAGGCTGGCAGCAGCTTGGCGCACTCAAAGCCGGGGATCGGGTGGCGGTTCCCAGGGCGCTTCCGGTATTTGGCCGGTTGTCATTGGCTGAGCATAAAATCAAGGCATTGGCTTATGAGAAAGAACTCCCGGAAGTTGTCTATCAGCTGGGTAGAGAGCAGATGGCTTTGTTCCTTCGGCATCTGTTTGCCTGTGATGGCAGTGCTTTCGTCCAGAAAAACGGGCAGTGTCGTGTCTCTTATTCATCGTCCAGTTTTAAACTGGTTTCAGGGGTTCAGCATTTGCTGCTGCGCTTTGGTATCAATGCCAAGGTGCGGGAAAAGGTCAATAAGTACGAAGGCGCTCAAGTGCCTTACGAACTGGAAATTCTGAACCAGTCATCTCTTAAAATCTTCATTAATGAGATCGGGATCTTTGCCAAAGAGGATCGTATTGCAGCTATTCAACAAGCTCTGGCAGAAAAACAGCCTCATGATAATTCTCATGACAAGAATGATACCCTGCCGGACTCTGTCTGCGACTATATTCTGAAGCTGAAAGGTGCACGCAGCTGGCGGGAAATATTCACCGCTGCGGGAGTCGAGTATCCGGAGAATTATAATCCTCATCTTAATGGTGTAAGCCAGCGTGGTCTCAGCCGTCAGCGAACCGCATTTTTTGCCGAAATGTTTAACGATGGTTACTTAAGAAACCTTTCCCGTTCCGATATCTACTGGGATCGTATTGTGGCCATTGAGCCTCAGGGGGAAAAGCAGGTTTATGACCTGACTGTGGCGGGTACCCACAATTTTGTGGCAGAAGATTTTTACGTTCATAACACCACCTTCGCCATGAACCTGGTGGAAAATGCCCTGCTGAACAGCGAAAAAGGCGTGATGGTGTTCAGTCTGGAGATGCCCAGTGAACAGCTGATGATGCGTATGCTTTCGTCCCTTGGGCGTATTAACCAGTCCAAGGTGAGAAGTGGTCAGCTGGAAGAGGAAGACTGGCCCAAATTACTCTCGGCGGTGGAACGCATTAAAGATAAAAAACTGTTTGTTGATGATTCGGCCGGTATCAGCCCATCGGAAATGCGTTCCAGGGTTCGGCGAATTGTTCGCGAGCACGGTGACCTTGGGTTGATTATGATCGACTATCTGCAGTTGATGCAGATTCCGGGCTTTAGTGAAGGTCGGACCAACGAGATCTCGGAAATTTCCCGCTCCCTGAAAGCGCTGGCCAAGGAGTTCAAAGTCCCGGTGGTTGCTCTTTCTCAGCTGAATCGGTCTTTGGAGCAACGACCGAACAAACGCCCGGTCAACTCTGATCTTCGTGAATCCGGAGCCATCGAGCAGGATGCGGACGTGATCATGTTTATCTACCGGGATGAGGTTTATAACCCCGATACGGAATACAAAGGCGTTGCAGAGATCATCATCGGTAAGCAGCGAAATGGCCCTATTGGTTCCTGTCGACTGGCGTTTATTGGTCAGTACACCCGGTTTGAGAATCTTGCGCCGGATGCTTATGGGCGTTTTGATGATGAGTAGCGAATACGGTTCCCCCCTCTGTTTATTATTTTGCCTGATGAGCCGAAAATGATTAAAGCCAACAAATATTATCAGGGTGCAGGGGGTATTCTATGGATGGAATTCCTAAGGGTGGCGAGAATAAATCTCCTTCGGATATGCAGGTAAATGAAGATAAACAGGCTAGGGGGCACCATTCCGGGAGGGGGGTAAAGTCTGACGAAGGCGAAAAAAATATTCCGTTGTTGCCCCTTTCTTCTGAATCACACAATAGCTGCTCACAGGATAGACCGGTGTCGATTCCTGACTGGTCGGACGATGACTGGTCGGACGATGACTGGTCTGATGCCGGAGATGACGTTGCTTCGGCTAGTGAGATTGATCAGGATGATGACTTACTCAGCGAGCCTGCTTACTCAAGCTGGAATCGTGATGAAGGTAGTGATTCAGAAATAATCTTTATGGATACTGAGGATAGTAACTTTTCAGCTGTAATGGGTGATTTATGGAGTGACATCGACTCGGACAGTACGGCCAGACGGCAGAAAAAGAGCGGGAAGCCCGATAATTTATCGCTTGGCGATATTCCTGATTTAAGTGAATACATCACTGAATATCTTGATTCGGGAAAAGATCCATCAGAAATCAGAGAAGAGCTGGAGGTTGTACGTTATACCTCGTCCGGAGGTAGGCGGGTGGTAATGCGTAGTCGGTCTGTCGAGTCTGGTGGCAACGATGCAGATGCCACGTTGGCCGCAGATAACCAGGAAGCGATTTTTCTTAATTCAATCAAGAGCGATCATGTTATTGGCTTTATCGGTTACAAGGGGACTGCTGATAAAAAAGAAGTGACATCCAGGCTTTATATGCAGGATGGGGGTGTGGATGTGCAGAAGGCTATTGCTTCGGTGGAAGATTCCGCGCGTATCAGTACCCTGAGAACCTGGTTATTGCACTTGGCCAGGGGGTTGGCAGCCCTGAAAAAAGAAAACATCATACATCGTGATATAAAACCGGAAAATCTGCTGATTGACCAGAATAGCAAACACCTGCGTATTGCTGATCTGGGAAATGCCTTCCAGGTAAATAATAATAAGTTTCCCTCGGATGTCACTGGTTCAGAATTTTATTTAGCCCCGGAAACACGCGCGGGAAAGCTTCAGAATTTTCAGGCGGATATCTATTCCGCCGGGATCGCTTTTGTGAAGATCATGATAGACATGAACGTGCTCGATCTCACGACATGGCAAGAGTTCCAGGCACTTCATAACAGTAAACAGACACTCCCTCTCCCCCTGGCTAAGGATTTAGCCGGAGACAAAAGTGCTATTTCCCTTATCGTTCTGATAGAGCAAATGATTGACCTGAAGTCTTCCCGGCGACCTGATGCCGAATCCATTATTAAACAACTGGATGCCGGAACAGGCAAAGTTCAGAGCTGACCAAATATTGCCAGAGGCGGTTCATCCAGTGCTGCCAGCTGCTCTCTCAGTTCCAGAATGTGCTCCGCCCAGTATCGTTCGGTATTGAACCAGGTAAAGGCCCTGGGAAATGCAGGGTCGTGCCACCGCTTGGCCAGCCAGCCACTGTAATGCAGCAACCTCAGGGTGCGAAAGTATTCGACCAGGTTGAGTTCAGACGGATGAAAATCCATAAACTCGGTATAACCTTCCAGTATTTCTGCCATTTGCAGGGTTTGTTCCTGGCGGTCACCGGATAGCAACATCCATAAATCCTGAATGGCGGGGGCCATTGAGGTGTCGTCAAAATCCACGAAATGCGGGGCATTGTTGCGCCAGAGAATATTGCCAATATGGCAGTCGCCGTGAACCCGGATGGATTGCCAGGTGTGTTGCTGTTCGATGCGTTGTAACCGATGCAATAAATCCCGGACCAGGGTTTCATAAGCTTCATGAAGCGCCGCAGGAATAAAATCGTTTTCCAGCAGAAATTCCACGCTGTCGATGCCATATCGTTGCAGGTTGATTTCTGGTCGATAAGTAAACTCTTTTGCGGCGCCCAGTTTATGTATTCGACCGAGTGTGCGCCCAAGGATCAGCAGATTATCCAGATTGTCCAGCTCAGGCGCGTGACCGCCCTGACGGGGAAAGAGTGCAAAGAGAAAGCCGTTAAATTCATGAAGGGTTTTTCCTTCATTATTGGCCTCAGGCGCAACTTTCATGGGTGCACTTTTTATAGGTGCACTTTTTATAGGTGCTACAACAGGAAACTCCATGGCTTGTAATTCAAGGGTGAACTCATGCTCTTCCTCGATTTGCTCACGGCTCCAGCGTCCTGGCCGGTAGAACTTGGCGATAACCGGATCTTCTTCCTCAATACCGATCTGGTAAACCCGGTTTTCATAACTGTTTAACGTCAGTATACGGGCATCACTGATGTACCCCAGGCTCTCCACAGCATCCAGAACCCTGTCTGGAGTCAGCTGGTCGTAAGGGTGTTGAGCCGGGCTATTCATGCTGACCTCCAACGGAGTCTGTATTCTGTGGCGAGGATTCTATAACCAATACAGCAGAATAGACAATTTGGGAGATTGAAAAGTGGTAATTAAGTCAGGTGCCTGATCTCTGTGGGGTAGTTCATTCCGTTCAGGATATGACGAAAACTTATGGGTGAAGAAGCGCGGCGTGGAAGTTTATGGGGGAACTTTCCTTATAAACAGTAGTCTCATAAGTAACAGCTTGGAGGTTGCATATGGATATTTCAGGAAATCCCATATTGAGCAGGAATACTGCACCCGGGGTAGATTCACAAAAAGATGCAGGGAAAGATCAGCCAACTATATGGGGCCGGATTGTTAAGGTCGCTGTTCCTACCCTGTCTATTGCAGGTTTCATTACCGGTATCGTGCTGGCATGTACTGTTGCGCCAATACCCGGCGCTGTGATCGCTGTGGCTTCTGCTTCAGTGCTGATTGGCAAATACCTTCACGATAGGCCCGCTCGGAGAGCACCGGGTGTAAATCCTGAGATTACGTCACCTTATGTTCGAAAAACGGTGTCAACCTATAGGTCTGTACCTCTGCAAAGTAGCTGTGCTAATGAGCTGACTCACCTGCCGGCCCTTGATTTAGTGGGAGAACTTCCCAGAGGCGCATCCGGAGCAAGGGTCTATAAGGTTCGTGGCCACAACAATAATTTAATGGTTCTCAAGATCCACAGGCATGCCCAAAATAAAGAAGATCCGAACTTTCTCTGGAATGAAGGTCGGGTTCAGGATCAGGTGTCACAGGGCTCAGGGGGTTTGCTGCCAGCTGTGCGCTGTCATGGAACGATCAAAGGGGAAAAATTTACCGGCTTAATCACTGATCCTTCATTTATCCGGGCTGATGAAAAATACTCTGTCATCCTGTCAGATTATATTGACCATAAAAGTCTGGAGGATTTATCCCGATCCTCTTCAGAAGGCCTGCCATCGGATGTCTTTCGACGCGCCCTGTTAGATTTTGCCCGTAATATGCGTGATGCGGTGCGAAAACACCAATTTGAACATAACGATTTAAGTCGTAACCTCATCTATAACAAGGATGGCAACATCATGTTAATTGATACGGGGCTGAGTGCTACACGGGACTATGCATTCCAGGGGCAGGTTAAAGGGAACCTCTTTATGAATATTCAGGCAGCGATTGATATTGCTTATCGAATGGCTGGTTCAAACCTTAATGATCCTTTCTACCACGGGATGAAAATAGGAAATGACCTTAACCGTTATTGGAAAAGCGTAGAAAACATGAACGATTCAGTCAACTTTGATCTGGCTGAATTCAATTCATTACTGCTCTATTTTCCCGATATTCGCCGAAAAATTATACCCGGTGGTCATTCGGACCGTGCCCGTCTTCTGAGTTGGGATGAGTGCATTGCAGCACTTGGGTGCTCAAGCGGGAGTAGAAAAAGCAGTTATGGGTGATGAACTATCGTTGCTGATCATATTCCGGGGTACGGGCAATACTCCATATATCCACTCGCTTAACCTCGTTCCCACGCTCTGCGTGGGAATGCATACGGAGCTGGCCGTATGAGGAAAATCCTCGTATTGCGCGGGTTTGTGGGAGTTGCATACTGATTGTTTCATTTGTGGCGGGTTCGGTATGCATTCCCACGGGGGACCGTGGAAACGAGGTATATGGAAACAGTCTAACGCAACGAAGCACCATCGGTGATAATTTTTGGTGTGATGAAAACCAGCATCTCAGTCTTGACATCTTCCGATTCTCTACTCTTGAAAAGATTGCCAAGATAAGGAATATCACCCAAAATGGGGACTTTTCTGATTGTACTTGTACTGGATTTCGTGAAAACACCACCTAAAACAATAGTTTCTCCATCCCCTACCAACAATTGAGTCTGCACTTCATTAGTATTGATAACAGGGACGCCGTTATAAACTTTGTCACCCTCTGTATCATTTTTAACTATTATGTCCATTATGATACTACCATCAGGAGTAATCTGAGGTGTTACCTCCAAAGACAGAGTTGCATCCTTAAATGCTACAGAAGTAGCGCCACTTGAGGTTTTTTCTTGATAGGCAATTTCAGTACCTGACCTAATAATTGCCTTTTTCTTATCCGCTGTTATCACTTTTGGCTGGGAAATTGTCTCACCACCACCATCACTTAGAAGTGCCGACAACTCCAAATTAAGAACAGTGCCATTTGTGGCAAAACCGATATTAATTCCACTAGTCGGATCAGAAATAGACAAGTCTGTAAAAACATTATCAGTAAGCCCTGCACCAACATTCCAATTATTGAGACCTTTATTTAGAGTGTTCGATGTTCCAGACCACTTCACACCTAAGTTTTTTACATTTTTTTCATTAAGATTAACAATACGCGCCTCAATCATCACCTGACGAATCGGAATATCCAGCTGCTCAATCAGCGATCTCAACTCATCCAGCTTGGCCTGGGTATCTTTAATCAACAAATTATTGGTCCTGGCCACCACCTGAACAGAACCCCGCTCGGTCAGCAGACTGGCATCACCATCACCCTGCAATACCCCAGCTATTTCAGCAGCATCTGCATA
>NZ_JAVRMB020000008.1:0-9982 GCF_031844845.1 Endozoicomonas sp.
TGTTGAGTCGGGCGATTTCCTTGTCCTTGTCGATGAGTCCGGCCATGGGTACCAGTACTTCCATTGAACCCACCAGTTGAGTGGTGGCCATGGGTGCTTCTTCACCTGCGGCCAGAACCTGAATAGTGTCCAGTTTTGCCAGCGACTTGAGGAAGGTCTGGTTATCGTTCAGACGGGCCTCATCGGCAACAGAGGTGTTACGCAGTAATACGTTCAGAGGCTTGCCCGGACCGATATTCAGTTCAGCGCGAATGTTTCGGATACTGGTGATAAATGACTTCAGCCATTCAATATCCTGCTCGGCTTGTTCATCGATCTGTGATGGGTCAGCAACCGGGAAGCTCTGCAGCATCAGGGTTTCACCTTCAACACCAGCACTCACCTTAATGTTCTGCCAGATTTCTTCGGTGATATAAGGCATGAACGGGTGAGCCAGACGCATAATGGTTTCCAATACTCTCACCAGAGTGCGACGGGTACCACGCTTCTGCGCAACCGGGGCATTTTCATCCCACAGAACCGGCTTGGAGAGTTCCAGATACCAGGCACAATACTCATTCCAGACAAAGTCGTAGAGATTCTGGGAGGCGTGGTCAAGACGGAATTCAGACAGGTTTTTCTCAACCTGGGCTTCAACACGCTGCAGGCGGGAAACAATCCAGCGATCTGCCAGGGTTAGTTCAACCGGCTCGTCGTTGTTGCCGCAGTCCTGCCCATCGGTATGCATTTTCACATAGTTGGCAGCATTCCAGACTTTATTGCAGTAATTCCGGTAGCCTTCCAGGCGGTTCATATCCCAGTTGATGTCACGACCGGTAGAAGCCAGTGAGTACAGGGTGTATCTCAGGGCATCGGTACCATGGGCGGAAATACCTTCGGGGAAAGCATCGCGGGTACGCTTCCCGATCTTTTCTGCCAGCTGAGGCTGCATCATGTTGCCGCAGCGTTTTTCTACCAGGGATTCCAGATCGATACCGTCAATCATGTCCAGCGGGTCCAGTACGTTACCCTTGGACTTGGACATCTTGTCACCATGCTCATCGCGGATCAGGCCAGTGATGTAAACGTGCTTAAACGGTACCTGAGGCTTTCCGTCTTCATCTTTCATGAAGTGCATGGTCATCATGATCATCCGGGCAACCCAGAAGAAGATGATGTCAAAACCGGTCACCAGAACATCAGTAGGGTGGAAGGTCTTCAGACGCTCGGTCTGTTCCGGCCAGCCCAGGGTGCCAAAGGTCCACAGCGCAGAAGAGAACCAGGTATCAAGAACATCATCATCCTGCTTCAATACCACAGGAGAAGGGATGTTGTGCTTTTCACGTACTTCTTCTTCAGTGCGACCCACGTAAACCTTGCCTTGTTCGTCATACCAGGCAGGGATACGGTGTCCCCACCAGAGCTGACGGGAGATGCACCAGTCCTGAATATCGCGCATCCATGAGAAGTACATATTCTCGTACTGTTTGGGTACGAATTGAATACGGCCGTCTTCTACCGCGTCAATAGCCGGTTTGGCCAGAGGCGCAGCACGGACAAACCATTGGTCGGTCAGCATGGGTTCAATTACGACGCCGGAACGGTCACCGTAAGGCACCATCAGTGTGTGGTCGTCTATTTTGACCAGTAGGCCAAGCGCATCAAGGTCAGCAACAATCTGCTTACGGGCGGCAAAACGCTCCATGCCCTGGTAGGTTTCAGGGATTGAAACATCAACGGTCTGATTAGCGGTGCCATCGTTATTCCAGGCTTCACCCTGCTGACGGATATCGCCGTTCAGGGTCATGACATTGATCATTGGCAGGTTGCAACGCTTGCCAACTTCATTGTCATTAAAATCATGGGCCGGGGTGATTTTTACGCAGCCGGTGCCTTTTTCTATATCAGCGTGATCATCGGCAACGATAGGAATGCGACGGTTAACCAGTGGCAGAACCACTTCTTTGCCAATCAGTGCCTGGTAACGTTCGTCTTCAGGGTTAACAGCAACACCGGTATCACCCAGCATGGTTTCCGGACGAGTAGTGGCGACCACAATGTAGTCTTTGCCCTCTGCAGTTTTTTCACCATCGGCCAGTGGATAGCGAAGGTGCCACATATGGCCTTTGACTTCTTTATTCTCCACTTCCAGGTCGGAGATGGCGGTGTGCAGTTTCGGGTCCCAGTTAACCAGACGCTTGCCACGGTAGATCAGGTCGTCTTCATAAAGACGGACAAAGACTTCCTGAACGGCAGCATAAAAGCCCTTGTCCATGGTGAAACGCTCAGTTTCCCAGTCGACAGAAGCACCCAGACGACGGAGCTGGCGGGTGATAGTGCCGCCGGACTCTTCCTTCCACTCCCAGATTTTATCGGTAAATGCTTCACGTCCGTAGTCGTGCCGGGTTTTGCCTTCTTCTATCTGGATCTTTCGTTCAACCACCATCTGGGTCGCGATGCCCGCATGGTCAGTACCTACCTGCCACAGGGTGTTACAGCCTTTCATCCGGTGATAGCGGGTCAGGGCATCCATAATAGAGTCCTGAAAAGCATGGCCCATATGCAGGCTACCGGTGACATTGGGGGGTGGGATCATGATGGAGTAGGGCTGGCCTTCACCGGAGGGAGTAAAGTATCCCTTCTCCTCCCAGTTTTGATAAAGGGTGTGTTCGATGGCCCGAGGGTTGAACGTCTTTTCCATAACTCTTTTTCCAGTCGATATTGCAAAGCTTGTCCTGAAGGGCAGGAGGGCTCTGGGTATGGATAAACGGGCAATTATACACTCTGGGGGTGAATCAGGAAGTCGAATCGGCCCTGATCGTAATCTGAGAGAAGGTTAGCCAGATTATGCTGGCATATTGTGAACTTCCGGTTCAATTCCGGCTTGACGATAGGTGCGGAATTTATCTCTGGAAATGGCTTTCTGGTCCGGATTCTGAACCACCACTTCACAGACGCGGGAAAAGTCTTTAAAGAAAGGTGGGACTTCAGGGCTGAGGTTAATCAGCAGATGCTTTTGTTCCAGGGTGGGATTATCAAAACCCAGGGTTATGGGTGACTGCCTGGCCAGCAATGTGCTTTCAGGCGTGTTGTTGTGAATGTCAGAAATGACCCCGTGAGGAAGAAAGCTGTCTTCTCTCCATGACCAGAGCAGTTGGTCCATGGATTTGCAGCTACTTTCATCAGCCGTGTGGATATGCATAGGCAGCCCGCCACGCCATGCTTTATCAATCAGGCGACAGGCAAACTGCTCAGGGCCCTGAGGGTGGTTTTCCAGTAAATAGAAGGTAACTTTGGTCATAAAGCCCTTGGGGATAGTGAGTACATCAGTCCTGTTAAGTGTATCAGCGGCCGGTATTGCAAATCATCTGATTTCCTGATGATGCTTCGATTGGCCGCAGCAAGCCAGCTTAATCAAGTATCATAGGTCTTTGCAGATAAAGGTAACAGGGAAAGAGGACCAGTACCTATGTGTTTAGAAAGGACTTTGGGATGACACATAATATCCAACCAAAGGCTCAGGTTGCAAAGCAGTTCTCAGTGCTGGTCAGAAATATAAAAGTAAAAATTGGAAGGCTGAAAAACAGGGTCGTGAAGCAATATCACTCTGTGATCCGGTATATTCTGAAAAAGGTTAATAAGCACCTTCAAAAGAAAATTTCTGAATATGAAATTCAAGCCCATGACTCGTTAAACAGCCGTCAGTTATCAAAAAGTGAAAACGTCATCATTCATCAGGCAGATGAAAATAATAATAGGATTTCTAATGCCGACGTTGAATTTGATTTATCAGGTTATGATGAGTTTTGTGAGCAGGTTCGCATAAAATTTACCAATGAGTTTTGTCGGTTTAAAAAAATGCAGCTCGAAGTTGCAAAAGAATTTATACCTGATTCCGGTCCAGAGTCACTATCTTTATATATTGAAGAACAATTGTCTGCCCTGAGTCAGAATACTGTTGAGGATCCGCTGGGCAAAGACTCTATTAAAGCACTAAAGCATCATTTGAAAACCATTCTCAGAACTTTTCAAAAAGAGGGGGTTAGTGTAAGTGTCATAGGTTTCAAGAGAGCAATGGTTAAAAAGTTTGGGGGCGAAAGTTGGGATACTATTACTAATAGGTTTTTATTGGGGACGGATGAAAAAAAGCGGAAGATTACACAGAAGTGTATTCCTGCCTGTAAAATAGGCCGTGATCTTTTGTCACAGTTTAATAGTGGGCTTGATGTATTTCCCAGCGCATACCATGACAAAGGTGTTATTGCTCATGCCATTAAAGATAAGAATCATGCAACCAACATGTTTATCAGTCAATTGAATATTGATGGCGATAAAGAACTGACCATTGTTCGACATGGTATTAACTCGGCATATGGCCTCAGGGATGCAACTGCTCGAAACATCGCTGCTATGAACCGTGCGAAAGAGGTTATCACTGCAGCTCTTGCTTCGAAGCAGGAACTTTTTGGTAAAGCTTTGCGGGGGGAGGTCGTTCAGTTGTCGGTGACATCTTCCAGCCTTGTGACTCCAGATCATTTCAGGCGAGTGTTAAAACCGAAAGGGGATGAAAAGCGGATGCTTCGGGACCAGTATAATGCTTTTGAAGAACTCAGAAAGCAGTCACCCGTTACATTGGTGGTTAAAGATAGTAATAATCAAGATAAAGAAATTAAAATTGATTTAAAGTTGGTTTCGTTTAATTTTGGTGTAAATACGTTTGCGGTTGGAGAAAATCTGAATAAATTGGGTGGTTGGTCAGGATCTGACAGGATTAATCGGCGTGGAATTAAGGAGTTGATTGGTTATCCTGCTTCAACAAGTAGTACTCCGGGTGGCATGGTTGGTGAATGGTTGGAGCAGAATAATGATGATAAAAATGCACCTGTGGTGAAAGAGCTTGCCTGGCAAATAAAAGAAATCTTTAATTCAAACGCTCACCATACATTGCAGGGGGGAGCCTATAAGCTGCCAGCAAGAATTATCGTCTTAACCTCTCTTATCGGAGGCGTCCCCTGTACCAATTGTAAAAGTGGTAAAGATAGAACCGGTATGTCTGTTGCGGCTGCAGAAGCACTGTTTACTTACATTCAACTTAATCATTCGGTCCCTGACTGGAAAAGTGTTGACTTAAAGGAGGCCGGGTTCTTGAAAGAATTATGCCTGAGGGGCGGGCATCATGAGATACAACGCAGGAATGTTGGTGTTGGAGGCTTCAAGATTCAACCGGAAATTCTAACCAATTATGGAATGAATGATACTGATATTGCTCTGGTAAGGGGATTATCAGATATATCATTCGGATAGCAGCATCCCCATTACATGAGAATGCTGCTTTGTTTTTCCTAGTTGTTAATCCGGTTCAATAAAAACTGAACCAGCATTGGCACCGGGCGGCCGGTAGCCCCTTTCTCTTTTCCTGATTTCCAGGCGGTACCGGCAATATCCAGATGTGCCCATGGATACGCTTCAGCAAACCTGGCGAGGAAACAGGCCGCAGTAATGGTTCCCGCTGACGGGCCACCAATGTTGGCCAGGTCGGCAAAGTTGCTGTCCAGCTGTTGAGTGTACTCTTCGCCCATGGGGAGCTGCCAGGCGTTGTCCATGGCTTCTTTTGAGGCGTTCAGAAGGTCGTCAGCCAGTGGTTCATTATTACTGAGCAGGCCAGTGGTATGATGTCCAAGGGCTACAATGCAGGCGCCTGTTAATGTAGCAATATCAACGACTGCTTCCGGTTTGTAACGCTCTGCGTAGGTCAGGGCATCGCAGAGCACCAGTCGGCCTTCGGCATCGGTATTGAGAATCTCAATGGTTTTGCCAGACATGGAAGTGACAATGTCTCCGGGGCGTGATGCCTTGCCACTGGGCATATTCTCTGCAGCAGCTACCATACCAATGACGTTTAGTGGTAAATCCAGATCGAGAATGGCGTTCATAACACCGAAGACACTGGCGGCACCACACATATCAAACTTCATTTCATCCATGGCGGCGCCGGGCTTCAGGGAAATGCCGCCCGTATCGAAGGTAATACCTTTACCCAGCAGAACCAGAGGTTTGGCCCCACGCTTGCCATTTTTGAACTCCATGCAGATCAGACAGGCTTCCTGTTCAGAACCAGCGCTGACCGAGAGCAGGGAGCCCATGCCAAGGTCGGCCATCTGCTTTTCATTCAGAATCCTGGTGGTGAGCCTGGTGTGGTTTTTGGCAAGCGCTTTGGCTTCATCAGCAAGATAGGTTGGATGACAAATGTTACCAGGCAGGTTACCAAGGGTTCTCGCAATATTTCTGCCATTGCCAATGGCTTGTCCCTGGGCCAGGCCGGCTTTAACTTCATCAGCCGTTTTTCGGTCAGCCAGCAGAACGACTTTTTTCAGACTGTTTGCCGAAAGAGCGTCTTTCCCCGTGTCGTTTTTAAACTGGGTAAACTGATAGAACGCATACTCAATGGCTTCTACCAGTTGTCGGGTAATCCACTGAAGTGATTTGCCCTCCACAGCGATATCGGTAATGGCGACGGATGCCTCTTTTGATTTCACCGCTTTTAGCTGGCTGGCAAGGTTGCCGGTCAGTTTTTTAAACTCGGCTTCTGTCAGAGGCTTATCACTATCGCCCATGGCCAGAAGTAACAACCGTTCAAATGGGGCATGGTGGGTATGCAGGAGCATAAGGGAGTGGCCGGGGGTGAAGTCAAGATCACCCCGTTTCAATACCCCACTCAGGTACCCTTCGGTCGATGAGTCAATGGCAGTAGCGGAAGCAGGCAGGGTTTTTTTGTGGACACCAATAATAAGACACGCTGTTTTCTGTTTTTCAGCGGTGCCGTTCTTAACAACAAATTCCATAGTCTCTCCAGGGGGACAAGTTATCCGATTTCATGGATAATAATACGGTTGAGCCAATTCAACCAGACGCTCTGGTGCCAGAACGTGGATAAGTAACCATTCAATTGTATCTGCATTCTGCGAACCTGGCTTGCCGGATAGCTGGAGAATTCCCTGAGTTATTGCGGCGCTTGACGTATGATTGTCCGACTTCATTATTGTGAACTTCATCAAGGCATGCCTTTAATTATATTTCGTTACCTGTCCAGACAAATGCTGCAGGTCATGTTAGCCGTCACATCCGTAGTGCTACTCATCATTATGAGTGGGCGTTTTGTGAATTATCTGGCACAGGCGGCGACAGGCACCCTGAAAGCAGATTTTCTCTTTGCCATCATGGGATACCGGATTCCTGAATTCCTGGTGATGATCCTGCCATTAGGGTTGTTTCTGGGCATTATTCTCGCCTATGGACGGCTGTATGTTGATAACGAGATGACCGTGCTCAGTGCCTGTGGCTTAAACCGCAACCAGCTGTTGGCCATGACCATGGTTCCTGCAGCAGCCGTTATGTTGCTGGTGGCGTTATTAAGCCTTGTGGTTGCTCCCTTCGGAATTCAAAAGGTTGAAAGGATTTTTGCTGAGCAAAACTCTCTCACTGAGTTTGATACATTGGTTTCGGGTCGCTTTCAGAAGTTTGGCTGGCAGCGGGTAACCTATGCGGAAGAGTTGACCGATGATCGCCAGCAGATGAATCAGGTGTTTATTGCCAATCGAAACGTGAACAGCAGCAACATGGGCTCCATGACACTGCTTCTGGCAGAAACCGCACGGATTGAGGCCAATGCGGGGGAGCGTGGAGAGAGTGGAGAGGATGGACAACGCTATTTGATATTAGAGGATGGCTATCGCTATGACCTGACTCCCGGTGTTCTGCCCCTTCGTGAAATTGAATTTAAAAATTATGGACTGCGCATGGAAGAGCGGAGTTCCAGAAAAGAGATCAGTAAGGAGCAGGCTCTGCCTACCTCAACGCTTCTTGCTTCTGACTCATTGGGACATCGTGCTGAACTCCAGTGGCGACTCTCTCTTCCTCTGTTAATACCGATCGTGGTGTTACTGGCATTGCCTCTTTCCCAGGTAAACCCGAGGCAGGGGCGTTATGTGAAACTGCTCCCGGGGGTTTTTCTATACCTGCTCTATCTTGCCCTGTTGATGAGTGGGCGAGGGGCGATGGAAGATGGGCGTTTGTCGCCGGATATCGGATTGTGGCCAATTCATGGTCTGTTCCTGTTCATTGCGTTGATGATGAATCTGTTTGAGCCGGGCAAACTCTGGTTGTCGCGCCGGAGGGCTGGTAATGCGTAAACTGGATCGTTATATATCCCGGAACGTACTGGGGGCAACGGTTATTGTTTTGCTTATCCTGGTGTTTCTGGAGGCGCTATTCTCGTTTCTTGGCCAATTGGACGATGTCCAGGGGAATTATCGTTCCCTGGACGCCCTGACTTATACCCTGCTGATGATCCCCAAAAAGCTCTATGAGCTGATACCGGTCTCTGCACTGGTGGGATGTCTGGTGGGACTGGGCTCCATGGCATCCAACAGCGAGCTGGTGGTAATGAGGGCTGCCGGTGTTTCGCTCTGGCGCATATTGGTTGCTGTGATGAAACCGGCTCTGGTCATGATTCTGGCCGGATTACTGCTTGGAGAATATCTTGCACCGATGGCAGAGCAGGTTGGGGAAACCAGAAAGGCCATTGCCCGTTCCTCGGATGGGACATACACCGGAGAAGGATTCTGGCATCGGGAAGGCGCTGAGTTTATGTACTTCAATGCCGTCGAGCCTAATGGTGTGCTTTACGGTGTCAGCCGTTATGTTTTTGATGACGATATGAAGTTGCAGCAGAGCTCATTTGCCAGGCGGGGGATTTACCAGGGTGATCACTGGCTGCTGGAGAATGTCACCACTATCCGCCGGGAAAATGAGAAGTTTATCACTGAGGAAAGCCTTGTTGAGCCCTGGGATACCAGTTTGACCACCACCCTGTTAAAAGTGGTTGTGGTCAAACCGGAAGCATTGTCAATTTCCGGGCTTCTTGCCTATACACAGTATCTTGCCGATCAGGAGCTGGATGCCGGTGAATATGATCTGGCTCTGTGGAGAAAAGCGCTTCAGCCATTGTCGATACTGTCACTGGTTCTGGTGGGGATTTCGTTTGTGTTTGGGCCTTTGCGTTCAGTCAGTATGGGGCTTCGAATATTTTCCGGTGTGATTACCGGTATCGTCTTTATGATTGTCCAGAATCTGATGGGGCCATCCAGTCTGGTGTTCGGGTTTCCGCCCATACTTTCTGTGCTGATTCCTATCCTGATATGTTTTCTTGCCGGGGCTGTCTTATTGAGACGAGCAGCATAGCCAGGTGAAGCAATAGCACCTGACGATAAAGAAATTACTGCTCGTCAGATGTTGTTTATAAACGGGTTAATGCTAGGGAAGTCGCATTGTAGAAAGGACCAGTCTCCGTCATTCCCGCGCAGGAGGTTGTCGCAAAACCCTCGTTCCCACGCTCTGCGTGGGAATGCATACGGATCTGGCCGCATGTGGAGAAACCTCTCCTTGCCCGAATCTGCGGGGGTTTAAGGCTGGTTATTCACTTGTGGCGAGTACGGTATGCATTCCCACGCAGAGCATGGGAACGAGGTTTCCGGAGGCTTTTGCGACAGCCTCGAAGGCGGGGATCCACTGTGCACGATGGATTCCCGCCTTCGAGAGTGTCGCAAAAGGCCTTACAAGAAGGAACCACAAAGGCACAAAGACACAAAGACACAAAGACACAAAGGAAAACTTTTTCTTTTGTTTGCAGTGCGTAGCGCTGGCAACTCCAAAAAACCTTTGTGTCTTTGTGTCTTTGTGGTTCAAGGCTTAATCTACCTTTTGTGACAACCGCCTGCGAGGCTGTCGCAAAAGGTTGCAAATGCCGATTTCTACCCCCGCCCCCCGTCTTTCTCGCGAAGGAGGTTGTCGCAAAACCCACCAGGAACCTCGTTCCCACGCTCTGCGTGGGAATGCATAGCCAACCACAGGAATCGTGTCTGTGGTTGGGTCCTGGCGCTACCACGCAGAGCGTGGGAGCGAGGAGGGTTTTGCGACAACCGCCTTCGCGAGGATGACGGTCGGG
>NZ_JAVRMB020000009.1:0-5099 GCF_031844845.1 Endozoicomonas sp.
CTGTACACAATCCATCCGGCAGGGAAAGCCAGCCATCAAGCTACACCTCCCTGTGAATGGATCCTGTACAATCCCTGTACAGGATGACAGTGGGTGGGGAGTATCACTGTCATTGTGCACATGAACGGTACACAATCCACCCGGCGGGGAAAGCCTGCCATCAAGCTACACTTCCCTGTGGATGGATCCTGTACAGGGTGACAGTAGGAGATGGGGGGCGGCAAGTTTTAAATTCTGGTTCCTCGGGGGCAATGACCATTGAACTCTCATTTCTACCGGCTGACACATTCTTTGATGCAAATACGGCCCAATTGGTTTCTATTTACCCACTTAAAACTCAAAAGAACCAAAATTCTTCCATCACAAATTCTAAATGGAACAATGTTACCGTTCCTGAGTGAGTGATGGATTGGGATGTTATTTAATTACAATTCCTTAATCAGATTATCAGCTGTCGCTGACAGAATTTCCCCAAAGGTCTGATAAATGACAATGGTTATGTAAAATGAAGGACCTGACCCCGGTCTCTTTCTTCCGGTACAATAAAGTCCCTGATTTAAAAAAAGTCTGAACAACATTGAGACTCACCACTGAAGAGCAAAACGCCATGCGAAAGGTGATATATCAGGCTGATCCTGAGGCGCAAATATGGTTATTTGGTTCCAGAGCAAATGACGAGGCAAAAGGAGGAGATATTGACCTGCTCATTCTCTCAAAAACACTGAGTTTAAAAAACAGGGCAGGTATCCGGCTGGCGCTCTACGACCTTATAGGAGAGCAGAAAATTGACCTGGTGATTGCAGCAGATAATACTGACCCATTCACCCGTATTGCGCGGGCAGAAGGAGTCCAGCTATGAGCCGTCAGTCTGATAAAGAGAATCAGCCAGGAAAAAAAATAAAGACCGACACCTGTTATTGGAACAGCAGTTACAGAGCATGGCGCAGACGGAAGCCCTATTAAAGTGGTCCCAGGATCGTTGTCAGACAGTACAACTGGCCGGTGACCAGGTGCCGGAACAGGAAGATCTGGAAAAATTCGAATCACTTACCGCTCGCTTTGCCCGTTTTAACGACATTCTGCTACAGAAAATATTTCGGCTAATAGACACTATTGACCTGGATGATACCGGCACCGTCAGAGACAGAATCCACCGGGCAGAAAAAAAAGGCTTGATTGAAGATGCTCAACGGTTTATCGAGATCCGCGAGCTGCGTAACAGCATCGCCCACGAATACCAGCCTGAAGCCCTGAGTATTATTTTTCCTGAAACGTTACAGGCTACACCTGTGCTACTGGATATCGCTGAGCGGGTACGTAAATACTGCCTGCGATATACACCCTGATATCTCCAGGCACAGGGAACGGGTCAAAACTACGGGCGATGTACGATGATTATGTTAAATGGAGGACTTGCCCCCAGCTTTGTCTCTGGATGGAACTGGAAAAGTAGACCGATTATTCAGTTAGCACAATGAAAGACCTGACCCCGGTTTTCCTGGTAATACCAGCTCCTCTCGGTTGTAAGTCTGACGAAGTAAATTGATGATTTCATACCGGCACATAGGCATGAGCGCTTTTTTACAGAAATACAGAGTCTTCCAGACTTTTGGCTAAACCACCTGTGGTCACGGACAGATGAACATGAGTATTCCACTTAAGGTCCCGTCCAAAGGTATGAAGGGCGGTAAATATTCCTGATCGTATTCCTTTTTTACCCGCCACTTTCAGAATGATTTTTGCAGCCAGACCACTAAGGTCTGCCGCCCTTTAAATTCGGCGTTTTGAAATTGCAAGCACTAAAAACTGCAGAATCGAGTATCACCTACTTATTGCCTTAAAAACTATGTTATAACCCGCATAAGCACAGGCAGTTCCTAAGGGATTCTGAATGACAGATGCCAGCAAAAAACCCTTAGGAAGGGAGGTTTTAATGAAATATTTCAATTTACTGTTTTGCAGTTTTGGATCAATATAACGACAATACAGACAGCTGATACCGCCCAAAGTAGAACTGACAAGTGGCTGGCCGACAAGGTAACCATACAAAACCTTGCTTATAAGACCCCTTGCATCCTTGTGCGGATCTATCCCAAGCCTGGATAAAGCGCCGTCGCATACACCAGCTGCAGCACCGTTCATAACTCCATTCATAACTCCATTTAAATAGTCTTTCTGCGTCGTTTCATCAGGGCACGATTCATTTCTTTCTTCAACTGTTTTATCTGGCAAAGAATAGATAGTTGGATCATTCAATTGCAATAATCCACGCTCACTCTGTTTGACGAAAATTTTCATCTCAGATTCAGCATGTTGCTGCGCAGGGCAAAATTCATTATTGTAAGCCAGTTCAGTATGTTGCTGCATAGGGCAAGTTCCATTGCGATAAGGCGGTTTTATTGCCAACAATATATTAGCAGTTACCTTCTTACTACAGGCATCCAACAACCAGGTTAATGGAATAGCACCACCGGTGTATAAATCTTTCAATTTCAAAAATGATTCAGCCCTTTCAATACTAGTTGCGATCATTTTAAACTCACGCTTCATATTATCAAATAAAGCCAACTCTCGGCATTTGAAAAATAGATCTCCTCTTCCCAAAGCCTGATCGACTGAATCGCAAAAATCAGCCATAGCTAATTTATCTGTTACGAAAAAATATGGTAATCCTTTAAATGAGACGTCATACTGATCAACATGCCAATTAAGCCATCTTTGATCAATACTTTCTACGATACGTATATCAAATTCAGCAAGCAACCTATCTGTTTTTCCTAAGATAAGTCCTTCACTCAGGGCGGAAGCTTCAGGGTGACTATGGGGCAATTTATCAACGTCCCCCTGAAGCTTTCGCTCTGGTCCTTCACCTAACACTTTTTTTACGTTCATCCAAGCAAAAGAAGAACTTAGTTGTTCACTGCTTGTTTTTGTTACATCAGCTGTAGTGGTTGTAGTTACAGCAGCTGTAGTGGTTGTAGTTACAGAACTCATAGAGTCATACCGTTAAGTAGGTGATAGTTTGTAATCGAATATTTGGATCATAAGATCTGGATCATAAGATCGGATCATAAGATCGGATCATAAGATCAATAAATAGTTCAATCCCCCTGTAGCCAAGGCTTCAGCTAGATGTAAACTCAAGATTTATCCGGTAAAAATACTCAAAAGCAAACTTTCACCTACTTATAACCTTCCCATTACCCTGGCTGGGAAAGTCGTGATCATTGACAATCGTTGGTTCAATAGCATCCGTTACCCCTTCGCGATAGAAATTACCCAATGTCTCCTTCTTCTTGGTGTCCATGCTAAGTACTGGCTTGCCTGCATCCAAATACTCCTGCTTCAATCTGTTAAGGTTTTTGAATTGGGCGTCGCGATCTTTATGTTCCTCCATCGTTCTCTTTTTCTGAGGCTTACGACGACGGAATCCTTGTTCATAAAGCACCTTGGCTACAACATTCTTACTTGCCGGAGTTTCTGTCTTCTCAAGTTGCCGGGAAATATTTCGACGGGAAAGATTTGTCCATCGGACTTCCTGCCGCATTGGATCGCCTGCGGTGTGGTCGTGTAGAATACGGAGCACGTTATCAACCAATTCTGGGCATACCACCGTTAGACTTCTTCTTCCCCCCCCTTTCTTACGAATCCGATTCGTAGTGAGCTTCTCTTCTGAATTAAGTTCAGTTATTCCGTGAGCGATAGTTTCCCGATGACAACCCAGTAATCGTGACATGTACTGAATGCCACCATGGCCCAGCTTCATTGCTTCAAGAGCAGCGTACCTTCGGCGATCTCTCTCATTGAGTGAGCGGAAAAAACTTAACATTCGAGCTTCAAGCGCTTCTGAATAATTTCCCATAACCACCCGCACAGTAAAAACCTCAAGAAGACATTTGTGGCTCTTTACTATAGGCGGAATGTGGGAATTATTTCAGGACAATTCCTAAGGCGAAGTCCTGTAGCTCTTTCTGTAGCTGGCCGTGGTGATCTTCTAAAAGCTGGCGCATCTGTAAGAAGGCGTCCACCAGTGCTAACTGACCTTTTTTTGATTTGATGCCACCAATAAACGGCATTGCAAATAAAATCCCTCTTTCTGTGAGTTCATACATTTTTGTTTCTTTCCCTGAATATCGGTATAAGAGGTCAGCAAGATTTCTTGCTCACCTATATAACCTTCAGCTAACAAGCCTCTCAGACTTGCCAGAATGTTTCTGTGTGGTCGATCAAACAAATTAGCCAACACCCTCGAGTTCGTTTTCAACGCACCCTTTTCTATAAAGACAATGCCCATATCCCTATACCTCAAAATAAAGCTGATACTGATACCTTTCTCAAAGCAGGAAATTCTGCTTTGAGTGGTTTATAAGCTGGCTATCGGCTAAGTTACCGTTGGTGGTTGGTCTGAATTTTATTCCTATGCCCACAAGTAATAAATCCTAAATTTTTATATCCTTTATTGTCTTTGCGCCGAACAGCACGGCATTGAGGCATGTATTAAAAAACGTGTTTAATATCGCATTTGACTGATATGCCATAATTGGCAGCTGATAATAACCACATAGTAGTTTTATTTTCTTGCTAGATACCATTAGGGATAAAAAGGCTCCCAACCATTAACGGTAACTTAGCCGATTTCTGCTGTTTAGCTTGGTTGTCTGGAATTAAGATGGTGTTCTATTTATGTGTCAGATAAATTAGGAGGTTTAGGTTTGGATGAAGTGAAATTATGTGATAATGAAATATTAATAAAGCCAACTGAAGTAAAAAATATCGCTAGTGGTAAAGTCGCTATCATTGCTTCAGGTCCATCTATTTCAAATATAAACTTTGAAAGGTTGTCAGGTTTAAATTTTTTTGCTGTGAATGGTTCAACACTTGCCTTACCAAGCGGAAGTAAGGATTATAGCTACTATTATGCAATAGATGATCATTTCGTGCTTGAAGAAAGGCCTGAACTGGTAGCTGTCTCTTATACACATCTAAAAAAAATCTTCTAAACATAAACCATCCCCTTCTTCTTTCTTTTTCCTCTCTCTAAGGTTTTTAACGTGAGGGCTGTCTCTTATACACATCTGACGCTGCCGACGAAAGATACA
>NZ_JAVRMB020000010.1:0-3837 GCF_031844845.1 Endozoicomonas sp.
GAAGGCGGTTGTCGCAAAACCCTCCTCGCTCCCACGCTCTGCGTGGTAGCGCCAGGACCGAACCACAGACACGATTCCTGTGGTTGGCTATGCATTCCCACGCAGAGCGTGGGAACGAGGTTCCTGGTGGGTTTTGCGACAGCCTTGAAGGTGGGGATCCACTGTTCGTGGTAGATTCCCTCCTTCGCGGGAATGACGGAGGGCTGGTACTTTCTACAATGCCACTTCCCTAACCGTTTGTATTTAGCTTTTCTGTAATAATGAGATATCCGCCACATGCAGGAACAAACTGCGCAGTTGCTTGAGCAAGGCGTAGCGGTTCAGGCGAATAGCTTCATCTTCAGCATTGACCAGCACCTGATCAAAGAACTGATCAACAGGCTCTTTCAGTGCCGCCAGACTTTCCATAACAATGGCGTAACGGCCTTCTTTAAGCGCAGGAGCAATCTCCTCTTTCTTGCTAAAGACCACCTTGGCCAGCGCTATTTCGGCGGCCTCACTCAGGAGAGACTCATCAATAGTGTCCGGAATGATGATGTTACCTGCTTTAGCCAGAATGTTAGATACCCGTTTGTTAGCAGAAGCCAGTGCATCCGCTTCATTCATGGTATTAAAGCGGGTGATGGCCTTGATACGACGATCGAAATCCAGTGGTCGGGTTGGGCGCAGTGCTTTAACAGAGTTGATGATTTCTACGGCGACACCTTCTTCCTGATAAGCGGCATCAAATCGTTCCAGCATATAATTAACCGCTGTCGTATTTAAACCATCAGCCGCTGGAAGTTCTACACTTTGTTCTTGATAACCAAGGATAGTCTGCTCAATCAGTGCTTCCAGATCCAGGTTGAGTTTCTTCTCAACAATGATACGGAGCACACCGATGCTGGCACGACGTAAAGCAAAAGGATCCTTGCTTCCGGTCGGTAACTGATTAATACCAAAAATTCCGGTGATGGTATCGACTTTATCGGCAATGGCTACGGCACAACCGGTCAGGTTTGAAGGCAACTGGTCACCGGCAAAGCGTGGCATATACTGCTCACACAGGGTTTTGCTGACTTCCGGATTTTCACCGTCATTATCAGCATAGTACTGACCCATGATGCCCTGAAGCTCCGGGAATTCCAGAACCATATCGGACACCAGGTCTGATTTACACAGCTGACCGGCACGTTCCGCTAGCTTGGCATCACCACCTTCAACTTCTGAAATATACGCCGATAGTCGTGCAATACGTTCTGTCTTGGAAAAAACCGAACCTAACTGAGCCTGGAAAACAATGGACTTGAGTTTTTCACGACGATCTTCCTGAGTACTCTTACGATCAGTGTCGTAGAAAAACTTGGCATCGGCCAGGCGCGGACGAATAACTTTCTCATTACCTTCCACCACATATCGCGGCTCTGAGCTTTCAATGTTAGCGACGGTGATAAAGTGAGGAAGCAACTTTTCTTCAGCATCAACTACGTGGAAATATTTCTGGTGCCCTTTCATGGATGAAATCAGGGCTTCGGAAGGGACTGACAGGAAAGCATCGTCAAACCGTCCTGAAATGGCAACGGGCCATTCATTCAGCGCAGTCACTTCATCCAGCAGGTCTTCATCAATGACGGCAATACCATTGATACGGGTTGCCACTTGTTGAACCTGTTTCTGAATCAATTCCCTGCGTGTTGCAAAGCTGGCAATGACCTTCCCCTGTTCATGAAGTATCGCTTCATAGTCAGATGGCGCAGTAATGGTCAACTCTTTGTTCGCATGAAAGCGGTGGCCGCGCGTGGTGTTACCGGCTTTCAGACCAAGAATTTCACAGTCAACGATCTGGTTACCGGTGATCATTAACAGCCAGTGCACGGGACGAACAAATTCAGTTCGGCTGGCTCCCCAGCGCATCCGCTTGGGGATAGGCAGGTTGTTGAGAGACTGGGAAATAATATCTGGCAGCAGGGTACGAGTTGCCTCACCTTGTTGTACAGAACGATAAACCAGCCAGGCACCTTTTGGGGTTTCTTCCTGCTCCAGATCGGCAAAACTCACACCGTTGGAACGGGCAAACCCTTCAGCGGCTTTACTTGGGTTACCTTCAGCATCATAAGCTGCCTTAACAGAAGGGCCCTTACGCTCGAGCTTCTGGTCAGGTTGTGCCATATCCAGCCCTTTGATCAGCAAGGCCAGACGACGGGGAGCAGCGAATGATTCATAGCTTGAAAAGGTAACCTGTGCTTTTTCAAGTCCTGAAATAATACCCTGTACAAAAGCGTCAGAGAGCTTTCTCAATGCCTTTGGTGGCAGCTCTTCGGTTCCCAGCTCGACCAGAAAGTCTTCTTTATTAATATTGCTCATTGCTTACTCTCCTGCGCGCTGTTTTTTGTTGCGTCTTTTGCAAGAAGCGCCAGAACCTCATTACGGATACGCTCATCAGCCATGGGGAAACCAAGGGCATGTCGTTTATCGAAGTACGCTTTGGCAACGGCTCTTGCCAGAGTTCTGACACGCAGGATAAAACGCTGACGCTCAGTCACTGAGATAGCATGGCGAGCATCCAGCAGGTTAAAGGTATGAGACGCTTTCAACACATATTCATAGGCTGGCAGGGGCAGGCCGGTCTCTACCAGTTTATGGGATTCACGTTCGAAGAAATCGAATTGTTTGAACAGCGATTCAGTATCCGCATGCTCGAAGTTGAAGGTGGACATTTCAACTTCCTGCTGCAGGAAAACATCGGCATAGGTCACAGGGCCCTGTGGACCGACCGTCCAGATCAGGTCATACACGTTATCCACAGCCTGAATGGTCATGGCCAGTCGCTCAAGACCGTAAGTGATCTCACCGGTCACTGGATAGCACTCAAGACCACCCACCTGCTGGAAATAGGTAAACTGGGTAACTTCCATACCATTCATCCAGACTTCCCAGCCAAGACCCCAGGCACCCAGCGTGGGGGATTCCCAGTTATCTTCTACGAAACGGATATCATGAACCAGCGGATCAATCCCGAGTTGACGAAGGGAGTCCAGATAGAGCTCCTGAATATTGTCAGGGGAGGGCTTCATGACCACCTGAAACTGGTAGTAGTGTTGCAAACGGTTTGGGTTTTCGCCATAGCGGCCGTCGGTGGGCCGACGGCTGGGCTGAACGTAGGCAGCGTTCCAGTTTTCCGGACCAATGGCTCGCAGGAAGGTGGCCGGGTGAAAAGTACCGGCACCCACTTCCATATCCAGCGGTTGCATGATGGCGCAGCCCTGTTGGGCCCAGAATTGCTGAAGGGCAAAGATCAGGCCCTGGAATGTATTGATGTCTGGCGTGCTCTGGGAAGTCACTTTTCTACCTCTTAGAGGCTCAATTGCGAGCTGAGTCCTCTTTGCATTGAGCTTGATATTCACCATTGCTCAATAAAGTTTGATCAGCCAACGTGCCTGGCATAGGTTTTCCCTGTAAGTGATCACATACAGGGTACGATGGTAAAAATAGAGGGGGATTATACCGGTTTGTGGGCTTAAATTTAAGCTGTGGATAACCTGTGAAAAACGTGGGTAAGCCTTCTGGATAAAATGATTATGGGTGATTATCGGATGTTATCACCCTGTAAAAAGTTCAGTAACGCCAGAAGGTTGGCGTAAACAATACCAGCAGTGTAAAAATCTCCAGCCGGCCAAGCAGCATGGCAAAAGAGAGAATCCATTTTGCGCTGTCGGGCAGACTCTGGTAACTGAATGCTGCTTCCCCCAGGGCGGGTCCAAGGTTATTCAGACAGGAGGCAATGGTTGAGAAGGCGGTGGTAAAATCCAGGCCAGTGGCCAGCAATGCCAGGAATAAAAGTACGAACATCAGAATGTA
>NZ_JAVRMB020000011.1:0-3814 GCF_031844845.1 Endozoicomonas sp.
ATCGCTCGCTGTGTTCGCCGGGCGTGGCTTTGTGGTCAGGATGATTTTTCGGGAAAAAACTTTGAACAGAAAACCGGGGTCAGGTCTTTCTTCTTTAAAGATACAAACCGGTTATGATTTTTCAGCTTAAAATCGGAATGGTCAGGTCTTTTATATCGCAAATAGTAACCTACGACGATGGTTATTCAAGAAGAAAGACCTGACCCCGGTTTTTATTTTATGCACTAAGGTTTTGTATGAATTTGTTTTATTTTATGCACTAAGGTTTTGTATGAATTTGAGCTACTCCCAGCAGTTTTTGAGAAGTTACCAACAGAAGGGTTTCAAAAAATGAACCTAGTATTTATATGTGATAGTGTTCATGCCTGTTCTTATTGTACTGTGGATGGGGCAACTAATGAGACCAAGGTTGAAGAAAAAAATTTTATTCTCAGCTCAGAAAACTTGTCATGTCGTGGCAAGGTCATTAAATACCAGACAGACAAAACTTATTTATTTGATCCTCATACAACCAAAATAATAAGCATACCTGATATCTACACATTTGTCGTTATCGATGAACAACTGTGTAAAATTGTCGGCCCTCACGTTAAAAACCTTAGAGAGAGGAAAATTTTGGTAGTTACTGAAAACCGGAAAGAAAGCAGACTCTGCTATCTCCTATCAACAGAATCGAAACAAACCAACCCCAACAAGGGGAATGAATCTCGCTCAACGGAAAGTATATGCAAGCATTGCCAGTATATTTATGACTCTATGCCGCCGCCTATATCAAACCAACACAATTTTCACCACTGCAATGATGATGATATCACCCATGTCCTGCATGCCTCACATCAGCTAGGCCTATATCGTCCTGGCACCACCAATATCCGGGATAACCCGAAAGATGACAAAACCCAGCTCTGGGAGGTATTACACCAAGCTGGCACAATAGTCAACGCTACCTTTACCATTAAAAAAACTACACTTATACAGAGCAAAGAATATACACTTATATCACATTCAGGTGGGTTAGCTTGTTGCCGCCCCAGAATAATAATCCATAGCGAATCAAAGCCTCTAAAGGAGATAGACGAAACCAAATGGAATAATTATCTTTACGAGAAAATCTTAAAAACTTGTCCTGCTGATAATGACACGATATCTATCGAATTGCGCAAAGAAACAATTGACTTGAAACTCCTAACCATCGATACAACGATTAGAGAATATCAGACTCGGGCAAACCAACTCCTTAACCGTAAGGAGACAGACGTAAATTCAAAAGAAAAAATTGTGGACGCATTAACATTTACCAAAACATTACAAAATGAAGTGTTAACAAATAAAAAAATCATTAAGGACATAATGCTTGGGGAAATGGCAATTAAACACCCGCAGCCTTTCATACAAATAGCACCTGAGCATATGCACAATGCAACTATTCAAGCCATGAAGGAATCTCAAATAAAGGAAAAACAAAACCTATCAATCATCAACCCTTCCGACAGCAATGCTTTCAGATTCGACCAATTGACAAGCCTGCCATTAAGTTCCAAACATGGCGAATCTGAAAGTAAAACTCCGGAAACATCCGAAATGCAATTTATAAATGAACATACCAAAGAATTAGAAGCACTAATAACCTGTGGTACTCATCTGTTTACTATACTGGAGCCTTTGACAATAAAACAAGATGACTCTGAATTGGAGTAACAGACTCAGTAACCGGGGGCAAGAGCGCTGTTTACGTTATTAGTGGAAACCTTCCCAGACAAGCTACATTGCCCAATTTGTGTGGTTAAACCCTCATCTGAAGCTCCCAAATCAGGGGTTCCACTTTTATCTTCAACAGCGCCGGGGGCAAGGTTAGATAAATTAAACTGGCAAACAATTATCTTTCCGGAATAAAAACAAAGCTTTCATCCTAAATTCAGCAGTTAAAGGTTTCGACTAAACTGTAACCCCTCTAATACAAAGGGATTCAGGATGGTTTTAGTACCTAAACCAACTCACCCTGAGGGTGAGCCGAAAGAGCTCGGCAAACCGCTGTCATCTGCCACCATTGAGGTAGATACATTTGAAGGAAAGATTCATGTCGAGTGGGAACCGGGCGCATCGGTAACTCCAATGGGACAATTAGATTTTTTTATTCAGTTTCTAAAAACCGGATGCTGGTTTGAACCTTGGGTTATTGATTGTCCGTTAGTTTATACAAGCAACAACGCCTCTGGTAAAGTTAATGTTCTTGACTCTCTTCTTCTCTCGATACTGTCGGGTCATAAGCGTTATGCTCATATTGCAACGTTAACAGGAGATGGTGTTAATTCTAAATTGCTGGGCATGAAGAAGGTTGTCAGTGATGATACTGCTCGTCGAGGACTTCTTAAAATTGATGAAGAAGAAGGCGTTGAATGGTTACAGGACCATCTGCAACAATGCTACGAACCTTTATTAAGGATTCCGTGGATAATGGATGTCGATGTGACAATAAAAACAATCTATGGTGATCAGGAAGGGGCTGTCATAGGTTATAATCCGCATAACCACGGCCGACCTTCTCACACCTATCATACTTACATGATAGCTAATTTAAAGTTGATTCTTGAAGTCGAGGTTCAACCAGGTAATCAGGGGAATAGCGCCCATTCATTGCCGGGGTTAATTAGTTTATTAAAACGCCTTCCAAAAGAATGTTGGCCTGAATTTGTTCGGGGTGATTGTGATTGGGGCAGCGATCGAGTAATGACAGAACTTGAACAAATCGGATGTGGTTATCTGTTCAAAATAAAGAAGACAGTAAACGTCAAGAAAGCCATACATCATGCACACTGCAGCGGAGGTTGGACTCGCTATGACAAGCACTGGGAAGGCAAGGAAGCTACATTAAAACTGTCTTTATGGACAAAAGAAAGACGTATTGTTATTGTCCGGAGAAGGCTTCCAAAAAATGATGTTTTATTACTGGAGCACGATAGTAAAAAAGGTCAAAAGGAACTCGACTTCATTGAAGATCCGGAAAACATAAAGCTCTTTGAATACTCAGTATTAGTAACAACTCTTGATAATGATGTTGCTTCAGTTATTGATCATTACCGAGACCGGGCTGATTGCGAGAACAACTTTGATGAAATTAAAAACCAGTGGGGTTGGGGAGGTTATACCACTCAAGATTTAAAGCGATGCCGATTTATCTCAAGAATGGTTGCCTTAATCTATAACTGGTGGACGCTCTTTGTCAAATTAAGTAATCCAGATTCGCACAAGGAATCAATAACAAGCCGTCCGTTATTAATGAGTGCAATTGGGAGGCTAACCGAAAGTGGCCGTCAGCAAACAATAAGCATTACCAGCCAACACAATTTAATGAAAAAATACAAGAAATGCAGACGAATCTGTGTGATTTTTTTGATTCAATTAAAATGATTGCTCCGCAGTTGAATCCTATTGACGCATGGTGTCGTATATTGACCCGAGCGGTATCAAAATTTTTCCTGATTACCACCGACCTTACGTCATGAGCCAGCTGCTATAATAAACGTCGATAGTCATGTGTTTTGGAGGTGAAACTGATGTGTAAAAATATCATTCAGTTCCAAAAAGGCATTAGCATTAGGCGATTTCTGGCTAATTACGGCAGTGAAGATCAGTGTGAGAACGCGCTGTTCTCCTGGCGCTGGCCAGATGGCTTCCAATGCCCGAAATGTGGTTCCCGCAGTTTCTGAAAGCTTCACCGGAAAGCTGAATTCCAGTGCAATTGTTGCCGTTGCCAAACCTCGCTTACCAGCAACACCATCTTTGACTCAACAAAGCGGCCTCTAGCTACCTGGTT
>NZ_JAVRMB020000012.1:0-4799 GCF_031844845.1 Endozoicomonas sp.
ATAAAGATAAAAATGGAAGATATTATGATAAAGCATGGCTATAATGTCCAACTCCCAGAGGACAATGAGGAATTTAGTGAAGCGTTTAATCAATGGAATGATGAAATAGTAAATATTATAAACTCAGCGAAAGAAAATATAGATAATAACCCATCTGATTATCCATGCCCGGATTCAACAAAAGTCAGATATGATAAACTCTGCGAGGACGCTTTCAACAAATTGATGCTTCATGTCCGCGTACAAAATTATGGAGGGATTTACCAAGTCAGTATGCCCGATAATAAATGTAACGAAAAAGAGGTAACAGTCAAACCCGAAGCTACCATATTGATACCGGATTCCCTGAGTCATGTGGGAGTGACGACGAAAAGACAGACTGACAGTCCTGCCGTAAGCGACTTGGGAGTAATCACTCTCGATCGTTCGGATGTTGATACTGGTAATGAGACTACAGATTATCCAGTCATTGGAAAAACCAGTAAAAGTCCGATGCGAACAGAAGTCAGTACTGATAATCCTTCGACCGCCGGTTTAAAGGAAAAAACAGACAAACTTATCAGTCAGCGGTTTGAAGAGATGCGAAGTGAAATAAACCATATAATTGTACGGCATGCAGATGGCCATTACTCTATCGAACGAAGCAATAAAAAACTAAGTGATGCCTTTGAAAAATGCAGTAACGACATGGTAAGTATTACAAAATCAGCGAAAGAAAATATAGGTGAGAAGTTATCTGGTTATCCAGACCTGAATTCAATAAATGCTGCCTATGATGAATCATGCGCCCGCGCGTTAGATCAATTAGTTGACCGTAGAAGTAATATAAATAATAAGGGCTATTTCAAAATCGCTATTTTCGAGACCAAATGTGATGCAAAAGAGGTGACAGTCAAAACGCCAATATCTGAAGCTCCCATATCGACACCGGATTCCCTGAATCATGTGGGAACGACAACGATAAGTCATACTGACACTTCTCCCGGAATCGATATGGCAGGAATCAAACCCGAGTATCCGAATGTTGATGTTGTCAGTGGTGTTATAGATGACCAAAGCACTGAAAAAGCCAGAAAAACGCCGATGCGAACAGAAGTCAGTACTGTCAGTGATATAAATAGCGATGAGAAAAACGATGAAACCATAGGGTTATTTGCCGATGAACCGGCGAGAATGGAGAAAACCAGTCTAGAAACTGCACCATCCACTCCAGTCGTAAATGAAAACTCTGAAACCGAGGGGCCGTTTCATCATCTGGATACAGAATTTAACCGTTTGGTAATGGAGGGTAAGAAGGAAGTTACGGATGCTATGTCAAAGGTTAGAAGGGCTTTTGAGACGTCTTCAGAGTATCTGGGTAGTCATTCAGGTAAACCTCCGGCTTATGAACTGTCCGGCTTTGTTTCGCAAGCCAGTTATGATGACTTTTCGAATGGTTTTGATGATGTCCGGGAAAAAATAGAGAGACTGGGTGATAAAGAAAAACAAAAAATTGATTCAGATACGGTTAATTTAAGTCCGGAAGACAAAGAGCAGAAAAAAACTGAAATAGATAACTTGACAAAGAAGGCCAGTCGGTATTTTGATTCAGAGTTAAACTCGATTTATGGAACAGATGATAAGGAAATATATGACAATATTTATAAAGAATATCAGCGCCGGATAAATATACCTGGAGTTGCAGAAGCTCAACAGGATATTGAACACAGTGCCGCAACCTCGGCAGCCAGTCGCCCCAGGAATTTTGTGTCAGATGTTGTCATCGGTACTGCCGCCATTTTGTCCAGAGCGTTGTCCCCTCAGAATCTGGTTAACACGTATAACTGGATTACTGGCACTGGAACGGAACAGGAAAATTCATCTCTGTCTCATCAGAAACAACCCGATGTTACTGCTGAAACACATCGTTCCATTGAAGATCCTATACAGGATACAGCACCCTCCGGGCAAGCCCTCAAAGCCCCTCATACTCACCCGGGTTTGGTGAATATGATTGGCGCATCGCAACTGGAAAAGATTCCGATGATTGGGGGGCAGAACATTAGCGTCAATAATATGGATAGCAGTATCCTTCAGTTAGCCAGTCTGGTTGCAGCAAAGGTCAGTGGCCAGAACTTAGGCACAAACCTCACAATCCCTATCAGCCCTCCAGATACAATATCAGCGATACACAACAATCCTGCCAGCAATCTGCTTGCCACCTCCTTCACCCTTATGGGGGGGGTTCTGATTTCGAAAATGTTTAAAGACCTGATTTCTACCGGACAAAAGCAGTCACTTGATGCCAGTTGGACACCAAAAAACATTTTGGATATCGCTATTTTGCAAGAACATTGTTCCCGTCAGGATCTACCCTCGGCCCTTCCTCAGAGCTTCCTTGATGATGTGTTTAACTCACCGGTAGTGGGTATTAACAGCGGCTCTGATAATTTCGACATGAACCAGTACGGAGAACTTATCATCAAGGAAGGCAAGCCGAAAAAAGAGTACTTTTCCCTTTTTCTCCATGGCCTGGCCAAAGACTGCCGAAAGTCGTCAACGGCAAGTGCCAGCCCTGAAAACCCCCAGAACGATGTCAGTGATAAAGCGTTAGCGGAACAAATCCACGAAGCACTGCCACATACCTCACCCGGGGATCGGGCTATCATCTTTCGGGCCATAACTTTGAAGGATCAACAGCAAACCTCCTGGAGGCAGTCCATTACCGGTTCATCCTGGCCCACCGACAGGAAAGATCAAATCGAGAAGATGTCCGATTTTCTAAATCCTACCCCCAAATCCCAGCGCCGGAAATCTGTCCCAGAGGTCAAATCCAAGGGCCAGAAATTGACCACTGAGGCCCGGCATATGATGAAGGAAGTGAAAGAAGGCACTCTCCAGCAGGGAAAGGAGGAGTTCTTTAAATTACCCAAGTCTGAGATACAGAAGTGCATAGATAAACTGAGAAATAAACAGGATATCTGTCGGCTTGATACATCCGAAAAGCACTACAACGATGTCAAAAAAGGACTTCCCGGCCTACTCACCGGCGAGAGCCGTGAGAAGCGCATACTGGATGAGACAAAAGAATTTATGAAGAATACCGGCATAAAACCCAACTCTTCGGATAAGCATAAACCGGAGAAAATGGTGGGCTTAATGCACACTATCAAAGAGGACCAATTGAAGCAGCAAGCCTGGGAGCTACTGATCTATTATTATGATATTAAAATCGCCGTGAAGCCTGAGCTAAAGAGGGCAGTAAAATTACACCAGCGGATCATCAATGAAAAGCTGTCTGACACTCCCGGTGAAGCTCAGGTGTTGAGCCAGTTAATTCCAGAAATGCTTGGCCCCAGGAAATCTACCCGCTTTGAAATGTCCCAGAGCCAAAATGGCCTCAACAATCTGCCGGTACCCTATCAATGCCTGAAATATAGTGGTGAAGAGGTGGACGCCAAGCTTCAGCAATACGGTGGAATTAAAAAAATCGCCGATTCGCACTACTCTGGTATTTTTGGCAAGAACGAAGCCTCAAAGGAGGCCATAATCCATTCGGTGTCACAAAAGTGTCTGGTTGCTCTGCACCTGCACGAAAAGGAGTTATCGCAACAGAAGCAAACTGATTTCATCTGCTATCTGTTGCAACAGGAGAGGGGGGTGGACGCTACCCAAGCGGCTGCAGGTTGAAGGGTGATGGGCATCCGGTAAATTACCGTGCAGTGTCCTGTTGGGATTGCCGCCTTAAGGTCGTTGGGGCCGATATGCTGGTGGGTTAAACAGGTTGGTCAGCTGACCTGTATCCGGCATCGAACCCATGGGGTATTTTGGTGATCCCAAATGTCCCGGGGTTCCGTTCGGACTGAGTTCTGAGCCGTCGAAGAATCGAAGTCCGGTGGCACCACCCTTCGACAAGCTTCAGGGTGAACGGAGATCGAGTTCAACATGGGGAGGTTATTTAAAGACAATTCCTTATTATTCAGGCGGCAGTGGTCATTTGTCCATTGGCGAAATAGTTTTGCAGATACGTTTCAAAGTCCGTGTGTTCTGCGGCTTCCATTTGCTGTTGCTCCAATAGTGATTGCTGAGCCAGTATTTTTGCTGAGGGTGTTGTGTCCACGTTATCCAGTTTTTCGTGTTCCGCCTTAAGGCTGGAACTAAAATGGTGGGTACTGTTAGCACGATCCAGCAGTTGAGCTACCGGTCACATTTTTTCAAACAACCTGTGCGCCCAGTCGGTCAGAGTGTGCTGATGAGCAGGAAGGTTGTCTTGCGCTTTGTTTTTTGTAGATTGGCAGTAAAGAGTTAAAAATAGAGGGCATTGCGTTTTAGTGGAACATTATTATGACAATACTGTGGACAGTTTTTAAAGAGCGTAATGCCCGTGGGGCAAGGCCTGCGTGTAGGGGCTGGTATTTAATAGCAAGTATGGGTCGGCGCAGAGTTGCTATTAAATGCCTTATAAAGCCACAGACCCCGGAATGCTTGGGCTAAAACTGTCCGAAGTATTGTTTGGAAAGAAATGACGAGTTTGTTTACAACCTGGATGATTGATAGTTGGGATGATTTGTTTAATGCAATTATTCACGGAGTTATACTCAGAAAAATTGAATTCAATAGTTCATGAAATTGAAAGGTAGCCAGGTTTTCAGGGTTTTATTAAATTAGTTTTTGGCACAACGGTGTTTGTCAACATAGTTGTCGCCTCAACTTAAGCAGCTTTGCTTAGTTGCTCATCAGCAGGCCTGTCGGGATTCAACCAGACCTCATCAGCTAGATCCCAGTTTCTTGTCGACCTCTTTCCCCAGCGCTCTGGGTGG
>NZ_JAVRMB020000013.1:0-11634 GCF_031844845.1 Endozoicomonas sp.
AGATGTGTATAAGAGACAGGCTTTTGCCCTTGCTGGATCACCCTGGCCCCGGGCAATGGAGCTATGGGCAGAGGAACCCATGCCAATCATCATGCCAATGCCGATAATGATGCCGAAAAGAGGCCAGCTCAGGTTCATGGCTGCCAGGCCATCGGCGCCTACAACCTGACCAATAAAGATGCCGTCGATGGTGGCATAAAGGCCATTGACCAGCATCCCTGCAACAGCAGGTATGGTGTATCGCCAGAAAAGCCGGTTTACCGGCTGGTTTGCCAGGGATTCTTTATTAGCTGAAGGCTCTTTACTGGCTGAAGGCTCTTTACTGGCTGAAACCCCTCCAGCAGAGTTTTCCGGTGTATTGATTGAATGCAGTTCCATGATTACTTACTTTTATTGTTAGTCTGGCTAACTAAGTGGATAAAAAATTTACAGCTGTTCACACATCTGAGCTAACAAGTGCTCAAGAGTCTGGTAATCGGCCGGTTTCATTTGTTGTTTGATACGTTGGGTGAAGCGGTCAAAGATTTCATTATCCAATGCCATCAGGGTTTTTCCCTCATCGCTAAGACTCACCAGTACCACACGCCCGTCATCAGGAGAGGCTGCTCTTTTTAACAGTCCACGGCGCTCGAGTTTGCTAATCATATTGCTGGCTGATGGCTTGGAAACCCGCATCATGCTGGCAATATCAGACAGTCGAGCTTGCTCAAGCTGCTGAACAGTCTGTAAATAGTCGTATTCATTAAACGACAGCTGCATGAATCGGCTGGCCACTTCATCACTGCGCCACATCTTGTTCAGGTGACGCTCAATACGATCCAGAGACTGGCTGAGTGAAAGTTTGGCAGGCATAATAATTTTGTTAGCCTAACTAAGTAAAGGGTAATTATAAAAGTTTGAGACAGGTTTTGATATCCGGTAAGACCGAACTCTGGATTATTTTTATTCAGGCTGACGGGGGCGCGATTACCTTCTGATAAACAGAAGGTAACAGGCAGGTGGTTTAAATCTCAGTCAGCATTTGAGCGGCTGATTTATAGAGAAGATTCTGTGCCAGGGCAACGCTTTCACAGGTAACGACACCCTTGCAGACATTCAGACCTTCCCGCAGGTATGGGTTGTCTTCAAGTGCTTTACGCGGCCCCTTGTTGGCAATTTGCAGTACATAGGGCAGTGTGGCGTTATTCAGTGCCAGAGTGGAAGTGCGGGCAACCGCTCCAGGCATGTTGGCTACGCAGTAGTGAACCACTTCATCAACAATAAAGGTGGGTTCTGCATGGGTGGTGGCAACCGATGTTTCTGCACAGCCGCCCTGGTCGATAGCCACGTCGACAATGACAGACCCCGACTTCATTTTGCTGACCAGCGCCCGGGTGATCAGCTTGGGGGCTGCAGCGCCGGGCAGAAGGACACCGCCAATCACCAGGTCGGCAGTGACCACATGTTGCTCAATAGACTGGGAGGTTGAGTAAACCGTGCGAACCCGGTTGCCATACTGGGCATCAAGCCTGCGCAGCGCATCCACAGAGCGGTCGAGAACCACGACCTCGGCACCCATGCCAACCGCCATGGCGGTTGCGTTCTGTCCAACAACACCAGCTCCAATAATAACAACCTTGGCAGGTTCAACACCGGGGACGCCGCCAAGGAGCATGCCACGGCCTGCCATGGATTTCTCCAGACAGCGGGCACCCGCCTGAATAGACATACGACCGGCAACTTCAGACATCGGTGCCAGCAGGGGCAGTCGACCTTGTGCATCGGTTACGGTTTCATAGGCAATACAGGTAGCACCGGAATTGATAAGGTCTTTGGTCTGTGGCACGTCAGGTGCCAGATGCAGATAGGTGAAAAGGGTGTGATGGGGTTTCAGTCTGGCGCGCTCAACTGTCTGCGGTTCTTTTACTTTGACGATGAGTTCTGCAGTATCAAAAACGGCCTCGGCAGTTTCCAGGATGGTAGCACCTGCAGCCAGGTAGTCTTCATTGTAAAAACCTACGCCATTGCCAGCATTGTCCTCAACAAAAACCTCGTGTCCATTTTTTACCAGCTCTTTTACAGCAGCGGGTGTCAGGCCTACGCGGTACTCGTGATTCTTGATTTCCCTGGGAATGCCTATCCGCATATTTAACTCCATGAACATATTAACGTGGGATATAACAATATTTAACATTATTTTTTATAGATTTTTATCTTGAATATAGTATTTATTTGGTTTTTTATCCTTATGCGATCTTTCTATTTGTTGATTTGTCCTGTATTCAGGAAAATGTAACAAATAAAGCCGTTGAATCGCTTCTTAGGGAAGCTGCAATTAAGAATGTACCATCGTCATCCCCGCCTTCGCGGGAAAGACGGAGGGGGGTAGGAATCGGCATTTAAGGTGTTTTTGTTAAATATATTGAACAGCCCGTGGTAACTGTGCAGTATTGGCATAAAACAGTTATCAACAATAACAAATAGTGCAAATAGCCAGCAGCCTGCCCGAGAGTAAGTGCACAGTCTCAGGCCTGATGGGGTTGCCGCTCTTGCTCTCAAAAAAGTCAGGGACTGTTATATGCCAGATTTCAAAACGGAACTTGCGGATTATCTTGAGTGCTATCCGCAGACTGAGTACATCGATACCCTGCTGCCTGATATCAATGGCTTTGTAAGGGGTAAGCGCCTGCCGGTGACAGCGTTCAAAAAGCTGGAAAAAGGATGCTACCTGCCTTGTTCCGTATTCTCCCTGGATATTACCGGTGTCACCATAGAAGAGGCTGGTCTGGGGATGACAATAGGTGAGCCTGATCGTCTTTGTATGCCTGTATCAGGAACGCTTGCACCCTCCGCAGCGGATCCGGATAAAATCGCTCAGGTGCTTTTAACGATGAAGGATGAAGACGGCAGTGGTTTTCCCTATGAACCCCGGAATGTTCTGACCCATATCGTTCAGCGATTTAAAGGCCTGGGTTACACGCCGGTGGTTGCTTTGGAACTTGAGTTTTACCTGATTGACCCGCAACGTTCATCAGAAGGAAAGTTACAGCCTCCTGTCGGTTTTGTTACCGGTACACGGGAAACCATGAGTCAGGTTTATTCCGTTGACGGGCTGGTGGATTTTGCCGGGTTTCTGGACGATGTGAATCAGCTGGCCAAAGCCCAGGGGGTTCCTGCTGACTCAGCGGTAGCAGAAGCGGCTCCCGGGCAGTTTGAGATTAATCTGAAGCATGGGGATGACTCTGTCGCTGCCTGTGACCATGCCATTATGCTCAAGCGATTGATTCGTGAGCTGGCAGGGCGTTATAACTATGAAGCCACCTTTATGGCCAAGCCCTATGAGGAGCATTCGGGAAACGGCCTGCATATTCATGTCAGTCTGCAGGATGACAGTGGCGGAAATGTTTTTGCCAATGCCGATGGGGATGACAGCAAGATTCTTCATCATGCCATTGCCGGCTCTATTGAAATGATGCCGGAAACCGTTGGGTTGCTTTGTCCTAATGTAAACTCCTATCGTCGTCTTATGCCCAATATGTATGTGCCACTGCATGCGTCCTGGGGACACAATAATCGTACAGTGTCGTTAAGAATACCAGCCAGTGGGAAGGATGATCGTCGCATTGAACACCGTCTGGCAGGTGCTGATGCCAACCCGTACCTGACGTTAGCAGCAGTGCTTTCCGGTATGCTGCATGGTATTGAGAATGAGCTGACGCCACCGGAAGAAGCATTGCCATGGTTGGATAATGAGTTGCCTCTGTTGCCTCACCGACCTGCTGAAGCGCTTTCCAGATTGGCAGAGGGACAGCTGCTTTCTGGTTATATAAGTCAGCAATATATTGATCTATATACACTCTGTAAAAGGGAAGAGCTTCAGCGGTTCGAACGTCATGTGACGGCACTGGAAACCGAGTGGATGTTGAAAACGGCTTAAACCTCGTTCCCATGCTCTGCGTGGGAATGCATATGGGCTGGTACATGGTTTCAATGCGTTTGACAGGTTGGGTCGAACGGAGTGAGCCCCAACAATGTTACCGATGATTGCAGAGAGTTTGTTGGGGCTCGCATTCGCTCGACCTAACCTACGTCACTTATGGTCTTGAAAAAGGAGAGCCCCTGGCTTCCCGGATTTTAATGATTATTAATGATAGAGCGCTTTAGCGGCTGCAGTGTGTTCTTCCATTAACTGGTGCAGGTCCCCTCCCAGCCATTCACGATCTTTAACCTGCCATTGGCCGTTCACCATTACGCTATTGGCTTGATTTGCACCACAAACCACCAGTGCCGCTAATGGGTCATGGGCACCACTGAACCGGAGTTCGTCCAGTTTATAGAGGCCAATATCCGCTTTTTTACCAACGGCCAGCTCACCGATATCTTCACGACCCAGAACTTCGGCACTGCCTTTAGTTGCCAGATAGAGCGCGTCAAGGTGAGAGAATTCATCAGCTTGATAGCGCAGGCGTTGAATCAGCAGAGCCTGACGTACTTCCTGAATAAGATTACTGTGGTCATTAGAAGCACTGCCATCAACCCCCAGCCCAACCCGACAACCGGCTTCCCTGAGTTCTTTCACCCGGCAGATACCGGAAGCCAGAATCATATTGGATGATGGGCAGTGGCAGATACCGGTGCCGGCTTTGCCCAGTCGCTTAACTTCTTCATCATTAAAATGAATACCATGGGCCAGCCAGGTTCGATTATGAAGCCAGCCAACTTCTTCCAGATAATCCAGGGGTCTTAAGCCGAACATTTGCAGGCAAAAGTCATTTTCATCTTCTGTTTCTGCCAGATGGGTATGCAGATGAACCTGATGTTCACTGGCCAGTCTCGCACTCTCTTTCATAATGTCGGTGGTGACTGAAAATGGAGAGCATGGCGCAAGGGCGATTTCTACCAGTTGACGATTATCTTTCTGGTGATACTTCCGAATAAGACGAGCAGAGTCGTCCATGATGGTTTGTTCACTTTGCACCACCGACTTGGGTGGTAAGCCGCCATCTTCCTGACTCAGTGTCATTGATCCCCGGGTTAAAGTAGCCCGAACCCCCAGTGAGAGTGCTGTTTCGGCCTGAATATCGATGGCACTTTCCAGCCCCTGGGGAAAGAGGTAATGATGGTCTGCCATGGTTGTACAGCCGGAAAGCAGCAGTTCCACCATAGCCAGCTTGCTTGACTGCTGGTGCATCTGTGGCGTCAGGCCAGCCCAGATGGGGTAAAGGGTTTGCAGCCATGGAAACAGTTTTTTGTTCAGCGCTGGTGGGCAGCAACGGGTGAGGGTTTGATAGAAGTGGTGGTGGGTATTGACCAGTCCTGGCATCAATATCTGGTCGCGGGCATCGATCACTGTATTGCAGTGGGTAGCGGGTTCCTGTCCTGCTCCCAGAACTTCGGCGATACGATCACCTTCAATAACAATACCATTGCTGGCATCTAACGAGTTGGCAGTAAAGACAGCCAGAGGCTGCTTGATCCAGATTCTTTCCATTAAGGCACCCCAAGTGCTTCTTATTTAAGCAATTGACACTGTGCAGGGATCGTGAGTAAAAAGAAGACAGTCACCTTGCACTTTTAATGTCCGGAGTCTGAGTCCGGGACATTCTGGCGCATAACAGTGACTTGCGTGTTAATCTGTCAGGCGGAATTACTGTACCAGCTATGAAGTGTATTTTCACGATAGTTGATTCAGTTAGCACGGGTTTTCTGTAAGAGGAAAAACAGGACGGGAAGGTTTTATTTCTGAATGCTTTCCATAGCCTTGGGCAGTTCTTCTTTCAGGAAGGTTACAGCTGATAAAAACTTACAGTCTTCAAAGGCAATAATTAAATCAGATACTGTTTTGTAATATTTGCTGACTTCGGTCAGGTAAATGTTCATTAATATTTTTTTAGTCTTATCTACAGTGTCAATCTGGTCAGAATTTAGTTTTGACTGCATTATTATTTTCAGGGTGTCAATCTGCTGCCAGCTGCATTTATCAAGCAGGATTTTTGTGTATTTTTCACTGGAACTATCCAGGTCGGTCAAGTTAAGAGTTTCAAAAAACGACATTAGTATTTGCTTGTGGCCATCGTCCTTATCTAGCCAGTCTATCAAATCGGAAACTTTTGTTTCTTTACAATAATCAGTTATAGCAGATCCAACCGTTAATTTTATTTCATCTGCGGCGCTATAAAAAACGTCATCGTCATCGTCATCTTTATTGTCCAGCTCATGAAATCCTTCATCGTTGCCATGCTCATGCTGTAAATGGTGCTGCTGATTCTGTTGAGAAACTTCGGATACTGATTGAGGTTCTTTCTGTGACAACTGCTGATAATCTTGACTGTCACTGATCTGGTTTTTGATATTTTGGATGTCAATGCAACTTCTACTAATATTACCACTGTATGTTTCGCAATCAGGTTTCCCCCCGGTTTGACTGGCTTCGGTATTAACTTTATTGATGACAGTTGAATTCTTGATAGGGTGTTGAGGTTTTTTCTTTTGCTTCTCGGTAGTCTCGGTAGAAGCACCCTCCTGGCCAAAAAAAGCTTTTAAATTTGAGTGTTGATAGATGTTCATTGTTGTTATTTCCTGCGTGCGGTTTCCTGTCTAATTTGTAAATGAACAACGGTTTTGCTTCGATACCCTCTGTCATGTATAAGCTTTAGTCCGACAGGAGGCAAAGCAGAGTGGGTGTGTTAACCCGTTGTTTTTAAAAAAAACAGTTCATCGGATGTAATCAATCGTATGAGTTAGACTGAAAAATCTGAAATTGGTTCCCTGATGCTTAAGTCAATGGCCGTTGCTTTGAGTCAATGATATTTCACGCGTGTTTAAAGGCTGATCAAGATTGACTTCTTGCCGATGAAAATGGTTATATGCTTCCCATTAACCACACTGGCTGTTGTTTCAAAATCCCAATGCTTCAGACATTACATCATCGTCATCACCGCTCATTGAGCATGGCCTTTGTGGCTGTGATGCTGTTGTCTGTCCTGCAGTTTTGTCTGATGAACATGGCTGAGGGGCCGCTTGCCCAGCACCAGAGTGAGAGTTTACTGACCAATACATCGGCTACCAGTGAACAGACTCTGTTGGTCAGTGCCATTGATAGTACCCATGACTGTTGTGTTATCGACAGTGCCTCTATTGGAGCTATGGAAGCTGCCTGTCCGGACTGTGAAAATGACAGCCAGGCGCTGCAGATTCTTGCTGGTCCCGATCTCAAACCTCTGTTTACACTGCTCTATGTTGTCGTACAGGAAGTACTGAATCAGACGTTATATGCCCGCTTATGGCAGCAGTTTACCGAGCCGGACATCCTCTCATCCCTGCCTGATATTTATCTCGCGAAAGCCTCCTTCCTGGAATAGTTGTTCCTGAAAACTTCAAGCTGAACTGTTTTTTCGGTCTTACCGGGAGGACGTTGCGGTCGGCTGTGCTGTCATTGGCATGGTCGATCCCGAAGTGTTGTTTTCAAGGGACATTTTAATGTTACTTAAATGGAATGTCGGGATTACCCGGCGTTGTCAGCAGCTTGTCACCATGACAGGTCTACTGCTGCTGACTATGAATAGCGCGGCTGTCAGTCAGTCCGGAGCCAGTAAAGCCGGATTAACACTGACCGAGGCAGAACGGATTGCGCTGGCCGTGGACGAAGGTGTGAAACAGTTTTCAGCCCAGTCCCGCATGATTGAGCAGGAGTCCATTGCCGCAGCAAGCTGGATGGATCCAAAGTTATCCATTGGCACTATGAATCTGCCTGGTAATGACCTGGACCCACTTAACCAGGGAATGGTTGAGTTCAAAGTGGAGCAGATGCTTCCCAGGGGGAGCAGCAATGATATCCAGAAACGCCAGCTGACTCTGAAAAAAGAAGCAATGGACGCTGCTGCGACTAACCGTAAGCTTTCGGTTCAACGGGATGTCCGCCTTGCCTGGCTTGATGCGTGGTACTGGCAGCAGGCGCTGGTGGAACTCAAAGCGGAACGTAACCTGTATGAGTCACTGGTAACGGTGACGGCATCCATGTACAGCCAGGGCAAGAAAAGCCAGCAGGATGTTTATAACGCTAAAGTCACTCTTTCCCGTCTTGATGATCAGACACTGTCGTTTTCTTCCAGCCATGGACAGAGCCTTGCCGTACTTGGCCGCTGGCTGGGTGAAACAATGGTCACACGGGTCGGTTCTGATTTGTCGGCTCTGCCCGGGGTTCAACATCAGCCAGCGGTTAAAGCCTCTTTTGATCATCCGCTGATTCAAGTGGCAGAACGGGCGATTGCTCAGGCAGAGCAGGGTGTGGCCCTGGCCAGAGAGCAATTCAAACCGCAGTTTGGCATAGAGTTCGCTTACGGTCGTGAGCAGGGCGATATGGCCATGATGGGGGGGGATGATAACCGGAATAAATACTCCCTGATGGTGATGATGGACCTGCCGCTGTTCACGGCAGATCGACAGGATCGTCAGCTGCTGGCCAGTCAGTATCGTAAGGAGGCTGCGTTAGCCATGAGGCAGGATCTGTTGCGTCAGCTGACTGGGCAACTAAACGCAGAGTTCGCCCGTTATCGTGGCCTTAGCCAGAGGATTGATCATTATTCCAATAGTCTGTTACCGGATGTTGAAAGCCAGGCTCAGGCGGCACTGAATGCCTATCAGTCGGATGCACAGGACTTTAACAGCGTGATTCAGTCATACCGAACACTGCTTGATACCCGGTTGGCCTTTAAACGGCTTCAGGCGGATATCAGACAAAGCCTTGCCCGTATTGATTATCTGATGCCAGGGAGCAACTATTAATGAACAGGAATCTATTCAGATTACCGCTGATCATGATTGCGTTTATTGCCGGGATGGGCGTTTATCATCTCTGGCAGACGACACAGGGATCAGTTGCCGTTGCTGAGCAGAAGCCTCTGTACTGGGTTGCTCCCATGGATCCCAATTACCGCAGAGATACGCCGGGGAAATCACCCATGGGGATGGATCTGGTACCGGTCTATGAGGAGCCTTCCGATAAAGAGCAGTTTCCGGGAACGGTGTCAGTTTCACCGGCAGTAGAAAATAATCTCGGGGTGCGGACTGAACCGGTGAGCAGGCAGTTACTTACGCCTCAGGTACAGACGGTTGGCCGGGTAGCTTATAACGAAGACAGCCTGATGCAGTTGAACAGTCGTGTTGATGGCTGGGTGGAAAACCTGACGATTGCTTCCCGTGGTGAGTTTGTCAAAAAAGGCAGTCGGCTGTTTGACCTTTACTCGCCCACGCTGGTGAATGCCCAGGAGGAGTTGCTGGCGGCGATTAAATCCGGAAACTCAGCGCTGATCCGTGCATCCAGAGAGCGACTTTCATCGCTGGATGTTCCTGAAAAGACCGTTGAAATGATTGTCCGGCAGAAAAAAACACACCGAACCATTCCTTTTTATACGTCCAAAGACGGTTATATCTCTCAACTTAATATACGTGACGGGTCTTATGTAACGCCTTCAAAAACTCTGATTGAACTGGCCAGCCTTGATGATGTCTGGGTGATGGCGGATGTGTTTGAGCGTCAGTCTAACTTTATTGAAATAGGACAGACTGCATCTATGTCAGTGGATTACCTGCCCGGAAAGACCTGGCGGGGCGAGGTGGATTACGTTTATCCCGAGCTTGATCCAAAAACCCGTAGCCTGAGAGTGCGGTTGAGATTCCCTAATCCCAACACAGAATTGAAGCCCAATATGTACTCTCAGGTACGCATTGATACGGGTGGGTTTTCTGCACTGGCGATACCTGCTGAAGCGGTTATTCAAACGGAAGGTCAACAGCGGGTTGTTAAGGCTCTGGGCAGTGGGCGGTATCGCTCGGTCAGGGTGGCTACGGGGCGACGGGTGGGTGGTCAGGTGGAGATACTGAAAGGATTATCAGTGGGAGAGCGAGTGGTTACTTCAGCGCAGTTCCTTCTGGACTCTGAATCCAGTATCAATGCCGATCTCAGTCGTTTTGAAGATAAGGACTCTCAACCGGTCTGGGTTGCAGGAAAACTGGAAAAGAAAAAGCAAGGCGCTGTTACGGTGACCCATGGCCCGGTGCCAGAGTGGGGATGGCCCGCAATGACCATGGACTTCTATTTGTCACCGGATGTTGATGTAACTTCGGTGAATTTGGGTAGCAGGGTTGATCTTCAGGTTGAGAAAAGCGGTGGTGGGCGGTATCAGATCATTGCCATGAAGACCCTGGAAGATAAGCCAATGGATCATTCAGGTCAGGATATGGGCTCTATGCCTGTGAACCATGACGCCATGGGTCATTAAGGAAGCCGGAAATGATCAAAGCGATAATAAGTGCTTCCCTGGGGAATCGTTTCCTGGTGCTGCTGGCTGCCCTTGCGTTGTTAGTGGGCGGTGTATGGGTCACTAAAAATACACCGGTGGATGCCCTGCCGGATCTGTCGGATGTGCAGGTCATTATCAAAACCGACTATCCGGGGCAGGCTCCCCGGCTGGTGGAGGATCAGGTTACTTACCCGCTGACCACCGCCATGATGTCGGTACCCGGAGCGGTTGATGTCCGGGGTTCCTCCATGTTTGGTACCTCTTATGTGTACATCATTTTTGAAGATGGGACGGATATCTACTGGGCCCGTTCACGGGTACTTGAATATCTGAATCAGGTGCAGGGCAATCTGCCAGCCGAGGCCAGAACAGCCCTTGGGCCTGATGCAACCGGTGTCGGCTGGGTCTACAACTATGCCCTGGTTGACCGGACCGGTGGTCATGATCTGGCTCAGTTGCGTAGCCTGCAGGACTGGTACCTGAAGTATCCATTGCAGTCGGTTGCCGGTGTCAGCGAAGTCGCTACCGTTGGGGGGATGGTGCGTCAGTATCAGGTTATAGCCGATCCATTCAAGCTGAGAGCCTATGGCATTCCTCTTCAGAAACTGAGAGAAGCACTGGCCAATGGTAATAGTGAAGCGGGTGCCTCAGTCATTGAGATGGCTGAAGCCGAGTATATTGTCCGTATCACCGGCTATCTGCAGGGGATAGAAGATATTCGACAAGTGCCGCTTATGGTCACCGAAGAAGGCACACCGCTCACCATTGGCGATGTGGCTACGGTTCAGAAAGGGCCTCAGATGCGCCGGGGAATCGCTGAGCTGAACGGAGAAGGTGAAGTGGTTGGTGGCATTATCGTGATGCGCTATGGCGAAAATGCCCGTGAAGTGATTGAAGCGGTCAAAGAAAAGCTCAGCGAACTGCAAGAAGGTCTGCCAGAAGGTGTTGAAATTATCACCACTTACGACCGCTCCGGGCTGGTGGACGATTCCATTGCCACACTGACCGGCACATTGCTGATTCAGCTGGTGATTGTTGTGGCGATCTGTGCGCTGTTTCTGCTGCACTTTCGCTCATCGCTGGTGATTGTTATCAGCCTGCCGCTGGGAATTCTGGGGGCATTTGTCATCATGTATTTTCAGGGGCTGAATGCCAATATCATGTCCCTGGGGGGTATTGCCGTTGCCATTGGCTCCATGGTGGATGGTTCCATCGTAATGATTGAGAACTTCCACAAACACATGCAGCGGGTCAAGATCACCGCCGCTAACCGTTGGGCAGTGGTCAGGCAGTCGTCGTTAGAAGTAGGGCCTCCCCTGTTTTTCTCCCTGTTGATTGAAGCGGTCAGCTTTAT
>NZ_JAVRMB020000014.1:0-14209 GCF_031844845.1 Endozoicomonas sp.
AGATGTGTATAAGAGACAGGGTGACCCGTTGGTTACAGAGCAGCTGGTCAGCACCCTGATGATGTGTCATGGTGAAGCCGCTGAAAAGGAGGAGGTTTTAAAGTAACTCCTGAATGATAAGCCCAGGGTTCAGATGTCCGATGATCAACTGACACTCAGCACCAATACATCAAGCGATGTCTTCCAAAAACAGCCCAACATTGACGATGGGGTAACCCGTTTTATTAGTTTCCTGAAAGGTTAAAACCACCGGCTTTAGCCGGTCAGCTTTAGCTATGATGGTTTCCTCTCCCTTCGGGATGTAATTAAAAGCGCCCCAAGGCATACGCGGCTGTCATTGTGTACAGGGATTGTACACAATCCATCCGGCAGGGATAGCCATCTCACCGCACATTCACTTCCCTGTGAGATGGATCCTATACAATCTCGGTAATTGCTCCTGCACTTTACCTCCTGCATCCATGCAGTCGCCTGTACAGGATGACAGCAGCCAGGGAATCAAGAGGTGATGATAAATTTCAGGAGTGAAGGTTAGCGACAACGCGTCTTTGACGCGTATCCGGACTTTCAGTCCGTAACACTAACCCACCGGCTTTAGCCGGTGGTTGTTGAGTTATTTTTTATTTTTTATTTTTTATTTATTTTATTTTTGGCCTTTTTCTTTATATTCCCTGGGTCAAAATTTTCTATCACCTTTGGAAATCCCTTCTTTGAGCCCGAAATATCTCTGGTACGATCGGTTGGTCATCACGTGGTCTGTTATTGCCGGGCTGGGGAATGAGTTCAGCTCCTTCATCAGGTATTATTTGTAGAAAATTGTGCAGGCTCGCCCCGCTTTGATTACGCCTCTGCTCTTCAGTAATTGGATGGTTCATGAAGTCATCAACAACCATCTGTCGGGTAATTGCACCCGAACCGGTGTGACCCTCCTGCTGCAGGCGTTGATGAATACGATCCATCTGGATGGGGTCAAGAGCTCCGATAAGGGTATTGCTGGCAGTGTCAACCAGCATCCGTGAGTTACCAATGGCAAAAACCGTGACTCGCTCGTGATCCCGCTGCACCATCCATTTATTGCCTGCAGTAAGTTGCCAGGCATTGTTTTGCATGGTTTTCCCATCTTCAGCGGTGAGCGATTTTCCGGTTAGCAGTTTCACGACAAGGTGGAAATCCTGCTCACTCATGTCGAGCAATGCGTCGGTATTGCATTCCGGGATATTCAGTGTTCTGATCAAGTTCAGGCGTTGTTGTGTCGCCGGGCTTGTTTTTTCCTCAATGGCACGATGCCCTTTTCTTTGAGTTTCTTCCATATCTGCTACCTGATGGGCATAGCGTTGATTTGTTACAAAGCGTTGATAGCGATCAAAGACTGTTTTATAAAGGTTTATGATTTTTTCTATGTTTGCTGTATTCGCTGCTATGTTTTCTTTTGTCTGCTCTTTGTTTTCTTTGGATAATTTGGTTCGCTGGTAAATGGCTATCTGGTTATCAAGTTCCTGCTGCAGTTCCTGGAAGACAAAATAAAGCTGAAGGTCATCACCCGGGCGGAGCTGATTGGGAAAAATCGCCTGATTTGACGTTATCCATGTTTTTAATCTTTGATAATCCCGTTTCGAGCTGGTTCTATACAGTGCATCAACAACCTGATCCCTCAGGGATGCCTGCAGGGATTTGTTATCATGGTTTAAAAATAAATTCACTTCCGATTTTATTGACGTAAGTTCACTTTTTAATTGCAGCAGTTTTTCAATGGTTGCCGAGCCTTCATTGCTAAGGGTTTCTGTGACAGTGCGTTGTAAACCGTGAAGACAGTGGGTTATTTCTTCTTCGTAATGGGTACGGTATGTCTTAACGATGTGGGTAAGCTGTTGCTGAATTTCCTGGTATCGTGGTGTGTCACGGGAAGGATGTTTAGTGGCTTCCTCGTGTCTGAGCGTCACTAATTTCGTAGTTTCTTCGATAAGCCAGCGGCGATCCGGACGGTCTCTACGGGCACCTTTTTCAGTGCTTGTTACGTGTGTCTTTCTCGATATTTCTGAACGGTCAGATCTGCTGTTTTCCTGTAGTTGAAGGCGCGAATGAAGTCGTTGTCCCAGCGCCTGAACAGTATTGCTGGCGGGTTGCTGATCGGCGAATGAATGAGCAAAAGACTTGTTCTGCCCGGTATAGGATTTTTTGTTTGAACGTGGCACAAGGGGCGGGTTTTGGATATCTGTTGATACCGGACTGGGCTGTCCGTTATGAGCTTGTGGAGGATTCCTGTCTGAACGAATAGTTATGGTTTGGTGCCGGGGATCGGTTGTTAATACCTGAGTGGTTGAATGGTTTCCCGTCGGATAGCCAGTTTGACGGGTTACAGGAAATACCCATGCTTCAGTCAATAAGGAAAAAGGCGTTTGCCAGCCTGACAGCCATGGTATGACTGTATTATCTTTTTTAAATTGATGGGCAGTGATTTTATTCTCTGTTAAATAAGACCCTATGCCTTTTACCGATTTTTCAGACCCTGAGGAGGGATAGTTCTCCGCTTCACATATTTCATTTTCAACATTATTCAACAGGTTTCGATAGGGGTTTAGAGAGAAAATTGACAGGGAGTTATGGTCGATTGTCTCTGAAATCTGTCTTTGAGGTTGATAGCTGGCAACAAAATGCCCCTTGAATAATCGGGAAACAGTTGTCTGAGGGCTTGGCACCGCTGGTTGCTGGTGGGCAGTAAGTGACAGTGATCTGAGAGTATTAAATAAAGTGGTGTTTGTTTCAGCCATTTGGATCGTCCTGTCATTAAACCGGTTATGGAATTTAAATCCCTGCTACTTTTGTCTGTCTTGTTTCTGATTGGTTCCCGAATTTTTTTAAATTAGCCACCCTGCGCACAGCCCATTTGATGGGCTGTCATGAGTTAGAGCCTGCTAATGAATGCATTGGGGTTTTTAAAAAAAACAGACTGTCTTAATTCAGAGTGCAGGAAAAATAATAATGGCAAAGCCACCTTTGACTGGTGACAGGAGGTTTACAGGCTTGTTTCAGAAATTCAGCTTATTTATATTTTGTTGTCCGGGAAAAGAGATGGGAGAAGGGTTGAGCCTGATTTAAAACAGTAAGGCACCGGAGATGGAGCCTTACTATTCAGGGATATTTTAGCTGTTCGCCTTATCCGGATTAAAATGCTCACGCAGCTTTTGCAGCAGCATATAGAACATAGGTATCAGCAGGGTACCAAAGATGGTCGCTGCCAACATACCGGAGCTAACGGTAATACCGATGATCTGACGACTGGCAGCACCCGCGCCACTGGCCAGTACCAGGGGCAGAACGCCCAGGATAAAGGAAAGCGCCGTCATCAGTACCGCACGGAAACGCAGGCCCGCCGCATTAACCGCCGCGTCAAAAATGCTGTCGCCTTCCCGTCGCCTGACCATGGCAAACTCGACAATAAGAATCGCCGTTTTCGCCGCAATACCAATCAACAGCACCATACCAATCTGGGCGTAGATGTCGTTGGCCAGCAGCGGGTTCCAGTTACGCATCAGGTTAATGCCGGCGAAGGCACCAAAGGTGGCAACGGGTACGGCGCTGATAATGGCCAGGGGCAGGGTCCAGCTTTCGTATTGGGCCACCAGAAAGAGGTAGACGAACAGGAAGGCCAGGGCAAACAGCAGTGGTGCCAGGTTACCCGCTTCAATTTCCTGCAGGGATTGTCCGGACCAGGAGTAGGTGTAGCCATCGGGCAGATTGGCGGCCAGTTTCTCCATGGTTTTCAGGGCATCACCGGAGCTGTAACCCGGGGCAGCCTGACCACTGACATTCACCGAACGATAAAGGTTGTAATGGCCAATATTGCTGGGCCCGAGAATCGGCTTCAGGGAAGCAACGGTGGTCAGTGGCACCATCTCGCCCTTGATGTTGCGCACATAGAACTTGCTCAGGTCCGACGGTTCCGCACGGTCAATGCTCTCGGCCTGCAGGTTCACCTGATACGTTCTTCCCAGCAGGGTGAAGTCGTTAACGTACAGGGAGCCCAGCTGGGTTTGCAGGGTCATGAAAATCTCGGAAAGCGAGACTTCCTGAGCTTTCGCCTTGTTGCGGTCCACCTCGAGGAAATACTGGGGCACATTGGCGCGCCAGGTGGTGAACACCCGACTCAGTTCCGGTTGCTGATTGGCTTCATAAATCAGGCCATTCAGCACCTGGTTGAGCTCCTGGGGTGAACGGCTCATGGTGTCCTGCAGGCGGAAGTCAAAACCACCGGACGTCCCCAGTCCGGGAATCGGCGGGAAGGCAAAGGCCATGGCCTGGGCATCCGGGAGTCCCCACAGTTTGCCCTGAACGCGGTTCAGTATGGCGCTCTGGTGCAGTTCCGGGCTTTTACGCTCATCCCAGTTATCCAGTACCACAATGGCCATACCACCGTTGGAGTTAGAACCACTGAAAATACTGAAGCCGGAAATGGTGATCACGCTGTCCACACCGGGCTCGGTGCGAACCTGCTCGGTGATCTGCCACATCACGTCTTCGGTACGGTTCAGAGAAGCGGCATCGGGCAGTTGAATGTCTACCAGAAAGAAGCCCTGGTCTTCATCGGGAACAAAGCCAGCGGGTGTTGAGGTGAACATATAGCCGGTGGCCGCTATCAGGATGGCAAACAGGCCAACGCCAAGGATCGAGCGTCGGAGCAGCAGCGCCACCCAGCTTTTGTAGCCGCCGGTCATACGGGTAATAAAGTTTTCAACCGGTCTCAACCAGCCAATCTGCGCCATATTGCCTTTTTTCAGCAGGGTGACGCAGAGGGCCGGACTGAGGGTCAGCGCATTGATGGATGAGATCAATACCGCGACAGAGATAGTCACCGCAAACTGGGAGTAGAGCCCCCCGGTAATACCGGGCATAAAACCAACCGGCACGAATACCGCCAGCAGTACCAGGGTAGTGGCAACGATGGGGCCGGCGACCTCTTTCATGGCCTGACTGGTGGCTTCCTTGGCCGACATGTTTTCCTGGTTGATCAGACGCTCGACGTTTTCAATAACAACAATCGCGTCGTCTACCACTACCCCGATGGCCAGCACCAGACCAAACAGGGTGATGGTGTTGATGGAGAAGCCCAGGACATTCATGATGGCAAAGGTACCGATCAGCGAGACCGGGATGGCAATGGCCGGGATCAGGGTTGCCCGCCAGTTCTGCAGGAAGATGAAGACCACCAGGATAACCAGCAGTACCGCTTCAAACAGGGTTTGCACGACCTCTTTAATGGACGCATCAATGAACTCGGTGGTATCGAACTTGATAACGAATTCAATGCCTTCCGGGAAGCTTTCAGCCAGCTCCGCCATGGCGGCTTTCACGCCTTCGGCCACGTCCATGGCGTTGGCATCCGGCTGTTGATAAATCACCAGGAACGCTGTCGGGTCGTTATTCAGGCGCGCATCACCCGCATAACTTTCTGAGCCCAACTCCACCCGGGCAACGTCTTTAACGCGAATAAACGAGCCGTCTGGCTGTGCCCGGACAATAATATCGCCAAAGGCTTCCGGACTGCTCAGGCGCCCCTGGGTCTTGATGGTATAGGTAAATTGCTGATCGGGCAGGGTCGGGCCCTGACCCAGTTTACCGGCCGCAACAATGGTGTTTTGCTCATTAATGGCATTGGAAATATCGCTGGTGGTCACCTCCAGGGCGGCCATGCGGTTGGGGTTTAGCCAAAGACGCATACTGTACGTCATGGGTCCCATAACGTCGGCGCTGGCAACCCCGTTAATCCGTGCCAGTGGTTCCTTCAGGTAGTTATTGGCGTAGTTGTTCAGAAAGATCTGGTCGTAATCGCCACTTTCCGACACCAGGTTAACCCCCAGCAACATATTGGACGACTGTTTACGTACAGTAACCCCGAGACGGCGAACCGCTTCCGGCAGGGTGGGTTCAGCCACCGCTACCCGGTTCTGGACGTTGACCATGGCCATGTCCTGATCGATACCGGTTTCAAAGGTAATGGTAATCGATGCCGAGCCGCTGTTGTCGGCGGTGGAGTTAATGTAAATCATCCCTTCCACCCCATTGATCTGTTCTTCAATGGGACGAATAACGGCTTCTTCTACCGTTTCAGCATCAGCGCCAGGGAACATGGCATTGACGGTGATCTGGGGTGGGGCAATTTCCGGGTACTGGCTCACCGGCAGTATGCTCAGCGAGATCAGGCCGACCAGGGTAATCACAATCGAGATGACGAATGCGAATTTTGGCCGGTTAATAAAAAACTGGCTGAACATCTCAGTTACCCTGCTTCTGATTCGGCGTGATGGTGCCTGTTGTTGGGTTCACAGTCACCATGTTCGGGGATACTTTGGCCCCCGGGCGAACCTTCTGCAGACCCTGGACAATAATGAGTTCACCGGCCTTCAGACCTTTGTTAACCACCCACATGGCACCCATTCGGCGACCCAGCTCAATCTGGCGGGTAGCGACGGTATTCTCCGCAGTCACCACCAGAACAAAGTGGCCGGACTGGTTTTGCTGAACCGCAGCCTGGGGCACCATTGGCGACAGTTTGAGGGTATTGCTTTCTGCCTGCAGGGTCACGTAGAGGCCTGGCAGAATAACCCCGTGGGGGTTAGGGAAGGAAGCACGGAGAGTCAGTGTACCGGTACCTTCATCCACCCGGGTATCGGCAAAGCGGAACGTCCCTGGCTGATTGTATTCCTGGCCATTAGGCAGTGTCAGCGAGAGTTTGAACTGGTCTTTATTTTCAATGGGTGCCTGTTCCGGATTGTCTGCAGCGGCAGAGTTGTCCAGCAAATGGCTGACCAACTGTCGTTCATCCACCTGAAAGGTCACATAGATCGGATCCATGCTGGTCAGGGTGGCCAGAGGCTGGCTGGTTGGGCCCACCAGGTTACCCACACTGTAGGTGGACTTACCGATTTCGCCTTTGAATGGCGCGGTAATCCGGGTATAGCCCAGATTGATTTTTGCCGTTTCAAGGCTTGCTTCCGAGACTTCAACGCCGGCAACCGCCTGGGCTTCCGTGCTGGTTTGCATATCGAAATCCGCCTGGCTGATAAACCCTTTTTTCACCAGGTCACGGCTGCGTTCCAGGTTCTTTTGGGCATTGGTCAGGTTTGCCTCGCTGCTGGCCAGTTGCGCTTTGGCACCTTTCAGCGCCGCTTCAAAGGGGGCTCGGTCAATTTCATAAAGCAGCTGGCCTTTTTCCACCAGCCCGCCTTCGGTGAAGTTTCTTTTAACCAGAAAACCGTCAACTCGGGCACGGATGTCTACCGCGTCGATCGCTTCTGAGCGAGCGACGAATTCCTGGTAATTACCCACTTCCTGTTCGGTGACCGTGATTACAGAGACGGCGGGAGGCGGCATTTGTTGCTGTTGCTGCGGCTGATCGTCTGAGCAACCAGCGAGCAGTAACAGAGAGGTGGCTAAAGCACCGACCGGAAACCATTTTCCGGGTTTTAGCGCAGAGATTTTTGCGATCATTGATAGCTCCGTGAGGGGGCAGATTCTTGCAGGACCCGCAACGCAATGTGATGTTGTTATTAACCCTGCAAAGGTAAGTAGTCAGAGTGAGAGCTGCTGGCTTCTTACAGGGTAATGGTCCGGGCAAAGCATCGACAGCATACAGGGTTATGAATTGGTACGGATAGTATGAGTTTTATCTATCTATAGCCATGTGGAAAACCGAAGTTAGCAATTTGTTTACTGATCTTTTTACCGTTCAATATGGAATAAGTCAGGGCTTTACACTGCGATTACCCGATCTATTGACCGGGTTTAGATGTAAGCCAATACACTGCACCTTCGTTCAGGAACGAAACATTTTAGAACAGGCGTTACAGGCTGCTAAACCGGACAGCCGCCAGTAATCGTTTAAAAAAGCATTCCTGATAGATGAATGATATGATGTCCCGCGCCTCGGAGAGTACGGAATCAGTCCTTTTTGCAAAGGGCTGACTGAATCACGGCCAGTGATTTACTAAAGAGGCTAACAGCTGAGAGCAGAGCATTTATTATAGAGTCTTCAACTCAATAAGAGCACTGCAGGATTTAGAATAGTCAACCAGCTGAACCTTTTGTATTAAAAGCCTCTATTGTTCTTTATACCAATAGAAACAGCCAGAAAGCCCGGGCGGGGGGTTGGCTGGTCTGGCAATCAGTTACCCCATGAACGGTACCTTTAACCCCACCTCCCCCAGGCGGGGTCTTTTTTTATGGAGTAAGCCATGAGCCAAAACAATGCCAAACTACTGCTGATTGATGATGATATCGAACTCTGTGAATTGCTGGTGGAATATCTGGCAACAGAGGGCTTTACTGTCTCTGCTGTTCATGATGGTGAGGCGGGGGTTACTGCCGCTCTGTCCGGGGTACACGATCTGGTGCTTCTGGATGTGACGCTGCCTAAACTGAATGGCTTTGATGCGTTGAAACAGATTCGCCACCGGTCGAATATTCCGGTGTTGATGTTGACCGCCCGTGGTGATGACGTTGACCGGATTATCGGTCTGGAAATTGGTGCTGATGATTACCTGGCCAAGCCTTATAACCATCGGGAACTGGTGGCCAGAATCAAGGCCATTTTACGTCGGGGCCGGACACCGTTGATTCCTGAGGGTACCAGCCGGACACTGCAGATTGACGACATCGCATTGAACCTGGCCAATCGTGAAGCGACCATTTCTGGCGAGCCTCTGGAGCTGACGGCCACCGAATTTCTGGTGCTGAAAACGCTGATCGAAAAAGTGGGAGAACTCATTTCCCGGGATGACCTGACCCAGATCGCCCTGAACCGTAAACTGACGCTCTATGACCGTGCCATTGATATGCATGTGAGCAATGTGCGCAAGAAGGTCGGTACCCGGCCTGACGGCAGCGCGAGAATTAAAACGGTTCGTGGGTCTGGCTACTTTTATATTCTGCCGTCGTGAGGGGGTTGTTGAGGGGAGGGCGATGGTTGCGGTTGAAAGTGCAATTGAAAATTCCCCGGCTGGTGGTCTGGCCCTGGCACAGTGTCTTCTGGAAGATTTTTCTGTGGTTCTGGCTGAGCATGATTGCCATGCTGGTCACCCTGTTTCTGGCCTTTGCCATTACGGTGGATCCATCGGACTTCCTGTCAGAACGGCGGGCGCTTTTTCGTGAGCTGGAAATAGCGGCCCGCAAGATGGAGCTGCTCTCCCGAACCTCCGTTCACTTACCTATCCCGAGGTTTCCCGGCAGCGGTTATTACCTGTTTGATACGGAAGGGAATATTCTGGGGAGTGCGTCTATCTCTGAAGAGCTGGTCTCTGCCTATAACAAAACCCGGAGCCGCAGCGATCCCACCATCACTTTTCGCAGTGGTATGGTGGTCGTCGGACCCCAGAAAATCAGCCTCAATGATGCCCCTTATGAACTGTATCTCACCAAAGAGATGCCGGTATTGGTGCAATGGCGGGTTAAACAGGTTATTGCACGACAGTGGCATCTTATTATTCTGGCGCTGGGTATGAGTTTTGTTCTCTGTGTGGTGCTGGCCCGTTATCTGGTAGGTCCCATTGGTAATTTACAAAGGGCTTCCCGGAAACTTGCCAGGGGTGACTTGAGTGCCCGTGTTGGCGGTAAGGTTGCCAGACGCAGGGATGAACTGGGCGAACTGGCCCGGGACTTTGACCATATGGCGGAGCAGGTGGGTTCTCTGGTGTTCAGTAAAGAGCGATTACTTCGGGATGTATCCCATGAGTTGCGGTCGCCGTTAACCCGGCTGCAGATTTCCCTGGCCCTGGCCCGAAGAAAAACGCCGGATGCAGACGCAGAACACTCTCGGATCGAGCGTGAAATTGAACGGCTGGATCAGCTGATTGGTCAGATCATTCACTTTTCCCGTATTCAGCAGAACATGGCCAATATGGCCTGCGAGAAGGTTTCTCTCGAAGGCATGCTGAAAAAGCTGGTGGATGATGGCGACTTTGAAGCTCAGGCTGGTGACAAGGCGGTGGTTTTCAAGGAAACCGCCAGTATTGAGCTGGAGGCTGTTCGGGAGTTTCTCTCCAGTGCCGTGGAGAATATCATCCGCAATGCGATCCGTTTTACGCCGGAAGGTTCAGAGGTTGAGGTGAGTCTGTTCCGTGAAAATGATACGGCACTTATTCGTATTCGGGATCACGGTCCTGGCGTGCCGGAAGAGGCCCTTGAAGATTTGTTTGAACCGTTCTTCCGGGTGGATGAAACCAGAGGCAAGGAGAACGATGGTACAGGTCTTGGCATGGCAATAGCCAGAACGGCGGTTGCCCAGCATAACGGTTCTATTGTTGCCCGTAATGCCCAGCCGGGGCTTGAGGTATCCATTCGTTTGCCATTGAGGGATGGATTGAGTGTCTGATTCAGACCGTCATCGCTGGGACTTGTCGCCTGCAGAAGTCAGATCTTTGCAGACGACACTTTCCAGTCAAGTTTCAGTATGATGATTTGCCTGAGATAAGGTGTGTGGCGGGCGTTGATGTTGGTTTTGAAGGCTCTTTTGAGTTTTAAGTGGGTAAATAGAAACCAATTGGGGCGTATTTTCATCAAAGAATGTGTCAGCCGGTAGAAAATGAGAGTTCAATGGTCATTGCCCCCGAGGAACCAGAATTAAAAACTTGCCGTCCTCCCACTGACATCCTGTACAGGGATTGTACAGGATCCCATCCGCAGGGAGGTGCAGCTTGATGGCTGGCTCTCCCTGCCTGGAGGATTCCGTACAATCCCGGTAATTGCTCCTGCATTACTCTACCCCCTGCATCCATGCAGTCGCCTGTACGGAATGACAGTGGAGAAATATCTACCCACTCATTTTACAAAAGAACCGTTTTGAATCACTGTTGGTCATCGAATATTGTTAAACACGGCGGTGCATTATGTTCAATCATGTCTTACCCGCTACCGACTGCCGGAAACCACCCGCGGGGCGGATGCACTGGCTTCAACAAATAGAGGGCAGGCTGTTGCCAAAGCCAATCAGATTCTGGCTCGTTAGCTTTTCCTGCGTTTTATTGCTGGGCGGCTGTGCTGGCAATGATCGGGAGACGTACAGCCAGCAGAGTTTTCAGCAAATGGTGAATGCCGGCTTTCTTTCACCACAGATTCGCAGCCTGGATCTGTTGCCCATCATGATGGTTCAGATTTACCTGGAAACACCGCAGCTGTTTATTCAGGGGGATGGTGAGCCCCTGATGTTTCACATCAACGGCCAGGTTGAAGCGGATGTGCTGGGCGGTATGGTGACGGATAAGCTGCCGGTTCAGATTACCGGGGTTGCGCAATTAAAATACGCTCCGGAAGATCAGGCAATTTACTTCGACCAGATCGACTTTATGGAAGCGCGGATTGATCTGAAGGTGGCACTGTTTAAAACCATCATCATTGATCGATTTCAGCAGGCACTGTTAACCGAGCTGGCGAATATGCCTTTAATCGCTTTGGAAAACACGCCTGAGCTGGCCTCGGTGCTGGAAGTGCTGGCTAAAAAAGGTGAAGTTCAGTTTGAGAGCAGGGATGGCAATCTGGTCGTGGAAGCGGTGCCTGAAAGAAAATGAGCCGGCGGGCTAAACCTGTTTTGTTGAGTAGGTTCCAGTGTCGGTTTTCGGTTTGAATGAATACATGATAAGAGTCTCTGGCCTGATTTTCCGGAAGAGGGCTTCACTTTGGTCTTGTTGGAATAAAAGGTTGATATTTGAAAGTAATATCCCCAGCTGTGTTTACTGTTAATTTGATTCTGCCAGGATTTTTGGAATAACGATTAGTCTCTGGCAGCTTGGTTGTGGGCACGAATTCTCTATATCCAGGAGTTTCAGTGGCAACACTTGATTCAGAAGGCGTGCGGCAGTTATAACCGGTAGCGGTTAACGAGCCCTTGTCAGTTTTTGCTAAAACAGGTATCGCTGATCTTATTTCTACGTTAATCGACCCGTTACAAACAGTGTAATCACCTGTTGCGCTAATAACTCCAATCAAAGACCCTGAATCTGTTGAAATATCCACTTCTTCAATATTTTTGGGCAATCGAGCCTTGATATCTCTTGTGGTGTTAACTTCGAACGTAGCGCGATGTCTCGGATTATCATTTGTATCCGGGGCTGGCTCAACAAAAATACCCCCGGCGTCACTGACAGCCAAAATTATATCACCTTTGGTTGTCTTCAAATTAATAGTATTTATACAATTTCTACCGGTATAGCCATTATTGCCGTACGCTCTATCTGTGAGTGATTTCTGGTCTTCCGTTATAGTGGATGAAGTGAGTCCTATACGTTCTGCGAGACGCCCCAAAAAAGAGGGTTCAGTGATTTCAGGCTTTGAGACTGTTCGTATTCCCATAGATGCAGGGTGGGAGTCGCGGTAAGGATTTTTACGGCCAGGGGAGGGCGAGGGCGTTGAATGCATTGCCAGCCTGGAAGCTGCAATGTTGTTACTGGAAACAGCAGTGTTGCCATGAGCCATTTAAAAGTCCCCCATATTTTTGCGAAAGTTTAGAAGATTCATTTTTCAAGAATTCTTCCCGGGTCTATTTTGCCAAAGTAACTGTGTAGCTAAAAGGTAGGACATCAACACACATAATTCGTTCCCGGTGGTTATGCTGCCTGCCTGCATATCCGGGTGGGGGGATGACTTTGCTCAATATGAGGTCTGTTTCTCACACTGATGAGATGTCCGATTTGAGAATAGGGAGGGCAATTTGACGGGTGAAACCTGTGCGCAAAGGAAATATGCAAGGCTGGCTGAGCCAGCCCCTGGATGATCAGAAGTCAGGATTATAAAAAGAAGTCAGTGGTTTCACGACCCATGACTACACCGCCAAAGTTACGGGCATATTTAGCAGGCTGATTGGCGACATGGGTGCGCCCCGTCTGAATGTCGCGGAAGGCCTGATTTACTTTGTGGCTATTGAAAATACCGGCTGATCCACAGTGCAGATAGAGTTCCGTAATTGCATCAGCGCATCGTGAACAGACGACAGCGGAGTCATAACGCATCTTGACACGCTCTTCTATGGCCAGAGGCTCACCTTGCTCAGCACGCTCACTGAGAATATCAAAGTTTTTGAAGAGAATGGTTTTCAGGTCACTCACCACCATCATGGCATTGGCCGCGGCTGTCTGGGCGCCCGGATCTTCAACCACAGCCTTGCCATCGTGAAGGGCGATGCGCTTGCGGTTGAAACCGACAAAATCATCCACGGCGCCTTTCAGTGCACCAATGGCGGCAGAAGAGACAGCACGAACAAAGATCTGGCCAAAAGGCAGTTTGAACAGAGGTGAAGTGTTGACGGCATTGCCCGGGCTGTTCTGCATGAATCCGTCCAGGGAACGGTGAGTGCGGTACTCCGGAACAAACTTGTCTTTTACCACGACATCATGGGAGCCGGTAGCCTGAAGGCCCATGGTGTCCCAGTTATCAATGATATCGTAATCTTCCCGTGGCACCAGGAACGTGCGGTAATCCGGGGCTTCACCTTCATTTTTGGGTGGAATAATCGCTCCCAGGAAGGCCCATTCGCAGTGTTTTGAGCCGGAAGAAAAACCCCATTTTCCGCTGAGTTTGTAACCACCCTCGACATGCTCCACTTTACCTACGGGCATATAAGAAGAGGAAATCAGAACGCTGGTGTCTTCACCCCAGACATCCTGGGCAGCACGGTCATCAAAAAGGGCCAGCTGCCAGTTATGGATAGCAACAACGCCAAGAACCCAGGCGGCAGACATGCAGCCTTCGGCCAGAGTCATTTGTACTTCGAAAAAATCGTGAGGTTTCAGTTTATAGCCACCCCATTTGGCGGGCTGGAGAATTCGGAAGAAACCGGCTTCCTGAAAGTCAGCAATGGTTTCCTCGTGAAGTCTGCCCTGTTTATTAGCTTCTGCGGTGCGTTCTTTCAGTACTGGCACCAGTTCACGGGCGCGGTCGTAGAGTTTTTGACGAATCTGATCTTGATCACTCATTGTTATTTTCTCCCGTTTTTAACCACGGATTGAAGCAGGCGGCAAGGGCAATCGCATACTCTAAATGGACCATTATTCGCTTCCCGCAATCCGCAATCCGCAATCCGCAAAGCAAAACAGCAGGCTCTGGCTTTTAAGGCTTTTTCGGGAGGCGGGAAGCGGACAGCGGTCTTTGAACTCGTTCCCATGCTCTGCGTGGGAATGCATACCGAACTTGCCACAAATGAGACAACCCGCATGAAACTCCCACAAAT
>NZ_JAVRMB020000015.1:0-6663 GCF_031844845.1 Endozoicomonas sp.
ATGGTATTGGTGACCGGACTGTTTGCCGCCAATATGATGGGGCTTTTTGAAATACAGTTATCCAGCAACAGCAGTACCTGGCTGGCCTCAAAAGGTGACAACTCCTACGCCGGTCATTTTATCCAGGGTATGTTCGCAACCTTACTGGCAACTCCATGTAGCGCACCATTTCTGGGAACGGCGGTCGCCTTTGCCCTGGGCGCCGATTACTTCATGCTATTTCTGGTATTTACTGCGCTGGCCATTGGTATGGCCATTCCGTGGTTATTGATCGCCAGCTTTCCACAACTGGCCAGCTTTCTACCCAGACCCGGTCGCTGGATGAATACCGTAAAAACCCTGTTTGGCTTTATGATGCTGGCCACCAGCCTGTGGCTGCTGAGCCTGATGGCAAGTTTCTTCGGTACCCCAGTGACGTTGATGATCGGGGCAATCTTTATTATCGGTTTGCTCTGGCGACTTGGAAAAGTCAAAGGCAGGCGTTCAGTGGTTATGACCCTGGCATTTTTATGCATGGTATCCGCTGCCGGTTTACTGATCAGCTTCACAAACGGTCGCCTGTCAGCAAAGCCTGCTGCTGAGATACACTGGCAGCCATTAGACACAGAATCGATTCAGGAGGCGGTTCAGCTGGGTAAAACCGTGTTTATTGATATCACCGCAGAATGGTGCATCACCTGCAAAGCAAACAAAGTCGGTGTTCTCCAACGGGAACCGGTCTATTCAAAGCTACAGGCCGATAACCTGATTCCCATGCAGGGTGACTGGACCCGACCTTCAGAGTATGTAACCGATTTCCTGCAGTCTTATGGCCGCTACGGAGTGCCGTTTAACATCGTGTATGGCCCGGGAGCACCAGAAGGTATTGAGCTGCCAGTTATTCTGACCCGTGATGCGGTCATTAAGGCAATTGAACAGGCCAGTGGGGATTCTCAATGAAGCAGGGAAATGCAGAGAATAATGAAGCGGCCAAAAAGATAACTGAAAAACCGGGACGACTTAAACGCTGGGCTCGCGAAGCCTTATTGATGGTGGTGATCTTTATCACTGCCAGCATTGCTATCGATCTCTGGCGCGGACAGACAATGCCTGATGGAACCATGCCTGAAATGGTGGTATCCACACTTCAGGGAGAAATCATTGATGTCAAGGCCCTCAGCCATGAACAGCCGGTAATGATTTATTTCTGGGCTACCTGGTGTTCAATCTGCCGCTTTGTCTCTCCCACGGTTAACTGGATGAGTGACGATTACGCGGTTGTGTCTGTTGCACTTTCTTCAGGGGAGAATGCCCGCATAGCCGGGTACATGGAACATCATGGGTATGACTTTCGAACCGCAAATGACAATGACGGGTTAATTGCCCGGCAATGGGGAATTAGTGCTACACCTACCCTGGTCATTGTGAAAAACGGTCAGGTGGTTTCTTCAACCACGGGTATCAGCACACCGCCGGGTATCTGGTTGAGAATGCAGCTGGCAAAGTGATTGCTCCACGCACAGAGACTGCAGAGTGATCACTGCAGTCCACAGGGTGCTTATAAAAACGCATTGAAAGGGAAGCTGAATTAATAGAAGGCAAACTCCCGTCTATAATCATCCCTGCACGGTGAATTTTGCTCACCCTCGTAGTACAAATTAAAAAGTGCAATTTAAGAGGATTCCGCTAATATAACGCGCTTTTTGGCACATTGGTCATAATCTTCAGGCAAGTCACTGCGGTGAGGGGTATGATTGCAATGGGTCGAGTAGCCTGAGATAACCTCTGTTCGCAGAGAGATTCTCACCGTAAACCATTTTCAAAATACAGCCTGCAGGTTCATCTCCGACCTGCGCTATCGCTGAAAAGCGATGCCGTATAAAAGCGGGCTGTCAGTCAGGCAAGGTTAGTAGTCAAATATGACGAGTTTCGTTTCTGGACAACGCTGGATTAGTGATACTGAGACCGAACAGGGGCTGGGCACCATACTCACCTTTGATAGTCGAATGGTCACCCTGCTGTTTCCTGCTACCGGTGAAACCCGGCTTTATGCCATCAACAACTGTCCTTTGACCCGTGTCGAATTCAACCCCGGAGATCGTGTTGAAAGCCACGAGGGCTGGACGATGCAGGTCACCGACGTCATCGAAAAGCACGGATTGCTGACCTATTATGGAACCCTCCCCGATGGTGAAGCGGGCCAGCTGCCAGAAGCTGAGTTGGGCAATCATATTCGCTTCAACAAGCCTCAGGATCGCCTGCTGGCCGGTCAGATCGACCAGAACAGTAACTTTTCCCTGAGGTACAAGACGCTCCACTACAACTACGGACTGCGTAAGTCCCCCATGCGCGGATTAGTTGGCCCACGTACCAGCCTGATTCCCCATCAGCTGCACATTGCCCGTGAAGTTTCTCAGCGCCATGCTCCCCGAGTCATGCTGGCTGACGAAGTGGGTATGGGTAAAACCATCGAGGCAGGCCTGATACTGCATCAGCAGCTGATTACCGGTCGGGCCAGCCGGGTACTGATTCTGTTGCCAGAAAGCCTGGTGCATCAGTGGCTGGTCGAAATGCTACGCCGCTTTAATCTGCATTTCAGTGTCTTTGATGAAGAGCGCTGCCGCCAGTCCCCGGATGAAAATCCGTTCAACACCGAACAGCTGATTATCTGCAGCATCGGTTTTCTCTGTCATGACGACGAGCGTCGTCAACAGGCCATGGACGCTGAGTTTGACCTGCTGATTGTCGATGAAGCCCATCACCTGATCTGGTCTGAAGAAGAGACCAACGCTGAGTATCAGTGTGTAGAAGCACTGTCCCAACAGATCCCCGGATTATTGCTACTGACAGCAACCCCGGAACAGATGGGCGCCAAGAGCCACTTTGCCCATTTACGCCTGCTGGACCCTGACCGTTTTCACGACCTGGCCGCCTTCGAAGCAGAAGAAAGCCGCTACGAACCTGTTGCCGAAGCAGTTCAGGAGCTGCTGAATAATGAGAACAAGGCTCTGCCGGCCCTGGCCAGGGATCACCTGATCAGTTTCTTGGGAGAAGACAGCAAGTCGCTGATCGATGTTCTGGATAAAGCGCTGGATCAGGATCAGGATCAGGATGATGAGGAGGTCAGGAATACGACTCGTACGCAGTTACTCCGTCGCCTGCTGGATCGTCACGGTACGGGTCGTGTAATGTTCAGAAATACCCGTGCAGCGGTAGGAGGTTTCTCCGGCCGTGCGGTTCAGGGCTACCCTCAGCCTTTGCCTGAGCTGTATGAGATTGCCCTGGAAGAAGAGAGCTATTATCGCCACAATCTTTACCCGGAGCTGGCCTATCAGGCACAGATTCAGGTGGAGGATATGGACCCATGGTGGAAAGTTGACCCGAGGGTGGACTGGCTGATTAACCTGCTCAAGCTGCTTAAAAAACAGAAAGTACTGGTTATCTGTGCCAACGCCAATACGGCGCTGGATCTGGAAAATGCATTGCGTATTCTTTCCGGCATTCCTGCGGCGGTTTTCCATGAACACATGAGCATCATTGAGCGGGACCGTGCCGCTGCCTATTTTGCGGAAGGAGAGCACGGTGCCCAGGTACTGGTTTGCTCCGAAATCGGAAGTGAAGGTCGTAACTTCCAGTTTGCCCATCATCTGGTTCTTTTTGACCTGCCGGAGCATCCGGATCTTCTGGAACAGCGCATCGGCCGACTGGACCGTATCGGCCAGACCGAAACCATCAAGATTCATGCGCCTTACCTGCTTGGCACCGGTCAGGAAGCCCTGTTCCACTGGTATGACCAGGGGTTGAACGCTTTTGCTGACACCTGCCCTGCGGGCAGCATGGTACAGATGCAACTGGGCGAGGCGTTGGTTCCCTATCTGCAGCCCGGAAGCCAGAGCTCTCCCGAGGCGATGGATCTCTCCATGAAAAGCTTGCTGAACCAGGCCTCTGAGCTGAATCAACAGCAGCTGGAGCATCTCCATAAAGGCAGGGACCGTTTGCTGGAGTTGAACTCTCGTGGCCTGACTTCCAGTGAAGATATGATCAATGATATCGAAGAACAGGAACAACCACGGCAGCTCAAGCGGTTTATGGAAAAGCTGTTTGAAGGCTTTGGTGTTGAAGCAGAAGACTACTCAAAGCACTGCCTGGTGATTCGCCCCGGCAGTCATATGATTACCACCTTCCCGGGTCTTCCGGAAGATGGTATGACCGTCACCTTTGACCGGGAGATGGCACTGTCCAGGGAAGATATGCACTTTCTGACCTGGGAGCACCCTATCGTCGCTGAAGGGATAGACATGGTGTTGACCAGTGAGCTGGGTAACACCTCCGTCGCCCTGCTCAAGAACAAGGCCCTTAAACCCGGCACCATGTTGCTGGAAGCAATCTATGTGGTGGAAATCAGTGCTGACAGAACCCTGCAGCTGGATCGTTATTTACCGGCAACCCCCATTCGTTGCCTTATTGACCCGGGCTTCAACGATCTATCTGAAAAAGTCGCCTTTGATACGCTGAATGCACAGCTACAGCCAATCAAGCGTGGTGTTGCCAAAAAACTGGTGAATGCACAGAGAGCCCCATTCCTGGAAATGCTGGACAAAGCCGAAGGGTATGCGAAGGATCGGGTTCAACCGATTGTGAACCAGGCCTGCCAGAACCTGCTGACCGATGTCACGGAAGAAATTAAACGACTGGCGGCACTTAAGATAGTGAATCCCAATGTCCGGGATGAAGAAATTGAATACCTGAAGAATCGTGCAGCCCTTGGTCATCAGGCATTACAGAAAGCGGTTCTCCGACTGGATGCACTGCGGATTATGATTGCCGGTTAATGTTTTTGTGAATTAGCCCAACTCTGAAAATGGCAAGCTGATATGTAATAACTCAGCTTGCTTTCTATTGTATATTGAATACCCATTCTCGTTTCAATCTGTGCTCCACAGGGTATTAATCCTTTCCATTTAACAAACAAAAAATTATCTTCCCATTTTTTCAATTTCCAAAAAAATTATTAAGCAGGCTAAGCACCTGATCAAATTAAATCGAATATCCCTAACACAGCAGTTAGTCTAATGCTTTACCAATAGTGCTACAGTGGCTTTGCCAGTCTGAAATAGACTTGCAAACGAAGAAAATTATATGCGAAAACAAATGGTCAACTACTTACGCAAATATACACTTTTGTATAAAATTAATTTCTCCAACCTTCATAAAATAGCTGTAATTTGAATTTATAAATAAGGGGATTTAAATAATGATAAATAAAGGAAGTTCAGCCATAAATCGCCCCTCACCTCTAAGGGAATCCATCACTCATGACCCGCAGACAAGAGAGGATGAGAGCACCATCATACCAAAGCCTGATACACGTCCATCTCATTTAATTAGGCCTATTGATAAGATGAAAGTAGTCTGTGTTGAACTTCAACCACAGATACTGGACAAAATACTACTGAATCAAAGAATTCCTTGCCGGACACGTTTTTTTCTGGAATGTTTGTGCAATGACGAATTAAACGCCAGCCATATGGAGAATGGCTCGTTTAAAATGCTGATCCAGGACATTAATGAAGACTTTCAATTGCAAGAAAATATTGAAAAAGAGTTACGCCATAGGTTCTCCGAAAATTATGAAGAAGGCATTCGTACTTTTTTCACCACCTACCATAACAATAACAATGTAATGCGGTCTCTCCAATTCTTAGCAGCAAGAGAGACATACCGTCGTTTTTATTCACCACTGGATTTTATCAAAGGAATTCTGGACAATATCCTTTCTGGCCGACCAATTATAACAAGCGTTGATGACTCAACGTTACATATTGAATATAAGCCATTAAAAAAATCGGAGATTAAAGTAGACTGGAAAACAATAGATAAGAATCCTGATCATATTCAAGGAAGTATTGTTACTATCAGGAAAGACTTACTCACATCACCAGCTACGCGTATTGAAAGTAAACAAGATTTGGACAAATGGTTTTTAATGATCAAAAAGGCATTACCTGTCATTAGAATAGATAACGGCTGTACCCAACGATGCGCCTTTGCCGAATCCCTGCTCAGCCTTATAGGACTTGAAACCCGCATCGTCACTATCAACCCAGCAAAAGACTCAAAGCTGGTCAAGTTTAATCCTGATAGTACAAACCAACTGGATGTACGCTGGTTATGGCACCGTGTATGCGCTGTTAAGCTACCTGGATCAGATGAACTGTATATTCTGGACTTTCCATATGAAGAAACAATTCCATTGAGTATGCATCCCAACATTTACAGTGGGAATCAATGGAAAGTTGGCGACCCTGACGAAAATCCGGAACCAGAATCAAGAGATGAGAGCTATGGCTATTCAACTATTAGCTTTTTACAAGAAGCATGGAGGAATGAACAGATCTCCGATCGTGTACACTACGCACCTGACAAGCCTTGGAAAACCAGTTACCATCACTGTATGACATGGGATAAACAAAATCGACAATGGCAGCACACTGAAGGCCATAACTTTTTCGACTTTACATGGGATAAACAAAACCGACAATGGCAGAAAAATGAAAGAGTGCAATAAACAATCACTATCAAACCAGCCAGAAAAATCTGGCTGGCATTACTTACTCTAATTACGCTTTCCCCATCCGCATCAGAATTTCTTCTTTTACCTGAAGGCGTTCCAGCTCTCTCTGC
>NZ_JAVRMB020000016.1:0-6968 GCF_031844845.1 Endozoicomonas sp.
AACCCTTTAACTTCCGGATCCTGAAAATAGTGTGTCAGTGTCTTATGTCGCCAGGCGGTAAAGTGAAGGGCAAAGTTGAGCCCGGCCACCAACATGAAAAAGATAGCCACCGAGATGATTAACGGTGAATCAAATTGGCCCATACTGCCGTCATAAGTGGAAAATCCACCAATAGCAATGGTGGTAAAGCTGTGGCAAATAGCATCGAATAAATTCATACCCGCCAGCCAGTAAGCCAGTGCACAGGCGATGGTCAGAAAAACATAAATAAACCAGAGTGCTTTCGCTGTTTCGGTAATACGCGGTGTCAGCTTTGAGTCTTTGACCGGGCCGGGTGTTTCCGTGCGATATAACTGCATGCCACCAATCCCCAGCATGGGTAGAATAGCGACGGCGAGCACAATAATGCCCATCCCCCCCAGCCATTGTAACTGCTGTCGGTAAAACAGAATGGAGCGGGGCAGATGTTCAATCCCTGTGAGAATGGTCGCTCCCGTTGTGGTGAGGCCGGACATGGCTTCAAACATGGCATCGGTAATGCTCAGGGCAGGACTTTCCATAAGCAGAAATGGCAGCGAACCAAACGAACCAAGAACTATCCAGAACAGTGCAGTCACCAGAAAGCCTTCCCGACTGCGGAGTTCATCTTTACTGTGTCGGAAGGGAAACCAGAGCAGTACACCTAACAGCAACGTCAGTAAAAAGGTGTAGATGAAAATGGATATTTCCTGCTCCTGGTAAAGCAGGGCAACCACAATGGGTGGAAGGCTGGAGGCGCTGAATAACATCAGCAAAACACCCAAAATGGGAAAGATAACCTGAAACTGCATGGTGCTCCTGCTTCATCCAGTATGAATAACCTGCCATGGCGGTTTTTTTTATAATGGATATTAAAAATTATAATTTTATTCTGTAGCAGGTTACTCCCAATCCATGGGGGAAATAAAGGCCTGAAGGTTGTTTCAGGTCATTGAAGTATTGTTGCTGTTGTATGAGGTTAAGAAGTCAAGATTCAGACTTCGATAATGCTATGGGTTTTGCTATTGGCTGCGTGCTTATGAGAGAGGCTTTGATCAAGGCTGACTGATGTGTTTACCAGTGTAACTTGATGTTTTTTAAATAACGCATCATAAACATACCGTCCAGCTTTTTTTGCGACAGAAGATGTTGCAAGAGTAATAGCTACAGGCGTGGCAACACTTGCGGCACCAGCAACCGTGTAAGATAGTAGAGATGTTGCGCAATATGATGTGACACCCGCTGTTGCGACAATTATGGCACAAGAGGTTCCCCCGATAGTAACGCCAATAGCTGCGCCAAAGCCTGCTGAAATAGCCGTGGTAATACCTGCAGCAACACCTGCAGTAACACCTGCGGCGGTAATACATCCGATAGTAATTACGGTGCCAGCGGCTGCGACATGGGCTGCGCCGTAAATACCATTATTTGCTACATCGAACGCGGTGGCGAATGTGGTTGCCCCACATGAGTACATAAAACCAATTGCCGACAAATATGCCAACCCATCTGTCGACTTAGTTTCTAAAGATCGGACGTTCCATTTACAGCCAATAGAATTTTTATATTCTGCTTCAGGATTATTATTCTGTTTACCCTCTTGTTTATGTAGCTTTATTTGAATTGTCGCCGCGTCTACTCCTGGTGCCATCATAACTAAAGCTTCATTATTGTTAAGTAATATAGGAAAAGTAGAATAAAAAATGAAGGTTGCAAGTCTGCCTTGGTTTTCTGCGTTATTGCCAACGTTGGTTGTTCACTATTGGCGGCCGATTTGAGGGGCTTAATGTCTACCTTAAGAATAAATGTTGATAAAGTGACCAATTGAACAGATTCACACTTCTATCAGGCCGTCAGTTGCGAAAGGGGTTGACGATTTACGACTAATGGATGGTGAAAGGTAATTTAGTATATTGGCTACTGAAACCGTCCGGATTTTCACAAACTTATCGACAATATATGTTGTAACTTTGTTGGAGATAGAGGCTGCCTTTATCAAGGTCAGAAAAAGAGCGGGAAAGGTCGCAGATGCAAAAATCCCATGGGCTACAACTAAATGGGTGAAATGATCCTCACCATAACAAACAATAGGCCACCCATACGCATCTTTATGACAATAATTGTAGCCATGAGAGTTAGAATATTCGTGTACAGCCAAGATAAACAGGGTGCTAAATGAGACGCCTGCACCGATACAGGTTAGAAAGGCATGGGTAAAGCTGGAGCTGACACCCGAGAGAATATTGGCTATTGAACCAACTGCAACTGCAGACGCTGTCAGGCATGCAGCATTAGCGGTGCTTTCATTTATTTCATATAGCAAGTCCCGTACGACAGAAGGTGCAAACGCATAACAAGCTCTGACTATTAAGGCGCAGGATATCACCGCTGGCAGAGTTCGGACGGTCCTTCTGATACCGTAAGGGACCCTGAGTTCTGTGGTCGTATTGTCTTGCCTCCTGACAGACTGTGGTCCACTTGAGTTGTTAGTGTCCGGTCGGTTAGCCCATGGCATTGCTGGCAGTGATATTTCTGGCACAAGTAATCCTCCACAGGCTGCCTCAATTCTTATTAATGGCTTTCCCTTAACCCCCTTCAATATAGAAAAAAATTCCAACAAGACAAGTCGGATTCATCGATCAGAAAAAACCAAGCCCAACCTGGAAGAGTTGTTCGACTTCTCGAATCTTCCGTTTATTGGTCAAAAAGAGAATCACATGGTCACCGGTCTCAATACGGGTCGTATCGTGGGCGATTAACACTTGATCATCCCGGACAATGGCACCAATGGTGGTGCCGAGAGGAAGCTCGATTTCCTGAATGGTTTTACCCACGACTTTTGAGCTCTGTTCATCACCATGGGCAATCGCTTCAATAGCTTCAGCAGCGCCTCTGCGAAGTGAGTGAACATTCACTATATCTCCGCGTCTAACGTGTTTTAGCAAGCTGCCAATGGTGGCTTGCTGGGGTGAAATAGCGATATCAATTTCGCCACCCTGAACCAGATCTACATAAGCCGGATTATTGATCAGGGCCATGACTTTTCGGGCCCCCAGTCGCTTGGCCAGCATTGCTGACATGACGTTGGCTTCATCATCATTGGTCAGGGCGCAGAAGATGTCAGTCTCTTCAATATTTTCGCTGATCAGCAGTTCTTTATCGGAGGCATTGCCGCAGAATACCATGGCCCTGGTCAGTGTTTCCGAGAGGAACTGGCATCGCTCCATATTATGTTCAATGATTTTGACCTTGTATTGATCTTCAACCGCCTGGGCCAGACGTAAACCAATGTTACCGCCTCCGGCAATGATGATTCGCTTGTAGTCGTCGTCCAGTCGCTGAAGCTCGCCCATTACCGCACGGATATCTTTCCGGGCAGCAATGAAGAAGACTTCATCATCCACCTCGATGACCGTGGTGCCCTTGGGCATGATGGCATTTCCCCGACGGAAAATGGCCGCTACCCGGGTATCCACATCAGGCATATGCTCCCGGATATAGCGCAACTCATGGCCTACCAGCGGCCCGCCATAATAGGCTTTCATGGCCACCAGCTGTACCAGTCCATCGGCAAAATCCAGAACCTGAAGGGCACCCGGGCGTTCCAGAAGGCGTTTGATGTAGTTGGTAACCACTTGCTCAGGGCTGATCAGTACGTCAATGGGCAGTGCGGCGTTGGCAAACAGGCTGTCATTTTTCAGATAGGCTGCCTGACGGATGCGGGCAATCTTGGAGGGGGTATGAAACAGCGTATAAGCGATCTGACAGGCCACCATATTGACTTCATCACTGTTAGTGACGGCAACCAGCATGTCGGCTTCATCCGCTCCGGCCTGTTTCAGAACCCCCGGGAAGGACGCTCTTCCCTGAATGGTACGGATATCAACTTTATCCTGTAACTCTCTGAGCCGGGTGGCATCGATATCAACCACCGTAATGTCATTTTCCTCATTAGCGAGATTTTCGGCCAGAGTGCCGCCCACCTGACCAGCACCGAGAATGATGATTTTCATTGAGTTTCCGTTTTTACCATCAGGCTATAAAAGAAGCCGTCACCAGAGGCTGGGAAAAGCTGTTTGCCAAACCCGGTATCATGACCCCATTGGCCTTCAATGGGTAGCAGCTTTGCATCAGGCGTTGCTGACAGGAAGTGTTCAATTTGCAGATGATTTTCCTGCGGCATAATTGAACAAGTCGCATAAAGCAGTGTGCCACCGGGTTTTAATAAAGGCCATATTGCCTGAAGAATTTGCTGCTGCAGTTGCGCCAGGGCTTCAATATCTTCTGCTTTTCTCAGCAGTTTAATATCTGGATGGCGGCGAATCACACCCGTTCCGGAGCAGGGTGCATCCAAAAGAACATGGTCGTATAGCTGCCCGGTAAACCAGCTGTCTGGCTGCGTGGCATCACCGCAGAGAACATTGGCTGTCAGCCCCAGTCTTGTCAGGTTTTCACCCACTCGTTCCAGACGCAGGTTATCGGAATCCAGGGCATCCACGGTGATGCCTTCATACAGCTCCAGTAGATGACAGGTTTTTCCACCAGGAGCGCAGCAGGCATCAAGAATATGATCCCCCGGTTTAGCCTGAATCAACGTAGCAGCCAACTGAGCAGACTCATCCTGAACACTGGCAGCGCCTTCATGAAACAGGGGGAGCTTGTCCACCGACATTGGCTTAGCCAGGGTGATTGCCTGGGGTGCAATCAGCGACTGACGAGCCTGAATACAGTTATCCAGCAGCTTTTTCAGATAGCGTGATGGTTGTATCTGCTGCTCATTAACCCGCAGCGTCATGGGCGGTGGCTGATTGTTGGCCGCAAGAATCGTCTGATAATCATCAGGCCAGGCTCTTTTAATGGTGTTAATAAGCCATTTAGGATGTGACCAGCCACAGACCGGGCTGCGTTCTTCCAGTTCAGTCAGTTCATCAAACCGGCGCTGGGCATTACGGAGAACACCATTCACCAGTCCCCTGGCCCAGGCTTTGCCCATGGATCGCGTTGCCTGCACGGTTTCACCGATAGCGGCATGAGGGGGAATCCGGGTATGAAACAGTTGATAGAAACCCACGAGAATCAGGTTGTGAATATCCTGCTCTTTTTCTTTAAGAGGCTTTTCAGTGAGAAACTTCAGCCAGGCATCCAGCCGGTAATAATAGCGCAGCGTTCCGTAGCAGAGCTCTGCCAGTAAAGGCTGATCTTTTTTGGCCAGTTTTTCCTGCAGAGAAGGCAATACATAGCTGAGAGACTCGCCCATGGTGACCCGGGTGACAGCCCGGGCCGCTAACTGTCGAACAGAGGATTGTTTAGCCATAGCTTTTAAATGAGTAGCCTAACTGAATTGTTTACCGGTGGTGAACATTGCTTTTTTGCTGTTCAACAACTCCTGAACGGTCATTGCACGGCTTCCTGCCAACTGCAGTCGTTTGATTCGAAGTGTGCCTTCACCATTACCACAGGCAATATCCAGCCCATCTTTATCGGACTTTATTAAGGTTCCAGGCTGTTCACCAGAACTTTCTTCCAGCGCGATAGCTTCCCAGACGCGGATATTGGTGTCATCTAAAGAGGTGATGGAGACGGGCCAGGGGTTGAAAGCACGAACCTGACAATCGAGATATCGGGCACTTTTTTGCCAGTCCAGACGCGCCTCGTCTTTGCTCATTTTATGAGCATAACAGGCCAGGCTGTCATCCTGCTTTTCACCATGAACCTGACCTGCAGCAATACCATTCAACGCGTCGATCAGTGCCGGACGCCCTATTTCAATCAGACGGTCATGGAGATCAGCCGCCGTATCTTCCGGCTGTATTGGACAGCAGGATTTTAGCAACATGTCGCCGGTATCCAGTCCGGCATCCATCTGCATAATGGTAACGCCGGATTCGGTATCTCCCGCTTCAATGGCTCGCTGAATGGGGGCTGCGCCGCGCCACTTTGGCAAAATTGAACCATGAACATTAATGCAACCCAGTTTGGGCGTATCCAGAACGACCTGGGGAAGAATCAGGCCGTAAGCAACCACAACCATTAAGTCAGCATCAAGGGCTGCCAGTTCCTGTTGGGCTTCTTCATTGCGAAGTGATTTTGGCTGGTAAACAGGAATATGATGCTCAATAGCCAGTGATTTGACCGGTGAAGGCATCAGTTTCTGGCCACGACCGGCAGGGCGGTCTGGCTGGGAGTAAACGGCAATCACCTGATGCTGGCTATCAATAATGGCCTGAAGGTGAGCGCTGGCAAACTCCGGGGTTCCAGCAAAGATAATGCGAAGGCTTTTCATAGAGGGTTATTCATTGTGGGTTATTCATAAAGACGCGAGTGGCAACGGTGCTGAGATTTACACCGTTGATCTGAAGACCAGTAATTAGCACGGGATGATTTTATCGATTTTTCTTCCCGAGTTTTTTTCGAATACGGTCCTGTTTCAGGCGGGAGAGTGCATCGATAAACAGTTTGCCTTCCAGGTGGTCCAGCTCATGCTGAACGCAAACGGCAGCCAGTCCGTCAAAATCCCTGGAGTACTCATTACCGTCACGGTCTAAAGCGGTGAGCCTGATACTGGCATAACGATCCAGCAGTTCATAAAAGCCCGGTATGGACAGACAGCCTTCCTGTAAATCTGATTTTTCATCCCCAATGGCTTCGTAGCCGGGATTAATAAGAACCAGTGGCTCATTACTTTCTTCGGAAAGATCCATAACCACTATACGTTGATGAATATTCACCTGTGTCGCCGCCAGACCAACGCCGTTAGCGTCATACATGGTCTCCAGCATGTCATCAACGATACGGCGAATCTTATCGTTAACCTCTGCTACCGGCTTGGCAACCGTACGAAGTCTGGGGTCAGGGTATTCAAGAATTTCCAGTAGAGCCATCAGTGATCTCAGGTTGATAGAATTAACGAATTTAAAGTGGTTTGGCAAACTCTCAGTATATCTGCAATT
>NZ_JAVRMB020000017.1:0-7779 GCF_031844845.1 Endozoicomonas sp.
TGAAAGACTAATGACAATAGCCTTCTCAGTTTTTGTCGGGGCAGCATTCAACCGCGCACCACTGGCCATATAGACAGCCTGATCACCATGCTGCTCTTTCATGGCCAGAGCCTCCTGAAGAGTCTCCGGCAGCAAAAATTCCCTGATCATAGTTTCTGCCTTTTAATAATCCATACACTAAAAACAATTCAGTCCGGCTAGTACATGGTTTCAATGCGTTTGACCTGTAGGTTGGGTCGAACGGAGTGAGCCCCAACAATTTACCGTAGATGCAGATAGTTTTGTTGGGGCTCGCATTCGCTCGACCCAACCTACGTCACCGGTCAATTTCAATGAAACCATGCACCGGCACCGTCCGCTGGTTGCCCTCGTTATGTGCTCCTGGCTGTTAAATTATGCTCTTTGCACCAACCTTCAATGGCTGTTTTAACAGACTTGCTTTCAAAGGCATACCATTGCTCTAAACTGCCAGTACGTTCCAGAAGCTGCTTGAATTTAGAGTATGCGCCCTTGCGCCGAAAGAACTGATAAACAGAGTCAAGCTCACCCGGCAATTGCTGAGCAGTAAACTCTAAAGCGAGAGAGTGCCCTAATTCCAGGTCCTGTTTAAAAGGCACGGCCAGGTAGCGTTCATTCTCATACACATCCACCGGCAATTCTTCATCAACACCATCACCCGAATAATATATTCTCCCGGTTTTACGATCCAAAAACGCCTCTGGTTCAAGTGAAGGGCAACTGGAAACAAATTCAACAGCCCATTCAAGATCATCAATACTTACTTCCATTTTTATCCCCCTTTGAGCACATAACGATATTCACATCCATGTGAGTGGATCCTGTAAATTCCCGGTACGGCATTTCAGACCTTCCGGTTTTTGCGACAGCCTCAAAGCCTGTGATCGAGTAGTGAAAGAGAACTTAAAACGAGCAATCCAGCCCCATCTGCCAGAACCCGATTTCCAAACGGGTGGCTTCCCGGAAGGTCTTACAAAGAGAATCCATTCGAGCAGCGTTGTAACGGGATTTCGCCAGATGATCCAGCGTTGCAATCTGCTTTCTGGCACCGTCCAGGTATTCCTCTCCACCATAGGTTTCAATCCAGGCCCAATAGGGGTTACCTTCCTTCAGGGTTTCTGGATCATTCTTCAGCCGGTAGCCAATTTCTGCATAACCCACAGCGCAGGGGGATAACGCCGTGTAAAGATCCAGAATATCCCCGGCCATTCCCCGCTCCAGCACATAACGGGTATAAGCCATATTGGCCCGTGCTTCCGGCAGACTGACCACATCCTTTTCTGTCAGTCCCCACTCCCTGCAATAGTCCAGGTGCAGGGTCATTTCACCCAGAATATCGCTGACAGACGCCGATGCAGAACGCATATCTTCCAGATTATCCGCTTTGTACACCGCCAGCGAATAAGCCCTGGCAAAGTGAATCAGAAACAGGTAATCCTGCTGAAGATAGTGGCGAAAAGAAGACAGTGGTAGTGAACCGTCAGCAATTCCCTGGACAAATGGGTGGTGACAATAGTCATTCCAATCCTCCTGACAGGCCGCTTTCATTCGCCCGTAAAGGCTATTATTCTCATCATAAAAAAGAGTGTTTGAACTCATAAAAAATATTCCAGATACTGATTGTCAGGCTCCCATCATATCCCTGAATACTCACCTTTTCACTTTCATCAAAATATACAACCTTCTCAAGTGGCGCACTGCTACGATCTATAAAGTGACAACTTCAGCCTCCGTTAAGCATCGCCACTGACCCGGCGGCAGATCAATATCCAGTGTCAAATTACCCACGCGACTGCGGTGCAAACCCACCACAGGATTACGGAAGCGGCCAAACATTCGCTTGATCTGGTGATATTTGCCTTCAACCAGTATCACCTTTGCGAGGTGAGGACCTAAAATCTCCAGAGTCGCTGGCAGGGTTGTGACATCTTCATAGCCAAAATACATACCATCACGAAATGACGGAATATATTCCCTGGAAAGCGGATTTTTCAACGTCACCTGGTATTCCTTTGGGACATGGCGATCCGGTGTCATCAACTCTCTGGACCAGCGGCTATCATTGGTCAGCAGCACTAAACCCGAAGTATTCAGATCCAACCTGCCCACAATGTGAAGTCCACACCGATCTTCTTCCGGCAACAAATCCAGAACCGTTGGATGAATGTCATCTTTGGTAGCACAGACGACACCAACCGGTTTGTGCATCATGATGTACCTGGGTCTGTCCCCTCTCAGAAGCTGTCCATCAAGGGCCACCTGATGAAACTCATCCAGCTGATAATCCATATCCCGAACCAGCGCATCATCCACCGTAAGGCGGTTCGCTAATAGAATAAGCCGCACCTGTTTGCGGGAAACTTGTAATTGTTTGGCAAGAAACCGGTCCAGCCGGGTACGTTTACTCGACATTTTTCCCACAGTTATTTGAACGACAATTATGATGTTATCCAGGAAGAGACTCTGAAGCTATTAGCGCTCTTCCTGAAAATGACGGTGGTATGTTCTTAATTGCAGCTTCCCTTACCGGTGATGCGGATAGTTTGTTGGGGCTCGCATTCGCTCGACCAACCTACGTCACTTCCTGATCAGAGGATTCAGGCTGTATCAGATTTTTAAACGACAAATGGTCATGGAGAACTTCGAATGCTGCTTCACTGGCTACTTCATCTTTTAGCGCCGGTGATCGCAGTATGGCGGTTTCAAGATCCCGAACCGCTTCATCAAACTGCCCCAGCGCCGCTTCTGCACAAGCTCTTTGCCAGTAGGCCAGTGCATACTCCTGGTCATGTTCAATCGCCTGATTGCTCAATGACAGTGCCCAGCGCGCCTCCCCCAGGTCCAACAACGAGTCAGCCTTGTAAGTAAGGGCTTCAACATCATCCGGATTGATTTCCAGAATCTGATCATAGATATTGATTTGCTCATGCAGGTTAGTCTCAAGACCGGCACGCATCCATAACGAATGAACCTGATTTGTTTGTGAGATTTTTTCCTGGGTAGAAATAATCTGCTCTGATCGAATGACTAGCTTATGCTCAAGCTCATCCAATCTTTTCTCATACTTTAGCGTCATCTGGGAAACCTGAGTTTCGACCTGTGTCTTAACGGTTTCACGAACTTCACGTAATGAGCGCCACCCCAGCAGTACCAGAATAGAGGCTGCCGCAGTAATGATAAAAAAGATATTATTGATGGTATCCGTCGTATAGCGAACCGCTCTGTCCGAAGCATCCAGCCGAGCCTCCGCCACTTTGTCCGTCAGCTCTCTTCGCATCGACTGCTGATCCTGACGAAGCATCTTCAGCTCATCGAGAATATAGCGCTCAATAAAAGGCTTATAGAGTGGTTCATCAATCGCAGAGGCAAGCGGTGCCTCCGCTTTTACCGAAGAAAATGTCACCGCCATACAAAGAATAAGTAGCAACTTGAAGAAACGTGTATGTGGCATTAACCCTCCCTGGATCAACCATCATCAAAGCGAAGCATTTCCTTAACATTCACCTTATCTCGTTTCAGGAAAACGGGTCAATCGGACTCTCTAAGGAATCGTTCTTAAATAACTTACCCATTTCAACGAACGCTGCCCGCTTCCCGAAAAAGCACAAGCGACACTGGCTTTTTCGGCTAGCGGGGGGCGGGCAGCGCTCGTCAGGCAGACTCAAAGTCCAGCACAATCCGCCCGGTTACCTCACCTTTTTCAAGCTCGTCAAAAATCTGGTTGATCTCCTCCAGCTTGCGAACCTGTATGTCGGTTTTGATTTTTCCCTGAGCCGCAAAGTCAAGGCACTCTTCCAGATCACGACGGGTGCCTACTATGGAGCCGACCAAAGTGATGCCATTAATGACGGTATCAAAAATCGGCACAGGCATATCACCCGGTGGCAAACCGACCAATACCAGTGTTCCTCCCCGACGCACCGATGCATAAGCGCTCTCAAAACCGGCCTTGGAAACGGCGGTACAGATCGCCGCATGAACACCAGTACCCAGCAAGGACCGGATTTTCTCTTCGGGTTTCTCTGTTTTGAAATCAATAAAATGCTTCGCCCCCAGTTTCAGAGACAACGCTTTTCTTTCTTCACCGGTATCAACAGCAACAACATTAAGTCCCATGGCGATGGCGTATTGAATAGCCAGATGCCCAAGCCCACCAACACCCACACAGGAGACCCAGTCACCCGGTTTGGTTCCGCTGACTTTCAGTGCTTTGTAAGTGGTTACACCCGCACAAAATAGCGGTGCCGCTTCCACAAATCCTATCGCATCAGGGATTTTAACCACATAGTTGGCATCGGCCCGGCAGAAATCTGCATAACCACCGGCCATATGGTAACCGGTATAAAGGCAGTCCGGGCAGAGCGTCTCTTTACCCTCCAGGCAGTAGTCACAGTGTCCGCAGGCAGTATAGAGAAACGGTATACCAACCCTGTCACCTACCTTGAGATGCTTTACGTTTTTACCCATTTCGGTAATAACCCCAACGCCTTCATGGCCGGGAATCAACGGCATATTCGGTTTAACAGGCCAATCACCATGACAGGCATGAATGTCGGTATGGCAGACACCTGACGCCTTTATACTGACTAATATTTCGTTATCGCCAATGGGAGGAACCTCTACATCATCGATGGTCAGTGGCGTATTAAATTCATGAGCAACAGCTGCTTTCATTATTAACTCCGGTTAATAAATCAGAGAGATTGGAATGGCAATGCATTCTTTAAGGTGAAAGGGTGAAGGAGTGAGAGGTGATCAGCGCCCCATTGTATCGGCGTGAAAGACCAGGTGGTCATCAATAAAACTGGAGATAAAGTAATAACTGTGATCGTAACCTTCGCGTATATTCAGCGTGATTGGATAGCCAGCCTGCTCACAGGCCGCCTTGAAATCTTCGGGCTTTAGCTGACCTTGCTGATAAAATTCATCCTTATCACCCTGATCAATCAAAATGGGCAAATGACTGCTGGCAGAGCTCACCAGTGAGGTGGCGTCGTACTGCTGCCAGACATCTCTGTTTTCGCCAAGGTAGTTGGTGAATGCTTTTTGCCCCCAGGGCGCCGCTGAGGGATGGGCGATGGGTGAAAATGCTGAAGCAGAACAGTAACGATCCGGGTTACGCAAGCCAATCACCAATGCCCCATGACCGCCCATGGAATGGCCCGCAATCGCCCGTTGTTGCGTTACCTTAAAATGGCTCTCTATGAATTCCGGCAGCTCATGGGCAACATAGCTGTACATCCGGTAATTTGCTGCCCACGGCGCAACAGTAGCATCCACATAAAAGCCGGCACCGGAGCCAAAGTCGTAAGCTTCATCTTCACCGGGCAGGTTAACCCCGCGGGGTGAGGTGTCCGGGCAGACAATGCTTACCCCCAACTCAGCCGCTTTTCGAAAGGCACCGGCTTTCTGGCAAAAATTCTCATCGGTACAGGTCAGGCCAGACAGCCAGTACACCACCGGCACTGGCTGACTGGCGGCCTGTGGAGGCAGGAATATGGCAAACACCATATCGGTTTTTGTCTGTTTTGATGGGTGACGATAACGGAAAAGGTCACCACTGAACGCTTTGAAATGCGCAATCTTCTCCATACCAGAATCATCCTGATAGAGTGAACGACAGTATAAAGACGACTCATTAATAGAGAATAACCGAGCGAACCCCCTTCCCTTCATGCATTAAATCAAACGCGTTGTTGATCTTATCCAGCCCCATGGTGCTGGTGATCATTGGGTCGATCTCAATTTTGCCCTGCATATACCAGTCAACAATTTTGGGAACATCGGTTCGTCCCCTGGCGCCACCAAACGCACTGCCTTTCCAGCTACGACCAGTGACCAGCTGGAACGGACGGGTAGAGATTTCTTTACCCCCGCCAGCGACCCCGATGACATAAGACTCGCCCCACCCTTTATGACAACACTCAAGCGCCTGACGCATGACGTTTACATTACCTATGCACTCAAAACTGTAATCCACACCGCCATTGGTCAGGTCAATAATCGCAGCAGTCAGATCATCCACATCTTTAGGATTAATAAAATCGGTCATGCCAAACTGTTCAGCCATAGGTACCTTGGCGGGATTCAAATCAATACCGACAATCCGATCGGCTCCCACCATACGAGCGCCCTGAATCACATTGAGACCGATACCACCGAGCCCGAACACAGCCACTGTACTGCCGGGTTCCACTTTCGCATCAAACACCACTGCCCCAAGACCGGTAGTAACACCGCAACCGATGTAGCACACCTTATCAAACGGCGCTTCCGGGTTTATTTTGGCCAGAGATATTTCAGGCAAAACCGTAAAATTGGAAAAAGTTGAACAGCCCATATAGTGCAAGAGTGGCTGACCATCCAGAGAAAAGCGACTGGTACCGTCTGGCATCAGTCCCTGCCCCTGGGTTGCACGAATTGACTGGCAGAGATTGGTTTTTGGGTTGAGGCAGAAGTCACATTCACGACACTCTGGCGTGTACAGTGGAATAACATGGTCGCCTTTTTTCAATGAGCGCACATTTTTTCCCACTTCAACCACAACACCAGCGCCTTCATGACCGAGGATAACGGGAAAAGCACCTTCCGGATCATCACCGGACAGGGTAAAAGAGTCAGTATGGCAAACACCGGTTGCCTTGATTTCAACCAGAACTTCCCCTTCCTGAGGACCTTGCAGATCAACCTCGTGAATTTCTAACGTTGACCCTGCACTGAAAGCGACGGCGGCACGTGTCTTCATCATTTAACCTCTATTGCATGAATTGATTGCAAGACCGGTTCATTGATAAATAAGGGAAGCTGCAATTAAGAATTTACCATCGTCATCCCCGCGCAGGAGGCTGTCGCAAAAGGGAAAAATACCCCCCGACCGTCATCCCCGCGAAGGCGGGGATCCACTGTTCGAGATAGACTCCCACTCTCAAGGTGGATTCCCGCCTTCGCGGGAAAGACGGAGGGCTGGTACTTTCTACAATGCCACTTCCCTAAGAACAATCTACCTAATAGTGAACAACTGTAGTCTTTCACCAAACACATAAACAATTTTTTATGCAATATATGGCTAAATCATTTTACAAAAAAAACCAGTAAATCAAATCGTTCTAAAACAGATAATAAAATCTCCTGATGTTAGAAAAATAAGCGGTTCATAGTGGTGTTTGTTGGTTAAGGAATTGTAATTAAATAACATCCCAATCCATCACTCGCCCAGGAACGGTAACATTGTTCCATCTAGAATTTATTCCTCCCGCCACCCTCGTTCCCACGCTCCGCGTGGGAATGCATACGGGACTTGCCGTAACCTCAGGGCTTGCTAATAGCCCGCTGCCTGAATTGCCATGCAAAGGGTAAGAGCGATGGACAACCTCACTTGCCTGGGGGGCCCGGAGTTTCACGCCAGTTATTTTGTTACCCTCGTTCCCACGCTCCGCGTGGGAATGCATACGGGACTTGCCGTAACCTCAGGGCTTGCTAATAGCCCGCTGTCTGAATTGCCATGCAAAGGGTAAGAGCGATGGACAACCTCACTTGTCTGGGGGTGCCGGAGTTTCACGCCAGTTATTTTGTTTGTGGTGGGTGCGGTATGCATTCCCACGCGGAGCATGGGAACAAGGTCATTAAATAACATCCCAATCCATCACTCGCCCAGGAACTGTAACATTGTTCCATCTAGAATTTATTCCTCCCGCCACCCTCGTTCCCACGCTCCGCGTGGGAATGCATACGGGACTTGCCGTAACCTCAGGGCTTGCTAAT
>NZ_JAVRMB020000018.1:0-6244 GCF_031844845.1 Endozoicomonas sp.
ATGGGAACGAGGCTAATCCGGGCAAAGAGAGGCGGCCCTTCATGCGGCGAGATCCGTATGCATTCCCACGCAGAGCATGGGAACGAGGCTTTCGGAGGGTTTTGCGACACCCTCAGAGCGTGGGAGCGAGATTAAAGCAAAACAACGGACTCCGGATTTCGAGGCTTTTTCGGACAACGGACAGCGGCTTTTAAGGCTTTTTCGGGGCGCGGGAGGCGGGCAGCGGGCAGCGGTCTTTAGTCTCCTTGGACGATGATGGTCTCAAGTCACAAAGACACAATTCAGCCAGCGCTGTGGTAAGTGCTAGCAAATCTATTCCCAGTGAATTGATCCAGGAGCGGATAATGAATAATTCCAAACAGCGCCAAGAACCATTGAAAGAACAGATGCTTCAATCCATGCGCCGCCTGGCCAGTTCAGTCACCATTGTTTCCTCCAGTAATGGTGAGCAGCGTCACGCAATGGCGGCGACTTCAGTGACTTCTTTATCTGTTGAACCACCTTCATTGCTGGTCTGTGTTAATCAGTCCACTGCCATGCACGCGCTCCTGGAAGAAGGTGTGGATTTCTGTGTCAATATTCTCAGCCGTGAGCAGGAAGAAGTCTCCACGATGTGCGGCGGAAAGGCTCATGGTGAAGACCGGTTTCTGACCGGTAACTGGGAGAGTAGTAAGGAAGGTTTGCCCTATCTGGCGGATGCACAATCAGTGCTGATTTGTGAACAGGATGGTAAATACAGTTATGGTACGCACACCATTTATATTGGGCGTATCAAACAGATTCAGAACAGTGAAGAGGTCAGTCCGTTGATTTATGTTGATGGCCGCTATACGACAGCAGCTGAGGCGGTAACCGCCTGATTCGGAAAACCCTTTTTTATAAAGAATAAAATAAAAAGAAGAGAGACTTTATGAGTCGTCCATCCGAAGATCGAAATGCTTTAAAAGTAGAGAGCGCGGACCAGATTCAGTGGCATGATGAGCGTGATGTGGTTGTGGTCGGTTTTGGTGGTTCGGGTGTGGCGGCTGCGCTTGAGGCTCGTTATCACTGTGTATCGGTGCTGGCAGTGGATCGCTTCTTTGGCGGTGGTGCCACAGCGCGTAGCGGCGGAGTAGTGTATTCCGGCGGGGGGACTGAATTTCAAAAAGCAGAAGGCTTTGATGATACACCTGAAGAGATGTTTAATTATCTTCGCCAGGAGACCGGAGATGCGGTAAAAGAAGAGACACTAAAACGTTTCTGCGATCAAAGTGCGACCAATCTTCGCTGGCTGCAAAGTCATAATGTTGAATTCGCTGGTCAGATTCCTCCCGTTAAAACATCCTATCCCAGTGATAAATACTATCTCTACTATTCCGGTAATGAGGCAGTGGGCAGTTATGCAAAACATGCAAAGCCTGCTCCCCGCGGTCACCGGGCGAAAGGTCCCGGATTATCGGGCGCTTCTTTGTATGCACCCTTAAAAGCCTCAGCACTTGCCCGAGGTGTTGAATTGCAGGTGCAAAGCGATGTTCGTCGTCTGGTTTGTGACGACTCTGGTGCGGTTCTTGGTGTGGAAGTCAGGCGACTGATGGCCGATACACCGGCTGCCCGAAGACACAAACGTTTATCTCAGCTGGCAACTTCTCTTCACAACTATTCGCCCAAAATAGCTTTCAAAATTCGTCGTAAAGTTACAGCCCTGGAAGAAGAGGCGGGTGTTATTCAGTATATCCGCGCCCGAAAAGGTGTGATTCTGACGGCGGGTGGATTTATTTTAAACCGGGAAATGGTTGAGCAATACGGCCCTAAATACCGGGAAGGTTTGCCGCTGGGAACTGCGGGGTGTGATGGCAGCGGTATTCAGATGGGTATGGGAACCGGTGCAGCAATAGACCGGATGGATAAATTGAGTGCCTGGCGATTCATCAATCCCCCACTGGCGTGGGCGCAGGGAATCGTGGTGAACGATCAGGGTGAGCGCTACTGTAACGAGGAAGTATATGGTGCCAAGCTGGGTTATGAGATGGTCGAGCACCATAACGGCCGGGCAACACTGATCCTCAATAAAGCACTTTTCAAACAGGCATTTAATCAGGTGCTACCGGGCAAGATCTGGTTCTTTCAGACGGCTCCCGCCTTGATTAGCATGTATCTGAACAGCAAGAAATCGAAATCCATCTCCGAACTGGCCAGAAAGATTAATGTACCTGAGGCTGCACTGGCTGGAACCGTCCAGCGATACACCGATGCGGCTAATGGTCTGGCTGAAGATGAGCTTGGAAAGTCCAGCGGATTCCTGGCGCCTCTCGATCAGGGACCGTGGTATGCCATTGACGTTTCTTTTAACAGCTCAGTTTTCCCCTGCCCCATGATTACTCTTGGTGGTCTCAGGGTTAATGAAGAGACCGGCCAGGTTCTGAATCGGCAGGGTGAAGAAATTTCCGGGCTTTACTCCGCAGGTAGAAATGCCGTTGGTGTTGCTTCTAATCTATACGTCAGTGGTCTATCTATTGCCGACTGTATTTTCTCTGGTCGTCGTGCCGGTGGCAGTGCTGCCAGGATTGGCGTGGAGACTGGACAGGTAATGGAAGAGCAAGTCTGCACGGAGACAGCGAATGAAGCGGGTTGATGGAAAGGTTTGTATTATCACAGGAGTTGAATGATGAGTACTTCAGAAGCTTTAGCGGTGCAGGAGGTTCTGCAGGATTCTCTGTCAGAGAGCTCGCCAAAACAGCGCTACCATCGTCTGAAAGTAACAGCGGTCATCGAGGAAACCCACGACAGCAAGTCCGTGGTCTTCAGTATTCCTGAAGGGGCTAAAGAGCAGTTTGACTATCTGCCGGGTCAGTTCCTGACCCTGAAAGTCCCTTATGAGGGCAAGCAGCTGACCCGGTGCTACTCTCTGGCCAGCTCTCCTCATGTAGATGCAGAGCATAAGGTAACCATCAAAAGAGTGGATGGTGGTCGTATATCTAACTGGATTAATGATGCCGTTAAAGCGGGTGACGTGATTGAAGTGATGGCACCAGCGGGGTTGTTTCATCTCACCCATAAAACGCCTCCGGGTGATATTGTCCTGTTTGGCGGAGGCTCTGGTATCACACCGGTGTTTTCAATCCTGAAGTCTGCTCTTGAAACAACCGATCGTAAGATCAAACTGGTTTATGCCAACCGTGATGACCAGTCGGTTATTTTTAAAGAGGCGTTAAAAGCGATTATTGCTGAAAATATTGACCGTCTGGAAGTGGTTCATGTTTTGGATTCTGTGCATGGCTACCTGACACAACCCCTGGTTGGTCAATTGGTTGAGAGGCACCTCGGTGGTGAGTACTTTATCTGTGGTCCCGGACCCTTTATGGATACCGTAGAGTCGGCATTGCTGGGACTGGGTGAGCCTAAAGAACGTATCCATACCGAGCGGTTTGTTTCTCCGCCAGACCCTGATCAGGCAGAGGCCGCTGCCGAAGAAGCCAAAGCAGCTGCAAAAGGCTCAACCACTACGGGCTTTATGGTTGAGCTGGATGGTGAAGTTCATGAAATTGCCTATGTAAAAGGGGATACTCTGCTTCAGGCTATGCAGAAAGTGGATCTCGATGCACCGGCATCCTGTGAAGAAGGTATGTGTGGCGCCTGTATGTGCATGGTGGAGAGTGGTGAAATCCAGCTGGCCCTGAATGAGGTGCTTTCAGAAACTGAGCTTGAGGAAGGGTGGACGCTGGCCTGTCAATGTCGTCCATTGTCCAGTGACGTTAAGGTAAAATTCCCTGATTGAGGGAAGTGGCATTGTAGAAAATACCCGTCATCCGTCATTCCCGCCTGCGAGGCTGTCGAAAAACCCACCAGAAACCTCGTTCCCACGCTCTGCGTGGGAATGCATAGCCAACCACAGGAATCGTGTCTGTGGTTGGGTCCTGGCAGCTACCACGCAGGACCCACAGGGCCTAAAAGCGTGGGAGCGAGGAGGGTTTTGCGACACCCTCCTGCGCGGGGATGACGGTGTGTATCGGGGATGACAGTTACGTGTTAATTCTCCCTTTTGCGACAACCTCTGGAGCGTGGGAACGAAGAAAGTTAAAAATAAAAGCTTTTCTTTGTGCCTTTGTGTCTTTGTGGTTCAAAAAAAACAATGAATAAGAAGCGACCGGTTATGATTGATCTGCAAGCAATAAATACAATCCCTGATCTGATGGATGCCGCAGCTGACACCTATGGTAGCCGGTCTGCGGTTGAAGATGAAAACATTATTCTGAGCTTTATAGAGCTTAATGAGTTGCGGTTAAAAGCGGCGGTCTCACTGCTTTCTATGGGCGTAGAGTCAGGGGATCGGGTAGCCATCTGGGCACCTAATATTTATGAGTGGATTGTGGCGGCCACTGCATTACAGACCGTCGGTGCAGCTTTGGTTCCTTTGAATACCCGCATGAAAGGTTCAGAAGCGGGTTATGTTCTCCGGGCCAGTGGTGCGAAGTTCTTGTTCTGTATTGACCAGTTTCTGAACTCGCGGTATCCCGCCATGCTTCAGAATGAAGATCTGCCAGAACTGGAGGCTATTGTCACCTTCCGTGGGCAGGGAGCTGAAAACTGTATTTCCTGGGATGATTTCCTGCAAAAGTCAGGTGATGTTGGTCTGGAAGATGTTCAGGTCCGGCAGCGACAGGTATCACCGGAAACCGTGTCCGACCTGCTGTTTACTTCCGGAACCACCGGGAAGCCAAAAGGGGTTATGACCTGTCACGGTCAGAACCTGCGGATTGTTGAAGATTACAGTGCGATTCTTGGCTTGCAGGATGGGGATCGTTACCTGATCGTCAATCCATTCTTTCACTCTTTTGGCTATAAAGCAGGCTGGATGGCAGCCCTGATGAGAGGGTGTACCATATTGCCGCTTCAGGTATTTGATGTACCCACCATTTTGCAGAGGGTATCCGATGAGAAAGTGACCGTTCTTCCAGGGCCTCCAACACTCTATCAATCCATTCTGGCTCATCCTGAGTTGAACCGTTTTGATATCACCTCACTCAGAGTTGCTGTGACCGGGGCGGCAGCGATTCCTGTCTCTATGATTCATCAAATGCGTGATGAGCTTGGCTTTGACACCATAATTACGGCCTATGGTCTGACGGAAGTCTGTGGTTTTGCAACGATCTGCCGTTCCGGGGATGACCCGGAGCTGATTGCCAATACCTCCGGGCGGGCGATGCCGGGTATTGAAGTGCGCTGTGCGGATAGTGAGGGTAACGAAGTCGCAGCAGGCACACCGGGTGAGGTGGTGATTCGGGGCTATAACCTGATGCCGGGGTACTTTAATAATCCGGAAGCGACGGCTGAAACCATCGATGAAGATGGCTGGCTGCATACCGGTGATATTGGTGTGATGGATAAGCAGGGCTACCTCAGGATCACTGACCGAATAAAGGATATGTTCATCACCGGTGGTTTTAATGTCTACCCCGCAGAGATTGAAAATCTGATGAGTAACCACCAGGCGATTGCCCGGGTTGCTGTCGTTGGCGTTCCTGATGAAAGGATGGGCGAGGTGGCCATGGCCTATATTATTCCGGTCAGCGGACAAAGCCTGACCAAAGAGGATGTGGTGACCTGGTGTCGGAATGAAATGGCGAATTATAAGGTGCCTCGTCATGTCGCTATTGTCGATAACCTGCCAACCAATGCATCAGGCAAGGTGTTGAAGTTTGAATTGAGAGAAAAAGCGAAGAATCTTGTGTAATAAAGAATGAGGTCTTGTGGTAACAGGGCCTTATTTAATCATATGGGCTGAATACAGGCCGCAGCAGGACAGTGACAAGGTTCGGTCGAGCGAATGCGAGCCCCAACAAGCTATCTGCAATCATTCTGCAATCATCGGTAAAATTGTTGGGGCTCACTCCGTTCGACCCAACCTGCATTTCAACCATTGAAACCATGTACTAGTTCAATGGTTTCAATGAACCAATCATAACCTTGAAGGTGTCCATCACCGGATAAAGTGGATAAAAGATACGCTGGCTGGAAAAATTACTGGTCAGGTCATATTTAAAATCGCTCAGGATAAAGTCCGGAATCTCCGCAATCCACTGGCTATCAACTTTTCTTAAAGTGAAGGTCTCGCTTCTGGTTTGATAGCCAGAGTATGACTCGGGAAATGTTGTTAATACCGTTACGATTTCTCCATCATCATCTGCCCGGAGCTGAAATTTGGGTGTCATCTTGATTCCGTAAGGACGGGAAATCGCCACATTGAATTTTGATTTTGCAATAATCC
>NZ_JAVRMB020000019.1:0-14799 GCF_031844845.1 Endozoicomonas sp.
AGGGGGCCAACAGGGAAAGTCTGCCGAATAAAGGTTGTCTGGTTTGTCATTTGACCTTCGCCGTAGTTTTACATATCCGGCGAAGATTCTAATATTATTTTACAGCTGGGTCTTTCCCTTTTATTGGCTGTGTAGCCAGAAGGCATAATTGCAGAGTTGTTCCAGACTTGTCATTGCCCGGATTTGGACGAAGCTTTCGAGCTGGCACTGTTCATGATTTTTTGAATCTGGGCGTAAGGAATAATCCGGTAACCTGCTGTTTCAAGCCTCTCATCTCCAAGACCAAGAAACTCCTGAGCCAAAAGCAGTGGGCTGCCGTGGCTGACAATCAGTACATATTGCTGACTGAGATCGCAGTTTTTATCATTAACAATGGATTTTATGAGCGACGCCATTCTTTCCCCTATCTTAGAACGGGATTCCCAACCAAAGCGTTCAGGGTGCTCTGGAAACCAGCAATCAGGATCTTTGTATTTAAGATAAGCCTGACCATCCCGCTCTCCTGCATCAGCCTCTATCGCTCTTGGGTCGACCTCTCTCTGAAAACGTGCTACCTGCAACTTACCCATCAGGATATCAGCGGTTTCAATCGTTCTGGGTAAAGGGGAAACAATCACTTTGCAGATAGTGTCGCCATTGACTCCACTCTCAAATAACCGATCTGAGGTTTCACGAACCTGCTCCCGGCCATGCTCCGTGAGTTTTACTGCTTTGTATCCGGGGTTTTCCGGATTACTGCTATAAATTTTTTCAACGTTGTGCTCTCCTTCGCCATGGCGCAAGAAGACGATACCTCCACTGGCCTCCCTTTCCGGTTCAGCGGCTAACGATTCCATACACTCTCCTGCACCGATTGTTATCGTTGTTAGTAATGCGAAATAATAAATGACTTTTCTTATAACAGTTTTCATTTTTTCAAACTAACCAGAAACATGGGATTACGAACCTGAGCCAAGAGATCCCCCTGCCCCGGATACCTCAATCGCCCTATATGAGGCTTTCCCTTTCCAGCTAAGGGAGAGCTGACACTCACTAAAATATTACGGTCAATCGCCAAAAACTCTTTCTGTCCGGGATAGGGAAAGTCCCACTCCTGAACATATTCTTCAATATCCTCAGCATGTTCGGTAAAAAGCTCATCAGGAATCAGCGACCACTGATATGCCCACCCTTTTTTTACTGACATAGGCCTCGGCTCAGATAAGGACAGGGATAATGAAAAGCGGGTTCGTCTCAACACGTTACTACTCCTCGGTAATTCAGCACCTCGGTAATTCAGCACCTCGGTAATTAAACAGACAGCACTTTTTTGGTAACAGCAAAGGCCTATGGGGTAGGTAGTGTAGTCAAAAAAAAACTGGTCAGAAGTACCAAAAATGAACCTATGCCAATCAATACTGCCTAAGTAAATATCAAAACAAAATAATAGCCAGTAAAAACCCTGTCTATTCTCCTATCTCAATCCAACTCAATCCAATAGATAGATCTTATTAAGCCTATGTGCACAAATAGAAAGGACAAGGAAAAACAATCAGTTATAAGCAGCACTATGATTCTGCTGATAGCCGGATTATTGGGTATTGTCACTGGATGGCTCGACCTGAATGAATTGAATCAGGCCAGCCAGGTGATTTCAGATATATTTATTCGGCTGCTGAAACTCATCAGCCTTCCTATTATTTTCTTTGCCCTGGTTTCGACGCTATCAGGCATGGGGGAGGCTTCAGATGTAAAACGCCTTGGCGGGCAAGTTCTGAAATACACGGTGATCACAACCCTGCTTGCCGCATCGGTCGCTCTGGCGTTGTATCTGTTTATCGCACCCGCAGGGAGCATTAACACGCTGACAACCACCACGGAGCTGTCAGAGCCCTCAGCCAATAAAGAGCCTTCTGCAAGCTATTGGTCGTACTTGATTGGGGTGATCCCTTCCAGCATTATCGAACCTTTCTATACCCATAATGTCATGGGTGTTTTATTTCTTGCCCTGCTCCTCAGTGCGGCCATCATAACCCTGGAAAACAAACAAAAGTCGGTTCTGCACTCATTTTTTGACAGCATGTTCGCCGCTATCATGAAGATGACAGGGTTAATTCTCAAGCTGATGCCCCTGGCCGTCTGGGCATTCGTCAATTTGTTTATTCATGACCTGCAGAACCAGAAAATCCTTCAGGATCTTGCGCTTTATCTGTTGTGTGTATTGCTGGCCAATATTATTCAGGCAGGTCTTATTCTTCCCATATTCCTGAAGTTCAAAGGACTTTCTCCCTGGCAAACCATAAAGGCCATGTGGCCAGCTCTGACAGTGGCATTCTTCGCCAAGTCATCTGCTGCTGCCTTGCCTTATGCAGTGGAAAGCGCCGAGAAATCCCTGGGAATTCAAAGTAAAGTCGCTCGCTTCAGCCTGCCACTTTGCATCACCGTCAATATGAACGCCTGTGCTTCATTTATATTGATTACGGTATTGTTTGTTTCTCAAAGCAACGGGGTTACGTTTTCACCCCTGGAGCTGTTCTCATGGATACTGATTGCCAGCATCGCAGCCATCGGTAATGCCGGGGTCCCCATGGGCTGCTATATGCTATCCAGCGCGTTTCTGGCAGCCATGGGGGTGCCACTGCAACTGCTGGTTATTATTCTGCCATTTTATGCATTAATTGATATGTTTGAGAGCGCCATTAATGTCTGGTCAGATTCCTGCGTTACTGCAATGGTTAATGCAGATCTGCAGGCAGATATGATATTGGAAGGGAGTAACTCGGATAGTCAGAGTAAAAAAATCATCCAGGTGGATCACCATTGAATTTCCGCTTTCCGCGGGCAGCGTTTATTTAAGCTGACAACATACAGCATCATATTCCGGGACTCACATATTGTACAAAATTTTATACACAGCCTATGCTTTTGAGTAATGAGAAGCCAATTCGATGGATGGGAAGCTCGCTGAGTGATCTACTCAAGTTTCCTGAGGTTACCAGGCGTGAGGCCGGGTATCAGCTGAGCCGTGTTCAAAACGATTTAGACCCAGAGCACTGGAAGGAATTTAAAGTCGCAGGGGCTGGAGCCAGGGAAATCATTATCTCAGAAGATGGCAATGCTTTTCGGGTGATATACGTAGCAAAGTTAGAGAAGGCTGTATATGTGCTGCATAGCTTCCAGAAGAAAACCCAACAAACGAGCAAACGCGATAAACAAATCGCCAGTAACCGTTATATTCAGGCTGTAGCGGACCGCAGCAAAAAGAGGAAGGATTTATGAGTACAAAAGGCGTAAGCCATACTACCCCCACAGGAGGCAATGTCTTTACTGATCTGGGTTTTGCACCGGATGAGGCACAAATTTTGAAGGAAGATGCTGACCGACAAATCAAGGCTGACCTTAAAATCCAACTGATGGCGGAAATTACCAACACAATTCAGGGTCGGGACATGAAGCAAGAGGAGGCTGCTAATTTGATGGGCGTGAGCCGTCCCAGAGTATCTGACGTGATGACTGGCAAAGCTGGCAGGTTTACGCTGGATGCCTTGGTTGATATGCTGCAAAAGCTCGGGCGTTCGGTGATTCTGAAGGTATCTTAAATGTCAGGTATGCCAAATTTCAGGAGGGTTTCGGACAGTTCAGCGCCAACACAAAAGACAAACGGTCAGGGTCTTTACCCGCTACCCGAAAAAGCACTGTGATTCCGGCTTTTTCGGGAAACGGGCAGCGGGCAGCGGGCAGCGGGCAGCGGGCAGCGGGCAGCGTTTATTTAAGCTGATTCATCCAGTGCAACAACTCAGAGGTCGCATAAACCGCCTCTACCCCTTTATTCATATGATCATCTCCTGACCGTTTTTTCGCGTCTTCAACCCTGTCAACCCCGATCACTTCGTTAATCACAGGCTTGCCAAAACGCTCGGTGACATCCATAAATCCTTCGAACACACCGTGAAGAACCATTTCATCATGGCTGGTAATGCCCTTCAGTACCACGCCAAATGCCAGAATTGCATCAAGCTCAGGGTCCGACTCAAATAAAAGCCTTGCTGCAAAGGGGAGTTCCAGAGAGCCGGGCACTTTATGAATAAAGATATTTTCCGGCTTAACATCCAGTGCCAGAAGTTCTTTTTGAGCCCGGTTGATCATGGAATCAACACAATCGCTATGCCAGCTGCTGCCAATAATGGCCAGACGGGCATGAGGAATCTTATGAAACTGTTCAGGGGTTTTGGGAAGGCCTGCGCCCATCAGAGATACTCCTTTTAATTAACTATTAATAGTTTTGAAGATGAAAGGTAGTTGGCTGCCGAACTTTCGGCAAACCGGAATCAACGACTAACCCGATGAAGAACCCGGCAGATGCTGCTGCATAACGCTTTCAATTCCTCACTGGAAATCACATAAGGCGGCATCACATAAACCAACTTGCCAAAAGGCCGAACCCAAACCCCTTCATCAACAAACAGGGGCTGAATTTCAGACATTACAACCGGCTCTTTCAATTCCACCACACCGATGCCCCCAAGCACTCTGACATCAGTGACAGAAGGCATTTCAGAACAGGGCATCAAGCCTTCCCACAGTGTTTTTTCAATCATGGCCAGCTGGGTCTGCCAGTCACCTCTGGCAAATATCTCAAGACTGGCATTACCAGCAGCGCAGGCCAGTGGATTGGCCATAAAAGTAGGCCCGTGCATAAACGGCCCATGTTCAGAAATAGTCTGGCTGACCTGCTCAGAACAAAGCGTTGCAGCCATAGTCATGTAGCCACCAGTCAATGCCTTTCCGACACACATAATATCCGGAACAATACCGGCGTGTTCGCAGGCGAAAAGCTTACCTGTACGGCCAAAACCGGTAGCGATCTCATCATGCACCAGTAACACCTCATACTCGTCACACAACTGCCGCAGGCGAACCAGGTACTCCGGAGAATAAAAATACATTCCCCCGGCACCCTGAACGATGGGTTCAATAATGATGCCCGCCAGTTGATGGCCAAGCCGATCCAGTATCTGCCTTAACTCTTCAATATGCTTTTCTTCAAAGGCTTCGCCAAAACGGCATTCAGGTCGGGGTACGAAATAGTGCTGAGGCAGGATACCGGTAAACCAGTGATGCATTCCGCCATCAGGGTCACAAACTGACATCCCGCCGGTGGTATCGCCGTAATACCCACCCCGGACAGTCAGCATCTTGTTTTTCTCAGGGCGATCCCGGGCAATCCAGTACTGCATGGCCATTTTAATCGCCACTTCAACCGCCACGGAGCCAGAGTCGGCAAAGAAAACGGTCTGGATTGGCTCTGGCGTCATGGCCACCAGTTTTTTCGCCAGGTCAATAGCAGGCTTGTGGGTCAGACCACCAAACATAACGTGGGAGAAGTCATCAATCTGACGCTTTAAAGCCGCATTCATTTCCGGGTGGTTATAACCATGTACCATGCACCACCAGGAAGACATGCCATCAATAACGCGACGCCCATCGTTAAGGTGCAAATAAACACCCTCTGCCCCAACCACCGGGAACATATCAGCCCGATTGCCTGTCGAATGGAGAGTCGTACTGTATGGGTGCCAGATATGTCTGGCATCAAAGATCAGCTCTTCCCGGGTTATGAGGGGACTCAAACCTGACTCCTTTTGACACGTAATATGTTTGATCTTTCCGGCAGCAGAAGATAATCGCGGTGCCGTTCTGTAGCAAGCAGAAACACTTATTTCTGGTGTTCGTAACGCACTTAACTTCCCTCAAAGTGGATAATTTGAATGGTTCGTTCCAAAATCAGATGATCTTCACCATTCAGTTGTACTGTTTCTTCACCTTGTCATCAGGAAAATACAGAAACAGCTGATTCGATACGATGGAAGTAATATGCAGGCTTTGTTCGTCAACCAGCTTTCTACCCTGGACTTCAGCTTACTCTGCCCTGAACGGGGCGTTGTGGGAGAAACCTGGCTTGTTGATGTCACGCTATGGGGTGAGCTTGATGATCAGGGCATGGTGTTTGATTTTGGCCATGTAAAAAAGAAGTTAAAAGCCTCACTGGACAGCTTATCCGATCATCGCCTGCTGGTTCCCCTTCTGGCGGAAGAAACCACCATCACACATCAGAAGGCACAATTAACCGTTCGTTTTGCCACAGCGAAAGGACAGATCACCTGTTCGGCACCAGCACAGGCCATGCTTCTGGTCGATGCTGAAGCAATCACTCCAGAGCTACTTACACCCTTTTTGGAAGAAACTGTCATTCAGGAACTCCCTGAGAATGTCACAAAAGTTGATCTCCGATTATACCCCGAAGATATTGGCGGGGCTTACTACCACTACAGTCATGGTTTAAAGAAGCATGATGGCGACTGTCAGCGAATCGCCCATGGCCATCGTTCACAGATCCGGGTATATGTCGATGACCAGCGGGATCAGGCTCTGGAAGCCTCGTGGGCAACGCTGTGGCGAGATATTTATATCGCCACCAGGGAAGATCTGCAGGAAACGTTCACCGAGAAAGGCATGGAGCATTACCGATTCAGTTACACCGCAAACCAGGGTCACTTTGAAATCAGCCTGCCTGTCGCCAACTGCTATCTGATCGATACGGACTCCACGGTTGAATTACTGGCCAGCCATATAGCCCAGAGTCTGGCGACACAACTGCCTGGCAAAACCATACGTGTAGCCGCTTTTGAAGGCCTGAATAAGGGCGCCATTGCTACGCACTCAGCGGATGCAAAGCAGTAGCGGTATGCTTTGGACTGACACTTTTAACGCGGCTCCAGACTTTTTCATGGAAATAAAACACCACAGTATTCACTGCCGGCTCGACCACCGCCAGAGCACCGCCAACCCAGATGTCTCCGGTCATCAGATAACCCACTGAAAAAGCGACAAAAAAGTGGATGATTGCAAAAGAAACTGTCTTCGCCATATTACTCTCCAGCAGCAAAAATCTCTGTTGCGCTCATACTAATAAGAATCATTCTCAATTGTAAAATAAAAAATTCCTTTCCTCTTAATAAAAAGACGCTATCAGGAATCAGCTAATCTTCAGGTAATAGCCAAAAAGGAGAGTAAGCTATGTCGTCTCAGCTGGAACAGATCAATAATCGCCCTGTCCAACCAGACCCACTCAAAGACCCTGAATTGGGTCCATCAGTTCAGGCAGCTACCGAGGACAACGTTGAGACAGACTTTACTACTACCCTGGTTAAGCTGCCAAAGATGCTTGAGATGGATTTCAATAAAGTGGAAAACCTTCTGGTCAACCTGTCTGCCACCAACCCATTCCGCCCGGACATGGCTATGGGTAAACAGCCAGAAGTGGCAACCATTGACGCCAGCCGTAGCGTTCAATCAGCCCCCGTTGCCCCCGTTGGAGCAACGGCTGCCGGAAGCTATATCAGTAACCTGAGGCATATAGAGGTGGTATTAACCGAATACGACTCAAGAATTCAGCAGGTATTTGATCAACTGGCGCTTTCTCGTTCAGGAAGAAAGCCAGACCTGTTCAACATCGGCATAGAATATGAACGACTAATGACGTTTGTTCGTCAGACCGAATACCATATGAACCAGGTGGTCAGGCAGATTCCTGAAACACTGCCAGAAAACACCGGTCAGCCAATCGCCAAATTGATGCCGGAATTTACCCAAAGCCTGATTCGCTATGACAGTGAATTCCAGCAGATTTTTGGGGTTCTTCAGCATGAACTGCGACAGGCTGAGATTGCCAGAAAAAGCCTTACCTGATCCCCTCCGAACCACTCCGGAGCTGGAGTGGTCTTCAGACCATAAGCCATATCGCTCTGCTGCCTCTCTTTCAATGGTTCCCCATATAAACGACAAAGACTGTCCGTAGTCTGGTACGAGAAAAGGGTTAAGTTATGTAAATATTCAGGTAAGCTATGGCCGACCATGAATTAAAGTACTTTAGTACCATAATAAAAAGAGCCCATTTTTCAAGAATAAAGATGATGGCTTAAAGGACTTCTCAAATGCTTTGTGGAAACCTTTTGAAAAAAAGGGTCTTACTCCCTTTCCTTTCAATCACGCTGTACACCCTCTCGGTAAATGCTGAAGACAAGCCCCCCGTGGCAGTGCAAGTACAACCCGTCAGCTATCAGGAATATGCACAGTCCATCCAGACTAGCGGGATATTGTCGTACAAATCCCAGCAAACCCTCTCTTTTAAAACCGCGGGCCCTGTTACCCGAATACTGGTTGAAGCGGGAAACAAGGTGACCAAAGGGCAGCTATTGGCCAGTCTTGCCCTTGATGAGATAGATGCCCAGGTCGATGAGGCAGAAGCCAGAGTCTCTCTTGCCAAAAAGAACCTGAAGCGTTTTCAGCAACTCCATAAAACCAATGTTCTTTCCCTTGAGAAGCTGCAATCCGCTGAAACTGAACTGACCATTGCTGAAAGCAAATTACGCATTACCAAATTCAATCGGGCTTACTCCAGCATTCATGCCTCAGCAACCGGGCTGGTACTGCAACGTCATGCAGAGCCTAATGAACTGGTGTCCCCTTACCAACCTATTCTGGTGGTTGCTGATCAGAGCAAAGGGTGGGTTATCCGCAGCAGTATTACTGACCAGGATATTGTTCGAATGGCTCTTGGGGACAAAGCCTCCATCCGTTTTGATGCTCTGCCAGATCAGGCGTTTTCAGGCTCGGTAACTCAAATGACACCTTTAGCATCGAGTACAGGTACTTTTGAGATTGAAATCAGCCTGCCTGTTTTCGATTCACCGATTTACGACTCACAGCTGCGTTCCGGGTTTGTCGGGCAGATTGCAATACAACCGTCTACCAGCAGGAAAGTTGCCCTGATTCCAGTCAGCGCAATTATTCAAAGTGAGGTGAGTGACCTCAGGCAAACCGCCAAAGTGCTTATCCTAAACCAACGACAGCTGACCGCTGAGCAGCGTACCGTCTCGCTGGCTTACCTGGATGGCGGCATGGCCGCGATTACCGGTGGTATCACTCAGGATGAAATACTGATCACCACAGGCGCCGGCCTGCTGAGACACGGTGAAAAGGTCAGTGTTATTGATAGTGATGACCTGGCCACCCAGAAGAAAACGCTGCAGGAGCTGTAACATCATGAAGCTACCTGCTATTGCCATTGCCCATCACCGTTTCACACTGGTAATTATTCTGTTGATGGTTGCCCTTGGCGTTGTATCCCTCAACTCCATGCCCCGCTCTGAAGACCCTCAGTTCAAATTTTCTGCAGCCATGGTACGCGTTGTCTACCCCGGTACCAGTCCTCTGGATATGGAGAAGCTGATCGTTGATCCCATTGAAGAAGCGATCAATGAACTGGATGACATCAAGGTTCTTAAAGCCAATATTGAGGATGGACTGGCCGTTATTCAGGTGGAGTTTCTGTACGGTACAGACCCACAGGATAAATACGACGATGTTGTAGCAGAGGTTTCACGGATCAGGGATGCGCTACCGGAAGACATTGCCGTATTGGCCATTGATCGTATTTCGCCCATTGATGTCAATGTTCTTCAAGCCGCAATGACAACGGTTGAACACGACTATCTCACCCTGAAGAATCTTGCAGAAAAGCTGGAAAAGCGGTTCGAAAGAGTTCCCGGTGTAAAAAAGGCCACCGTAGAAGCGCTGCCGGAACAACAAATACACATCAAAGCCAATCTGATCAAAATGAAGGAACTCGGTATTGGCCTTGAGGATCTGGTTCAGGCTATCCAACGATCCGGAACCAACCTGCCAGGTGGTCATGTGCTGGCGGGAGAACGCCGATTTACCGTTAGAACCAGTGGTGATTTCAAGACCATTGAGCAAATCAAAAGAACGGCCGTTCACTCCAGCCCTGGCAATATCATCTACGTTGAAGACATTGCAAAGATTGAACTGGCCAGCGCCCTCCCCACTTATGAAGCCCGATACAACGATGCCCGGGCGGTTTTCATCAGTGTGGTTCAACGTGAAGGCAGTAATATTTTCGACGTTATGTCCGGTCTGAACGAAGAAATGAATCAGTTCCGCAAACGATTACCGGAGGGTATTGATATTGCGCTGGCTCATAATCAGGCGGAGTCAGTGGATCAGCGAGTATCACAATTCTTCGATAATTTGCTACAGGGTCTGGTGCTGGTTGGCCTGCTGACCCTTGTGCTATTGGGCGCACGATCAGCCTTTGTCGTTATTCTGGCTATCCCTGTTTCAGTGCTGATCGGTCTGGCCTGGCTGGATCTTATGGGTTTTGGTATACAACAGATGTCCATTGCCGGGCTGGTCATTGCTCTTGGCCTTCTGGTGGATAATGCCATTGTGGTGACAGAGAATGTCAGTCGTTTTCTTAGAGAAGGTTACAGCCCCAGAGAAGCCGCTGCCAAAGGTGCCAGTCAGGTTGGCTGGGCCGTAGTCAGTGGCACATTAACGACCGTACTCGCCTTTGTGCCCATACTGGGTTTGCAGACGGGAGCAGGGATTTTCCTTCGGTCAATGCCAGTGACGGTCATTCTTACCCTTATCGCCTCCCTATTGGTCGCCCTGATGCTGACACCTCTGCTGGCCAGCCTTTTCCTGAAGGGACAAACTGACCGGGAAGCGTCGGTTAAAGAGCCGATAATGCTGCGGGTGGTTCAGTCATTTGCTCATAATGGCTATCGGACCACGCTTGTCTATGCACTGAAACATCCCTGGCTGATTCTTGCCATGGCCATTATGGTTCTGGCTGGTTCCATTTTGCTGGCCGGTCAGTTGGGCGTCAGCATGTTCCCGAAAGCAGAAAAGCCCATGCTTCTGGTGAATATTGAACTGCCCGAGGGGGCTAGCTTTAACCAGACCCGGGAAATGTCGAAAAGGGTTGAAGAGATCCTCAAGCCATACCCACTGGTTCGTTCCATTGCCACCAACGTCGGCAAGGATAACCCGCGAATTTACTACAATATTTTCCCTAAACGACAGGTGCCTAATTACGCCCAGCTTGTGGTACGACTCCATACTGGCAAACTCGGCGAGGTTGAGCCATTTGTTGATAAACTGAGAACTCAGTTTGCCCTTATTCCCGGGGCCCGAATTACCGTTAAGGAACTTTTGCAGGGTCCTCCTTATGAAGCACCGATCTCAATTCGAGTGGTCGGCGATGATCTGGAGAAGGTTCTACTGGCGTCAAGAGAGGTCGAACAGATCATGATCGATACGCCCGGAACTGTGAATGTTGATAACCCTATCGACAAGCCAAAAATTGACCTTCACGTAAACATAAACCGGGAAAAAGCGGCCATGTATGGTGTGGCGATTCAGTCCATTGATGAAGTGATCCGGGCCAGTCTGGTGGGGATAACCGTCAGTCAGTTCCGGGATGAAGGCGGTGAGGATTACCCGATTATTGTGCGTTATCAGGGGAGTGAGTCAGACGACGCTGGCGCTGTAGAGGAATATCGCCCAAAAATAGCAGACTTCAACCATATGGTTGTGCAGTCTGCCTCTGGACAGCTGATTCCCATCCGGCAGCTGGTTACCCTGGAAATGAAGAGCGCCCTGCCTCGTTTTCAACATCATATGACGGAACGTATGGCCAGAGTGACCGCTGACCTGAAGGGAGAGTATCAGGCCGACCCGGTAACCAATGCCATTGTTGAAAAGCTTGATCAATATGACTGGCCAAAAAGTGTCAGCTATCAGGTTGGTGGAGAGCAGGAGCAGAGAAAAGAGTCCTTTGCAGGCATGACCAAAGTACTGTTGATCGCCATGCTGGGTATCTTTGCCGTGCTGGTTCTGCAGTTTAATTCCTTCTCCCAGCCAGCCGTGGTGTTTGCCGCTATTCCTTTTGCGGTAACCGGTATGATCCTCGCTCTCTGGCTGGCAGGTTATACCTTCTCGTTTACCGCATTTATCGGGCTTACCTCTCTGGTAGGTATTGTGGTTAATAACTCCATTATTCTGGTGGACTATACTAACCTGCTGCGTAAAAGCGGGCAGAGCCTGAAAGAAGCGATTATTGAGGCAGGGCAAACCCGCATGCTGCCCATCCTGCTCACCACCTTGACGACTATTGGCGGGTTGTTGCCACTGACACTGTCCAATTCAGTCATGTGGTCTCCCATGGGGTGGACCATAATTGGTGGGTTGCTGGTTTCTACAGTACTGACTCTGGTGGTGGTACCCGTGCTTTACTACTTATTCAGCAACGGACGACAGGGGAGCGTATAAGAGCGGAAATATACACGTACAAAACTCTGCAGCTTGTGTAGAATTATTTTTATAAATGATAAAAAAGCAGGCTATAGCTTGCCCAACAACAAAGAGGTAAAAGCATGTCAAAGCACCCTGTCAATCGCTCAACCTTTGATCAGGTAATGGTTCCAAATTATGCGCCCCAGGCCATGGTGCCAGTGCGAGGCGAGGGATCGCGAATATGGGATCAGGAGGGTAAGGAGTATCTGGATTTTGCCGGCGGAATTGCCGTTAATGCTCTTGGGCACTGCCACCCTGCTCTGGTTAGCGCACTGAAAAAACAAAGCGAAGAACTTTGGCATCTGAGTAATATTTATACCAACGAACCCGCCCTCGAACTGGCTCAGGCGTTAACCGATCATACCTTTGCGGAAAAGGTATTTTTCTGTAACTCCGGAGGGGAAGCGAATGAAGCCGCTTTCAAGCTGGCCAGAAAATACGCCTACGATAACTTTGGTCCTGAAAAGAACGAGATTGTATCCTTCTATCAGTCTTTCCATGGCAGAACACTCTTTACCGTTACCGTTGGTGGCCAGAAGAAATACTGTGAAGGTTTTGAGCCTGTACCCGGTGGCGTGCTCCACACCAACTACAACGATCTTGAAGCACTGAAGGCCATTATTTCTGATCGTACCTGCGCCGTTGTTATAGAGCCCATTCAGGGTGAAGGTGGGGTTATTCCTGCTGATCCTGAGTTTATGAAAGGCGTTCGGAAGTTATGCGACCAGAATAATGCGCTACTGGTGTTTGACGAGGTTCAGTCCGGCATGGGCAGAACCGGCGAACTCTTCGCCTATATGGGGTTTGACGTAACGCCGGATATTCTTACCAGCGCAAAATCCCTGGGTGGAGGCTTTCCCATCGGTGCCATGCTGACTACCAGCAAGATAGCCGAAAGCCTTGGTTTTGGCACCCATGGCAGCACTTACGGTGGTAATCCACTGGCCTGTGCCGTTGCCCTGGAAGTGATTAACATTATTACTGCTCCACCGCTGCTGGATAATGTCAGCAAAAAACACGACCGGTTCCGTAAACATCTTGACGCAATCAACAGCCAATATGGCATCTTTGCTGAAGTACGCGGTAAAGGCCTGCTAATTGGTGCTGAGCTGGTTGAGAAATATCATGGAAAGGCTAAAGGCTTCCTGGCTGCTGCGGCCGATGAAGGTTTGATGATGCTGGTTGCCGGGCCGAATGTTCTGCGCTTTGCGCCATCTCTGATTATTCCCGACGACGATATTGATGAAGGTATGGCTCGTTTGGAGAGAGCCGTTGCCAAAGTAGTCTCTGCTGAGCAACAGGGCTGAATACCCCTCGTTCCCACGCTTTTAGGCCCTAGGGGTCCTGCGTGGGAACGCATAACCAACCGGACACTCCCTCCCGCCCGGAGAAAAAATAAAACGAGAAATGCCGTATGGTTAAGCCCGTACCAAAACTACCTCCTGAAATCCTGCCCTGGCTGGATTTACTCAATGACCAGCAGGATGACATGCTGGCCAGAACCATTGAGCTGGCAGAAATCAACTCCGGAAGCCTGAATCGGGATGGAGTCAATCAGGTCTTAAGACAACTGCAAAAACTGACCACCCATTTATCAGAAGACCAAGAACGTATATCCGTTACTCCCTGGGAAGTCGTGAATGATAACGGAGATATTATTCAACATCCGCTAGGCGACGCACTTCGGATTCGTAAACGCCCTGAAGCCCCACTGCAAGTGTTCCTCTGTGGTCATATGGACACGGTTTTCCCTAAAGACAGCCCTTTTCAGAACGTCCGCTGGCTGGATGATGAAACCATTAATGGCCCCGGTGTCACCGATTTAAAAGGCGGCATTCTGGTAATGCTTAAAGCACTGGAAGTGCTGGAACAAAGTCCATGGGCTGAACATATTGGCTGGGAAATCCTGTTTAACCCGGACGAGGAGATTGGCTCTCCCGGCTCTGCGCCATTAATCAAAGAAGCCGCTCAGCGGGTTCATTTTGGCATGATCTTCGAGCCCTGTTTCCCTGACGGAAACCTCGCAGGCCAACGCAAAGGCAGTGGCAACTTTACCGTTATCAGCCATGGCAAAGCGGCTCATGCCGGGCGTGAACATCATCTGGGCCGGAATGCCATTCGGGCGCTCTGTGATTTTGTCTCCGCCATGGATGACCTTAACGGACAACGACCTGGCATCACCTTTAACCCCGGTTACATGCATGGCGGCGGTCCCACTAATATTGTGCCTGACCGCTGTATTCATAAGTTTAATGTTCGCCTTGAGCATCCGGATGATGAGCAATGGTGTCTGCAGAAACTCAGTGAAATCATTGATAACATTAATCAGCGTGATGGTATTCAGCTGGATCTGCACGGAGGGTTTACCCGAAAGCCAAAGGTTCTGAGCCCGGCCAACGAGCAGCTGTTATCTCTGGCGAAAAGTATCGGACATGAACTGGGTATTCCACTGGAAATAAAACCCACTGGAGGCTGTTGCGATGGCAACAACCTGGCTTCAGCTGGCATCCCTAATATTGACACTCTGGGTGTTCAGGGAGGAGCTATCCACAGTGAACAGGAATATTTAAACGTCAAAAGCCTTGTACCAAGAGCTAAACT
>NZ_JAVRMB020000020.1:0-2632 GCF_031844845.1 Endozoicomonas sp.
AGATGTGTATAAGAGACAGCCCTGCTGACATCATTGAGTTGTGTAAGTCTCTGGATATTCAGGGGCTGGAGTCTATTTATAGCTCGTTGATTGCGATTTCAAACGCTTAGAATCTGCCCGGGAATAACTTGCCTTTTTTACCACAGAGACACAGAGGATACAGAGGAAGACGAACGGTTGTTTCTCTGTGCTCTCTGTGTCTCTGTGGTGCACAAAATGGGGGGGATTAACGGACAACTTCTTAGGGAAGCTGCAATTAAGAATATACCACCGTCATCCCCGCGAAGGCGGGGATCCACTGCGTGGTAGATTCCCGCCTTCGCGAGAATGACGGAAGGTTGGTACTTTCTACAATGCCACTTCCCTGAGAGGTTAACCGGGGAAAATAAGTTTTTTTCCCTCCACCTCTTGAAAATAGCGCTTGCCACCCATACTAAGTGGAACAACTGATAAGCCTTCGGCAAAGGCTTGCGCTTAATGCAAAGGCCTGTGCCAAAGTAGATTTCACCCCTGATGAATATCAGGGAGGCCTGGATAAACCGGGCCGTACTGAATAGTGAAGCGATATTACATGGTTTCACTGCCATAGATAACGCGCAACCTCCGGTAGGTTGTACGGCATAAGCAAACTGTTGGAGAGATAATCGATGAAAATTCGTCCGTTGCGTGATCGCGTGGTCGTTCGTCGTGTGGAAGAAGAAACTACCTCTGCTGGTGGCATCGTATTGCCAGGTTCTGCAACTGAGAAGCCTAATCAGGGCGTCATCGTTGCAGTGGGTGATGGCGCGTATCTGGACAACGGTGAAAAGCGTCCCGTTGGCGTGAGCGTTGGTGACAAGATTCTTTTCGGCAAGTATGCAGACTCAAACACCGTGAAGATTGACGGTGAAGAGCTGATTATTCTGTCTGAAAGTGACATTTCCGCCGTTCTTGAAGGCTGATTGTTTACGAATCACACTGCACCTTTTTAATTTCGCAAATTTTGCAAAGGATCACCAACCATGGCAGCTAAACAAGTTAAATTTGGCGACGAAGCTCGCAAAGAAATGCTCAGGGGCGTTAACATCCTGGCTGACGCTGTAAAAGCGACTCTGGGCCCAAAAGGACGTAATATCCTGATCGAAAGGTCTTATGGTGCGCCGGTCATCACTAAAGATGGTGTGACGGTTGCCAAAGAAATCGAACTGAAAGACAAGTTCCAGAACATGGGTGCCCAGCTGGTTAAGGAAGTGGCTTCCCAGGCTAACGATCAGGCCGGTGACGGTACTACCACCGCTACCGTACTGGCTCAGTCCATCCTGAACGAAGGTCTGAAGTACGTTGCTGCCGGCATGAACCCAATGGATCTGAAACGCGGCATCGACAAAGCGGTTATCGCGGTTGTTGAGCAGCTGAAAATCATGTCTATCCCTTGTGAAGACAGCAAGTCTATTGCCCAGGTAGGCACTATTTCCGCCAATTCCGACGAAACAGTGGGCGCTAAAATTGCCGAAGCCATGGAAAAGGTTGGCAAGGAAGGCGTCATCACCGTTGAAGAAGGTACCAGCCTGGAGTTTGAGCTGGAAGTGGTAGAAGGCATGCAGTTTGACCGCGGCTACCTGTCCCCTTACTTCATCAACAACCAGGAAAGAATGTCTGCTGACCTGGAAAACCCTTACGTCCTGCTGGTTGACAAGAAAATCTCCAACATCCGTGACATGCTGCCAATACTGGAAGCCGTTGCCAAGGCTGGCAAGCCTCTGCTGATCATCGCTGAAGATGTTGAAGGCGAAGCACTGGCGACTCTGGTGGTTAACAACATGCGTGGCATCGTTAAGGTGACTGCGGTTAAAGCACCAGGCTTTGGTGATCGTCGCAAGGCCATGCTGCAGGATATCGCTATCCTGACTGGCGCCACCGTCATTTCTGAAGAAATCGGTCTTTCTCTGGAAACCGCGACTCTGGATGACCTGGGTTCTGCCAAGCGCATTCAAATCACCAAAGAAGACAGCACCATCATTGATGGCGCCGGTGTTCATGCTGACATCAGTGCCCGTGTTGAACAAATTCGCGCTGAAATCGAAAACTCTTCTTCTGACTACGACAAAGAGAAACTGCAGGAACGTGTAGCCAAGCTGGCTGGCGGTGTTGCGGTTGTTAAAGTGGGTGCTGCCTCTGAAGTTGAAATGAAAGAGAAAAAAGCCCGCGTAGAAGACGCCCTGCACGCTACCCGTGCGGCGGTTGAAGAAGGCGTGGTTGCTGGTGGTGGTGTGGCGCTGGTTCGCGCTCTGTCTGCCATTAAGGTTGACACCATCAACGCTGAACAGGCTGCGGGTGTTGAACTGATCCTGCGTGCTCTGGAAGGCCCAATCCGTCAGATCGCCACCAACTCTGGTGACGAAGCCTCTGTAGTTGTTGACAAGGTGAAGGCTGGTGAAGGTAACTTTGGTTACAACGCGGCTACTGGCGAATACGGCGATTTGATCGAAATGGGTATTCTTGACCCGACGAAAGTAACCCGTTCTGCTCTGCAGGCTGCTGCTTCTGTTGCTGGTCTGATGATCACTACTGCTGCCATGGTTGCCGATGAGCCTCAGGACGATGCTCCATCTATGCCTGATATGGGCGGCATGGGCGGTATGGGTGGTATGGG
>NZ_JAVRMB020000021.1:0-5817 GCF_031844845.1 Endozoicomonas sp.
TTTTTTTTAATGGTCCGGGACCCGCCGAGATCTACACCGTGTATCTTTCGTCGGCAGCGTCAGATGTGTATAAGAGACAGGGACAAAGAACTGCGGTTGAAGGAGCTGGCAGGCGGTGATCTGCCAACACATTACACCCGCTACTGGTCACGACCCAACCGGTACATTTACTACAAAATATTTGCCGGGGAGCTGCGGGAAGACCTGGAGGTTCTGTTTCAGAGCATGACTCAGGTCGAGGTGGCCTGTCTGTTGAGTATGCCCGTAAAGACGATGGTTTACAGGCTGAAAAAGTGGGGGATAGACAGGGATGACCAATGAAGAAAAACAATATCTATCGGATGTTGCCCAGCTCGGCTGTATTGCCTGCCGGATCAATAACCGACCCGGCACACCGGCAGAGGTGCATCACCAGCGCAAGGGGGCGGGAGCAGGAAGACGGGCCAGCCACTTTGACACCATGCCGCTTTGCCCGGGTCATCACCGGCACGAAGGGGATGCAATCCATCGAAGTCCTAAGATTTTTGAGGAATTGTACGGGCTGGAATCCGAGCTGGTGAGGCAGACACGGGAAGACGTGAAGGCGTACCGCAAGACGTTTGTTGGCAACCCATAAGAATTAAAAGGAGTCTAACCATGATACCCAGGGACGCAATCGGATTTCTAAACGGCAGTTTTTACAAGATGGGCAGGGAAAACATGCTGTTTTATTGGGATGGCGAATGGTTACGCAGCAGCCGGGATGTCGTGGAAGTGATGAAAGGTATTGGCAGGAAGAAATTCCCGTTTGATATGGCTAACAGCTAGGGAGGGATGTCTTTGAATAGTATTGATCAACCCGTTATGCGATCGACAGGAGTACGCATCCAGACAGCCCTGAGTTAAAGGAGGCACCATGTACTTTGCCCTCGAACCCGCACTGCAACGAATATTCGGGACACTGGAACACATGATTAAATCAGCAAGCTGGCAGCAGGATATAAACAGCGGGTATCGCAGGAGTAGAGTGCCACCAGGGCAGCGTAGAACAAAGGATGAACGCATCGGTGATGATGGTGTATCGAATCGACATTTGCGGGAAAACATGACCCCGGCATTGTATTCAATCCTGATCATTCGCTATGACGACAACGACAATAACCGGAAGCAGCACTGGGCCAAAGTGAACCATCAATTCAGGACGGACGAGCGCATACCGAAAGACATCCGAACCAACCCGGTGATGCTGCAACTTTTTTTAATGTACCTGATTCAATATCCAGAGCTACGGCAGGGCAAGGTGGTGCTTGTCAATAATGATGTGAGCCGGATGACGGTGTATCGCTGGAGCCTGAAATGTGAGCAAGTGTGCGGGGAATGGATCAAAGCCGCAGAAGATCAGGCGCAGGACGTATTGGAAAAGGCAGGAGTCATTAAGTAAGAAAACTGAAGCGATCGACAAACTGTCTGGAGTTAAGCCAGATCACCACGGGCACCACGGAAAAGGAGCTGGCGTTACAGACGATGATGAGGTCGTTTAAAGAAAGTTAATCAATTATCATTGAGTTTTAAAATTGTGGCTGTCCTATTTCTTCTATTTCTTGCTATTTCTTGATTTTGGCCATTTAATGCCTGGCGTCTTAGGGTAAAACATTAAGGATGTGTCACTGTGTAGTAAGGGCTACATAGCTGTCGGTGCCCCCCATTTATCCAATAAACGGTACTGACACACCCACAAAACCAACTCTTTACTGTCTTTCCTGCGCCATGTTGTCTTCTTGCAGGTAAGGCTTTCTGTAGCCTTTGAAAACAAAGGGTGAGTGCTTAATGTCTGCCCTGAGCCGTACTACCTTAAAAGTAAATCTTATTCAGGCCAACTTAAAGACTGAGCAATCTCCTCGCACCTTAACCCTGTCCATCTAACTGCTATTTTACATAATTGAAGATTCATAGGCGGCAAACCTGCTCTAGTATTCCTTATTGAAAAACACTTTTTTAATAGCAGTTTAAAGTAAGTCAGAAAAGGCCCTGAATATTGACATCTTCCGCTGGCTATCTTGGCAGATGTCTCGGTTCTTACCTCCTTAAGATCACTAGCATTCAGTCCAAGTGTAATGCATAAACTTTCACATTTTTCCAAGATATCTGTGTCTTTCAATTGTTCGAATAAGCTGTCAACAATCCTTTCCGTTCTTATTTCTGAATCTTCAAAGGTTGTATTTACTGCTGGGTGCAGTTTTTGCTCTGGAATATTATATGATGTTTTGGCTGGTGCAGGGGGGGGCCAAAATGGAGAAGGCGATGGTTCATTACCATGGGTATGTGAATTAATACTTGAAAAATCCCCAGTATATTCGCAGCTATCACATGAAATTTTAGTATTATTAAGCTCCCGCAAATAATGTTTTGACTCTTTTGATACATGGTCATAAGTTGCCTTAGTATTTGATACGTTACATTGTGGGCAACGAGTGTTTTTGTTATCTAAAATTTTAGGTGCACACACCTGACATACAACATGATGCCTATCTTCCAAGCATATTGGGTTGGCTACGATTGCCACTTCATGGCAGATAAGGCATTTGTTTTTTATCATTTGTTGCGGAACTATATGTACTGTAAATGTTATTCCTGATTGGTTAGTGTATTTAACTTTATCATCTGACTTGGCATTACTTTTTCCAGTTGTTATTTCGGATGGTAAAGGACATGCTTTTATAGTATTAGAAATGTTTGTATTAGCCATTCGTTACCTCTGCAAGAATTAATTAATTTGTAAAACAAAATGATTTGGACGGTTTTTCCTGGGATTTACGGGGTGGCTTGCTGCGTATTTATAGGCAGCTCTGTTCCTTATTTTGATCACTAACAAAGGAATAAGTTCAATTCTTTTATAATGAAGGTGGCAGTGATAGATAGTATTCCCTATTTTTCGGTGAAAAATATTATACGAATGCAGCATAAATGAAAAATAGGAAAATTGACATAAACCTGAATCCGTAGCTTCATGATAGATGGATTCCGCTACATCCCTTGCTACACTCAGCTTGCAGGCTATAAATAGTGCTTTCTTTTTTGCACCTACTGTGTGCTTTTTTGGATAATCAAAAAAACAGCTTTTTTCATGGCTCAATAATTACAGAGCCTTTACGGCAGAAGGGTTTCCGGATTTTCCAATTTCTTGGGATTAATTAAGAAGTCACGGATTCAGGTAATAAGTAACCAGCCATTTGCTTTCGTATATAACTTTATTGATCTACAAGTCATTTTCAAACGGGTAAAGCCAAAGTAGCACTCTTAGGGTAAACATTAAGGAATATTCCTCATGTCGTAATGGCTTCAGAGCTAAGTAGGTGGTAGTTTGCTATCGAATACTTTGACCACTAATAAATGAATAAGTTCAAATTCTTTTATAACCAAGGCAGCGTTGGTGGATGGCATTCCTGATTTTTCCGGCGATAAATATTGAAAATCTAACAACTGGCCACTTTATCAATAAGCATCGACCATTTTTCTAAGGCTTGGCGTTACTGGTGATGATCGGTTTATTAAATAAAGTTAACCATATGATCAGCCAATTTATACGAAAGCAAACTTCTAGCTAGTTCCCATCCAGAAACTCTAGCCCTTGGGGCACATAGGCTATAGAGATTCAAGGTGCTTCAAATTTACGGAAAAATCGCATCAACTCCGCTACAGGCCCCGAAAGTCGTGAGGAGCAGGTGTCAAAACAAAATGGTTTTTTTAGACCTGACCGCATGCCATACGTGGCCTACAGCGTTTCTGGATGGGAACTAGCTAAGTAGGTGATAGTTTGTAATCGGATATTTAAACCTCCCGATCAACAAATAGTTCAATCCCTCTGTAGGCAAGGCTTCAGGCAGGTCTTCCCCCACAGATTTATCCAACAGAAAATATTCAATAGCAAACTTCTACCTACTCATGCAAGATCACCTGCCATCAATCTCATATTTGCCATTGTACTTTATCTGCAATGCGATTATTCACCTTGTCCACTTCCACTCCTCCCTCAATATCCCCCCAACAATCTGTAAACGTATCCACAAAACCACCAATTCCAGTACCCCTATTATGGCCAAAAACTTCAGCAGCATCGCTACCTTAATTTAGTCTGTCGCTGACCTCCTTCGAGGCGACGTTAAGCAGAGCCAGTACGGTTAATCATCCCATTCACCCTGATTCAACGCCTTGAATGTGTGCTGGCTCTAGACATGTAAGCTGTTCTTAATTCAGATAGGCACAAAGGCCTATAGGCCCCAGCACTTACAACAGACCACATGCCCAACCTCTGTGCTTCGTGTATCATGAACCAATTTTTCAGCTACAGATGACCGCCAACATTCAGTCGCGGCTTAGCATCATTGCCAACAACCTGACCCCACATTCTTAACCCTTTTTCCAGAGTAAAAACTGAGCACAGATATGCCTCACTCCCCGATTAATCAGCAAGACATCAATAATACTGTCTGGAAGGCCTGTGACACCTTCCGGGGAACCGTTGACCCTTCCATCTACAAAGACTTCATCCTGACAATGCTGTTCCTGAAGTACATCTCAGATGTGCATCAAGACAAACTGGATGAGCTGACTACACAGTTTGGCGGCAATCAAGCAATGGTTGATGCGATGCTGGCTAGCCAGTCCTTTAAGATTCCGGCTGGGGCAACCTTCTGGAATCTGTACGAAAATCGCTATGAAGCAGGCAACGGGAGCCGTATCGACCAAGCCCTGCATGCTATTGAAGAAGCCAACGGCACCAAACTGAAGAATGTGTTTCAGGACATTAGCTTTAATACTGACAAGCTGGGAGATGAAAAACAGAAGAACGATATTCTGCGTCACTTGCTGGAAGACTTCGGTAAAGAGACTCTGAATTTGCGACCCAGCCGGGTTGGATCTCTGGATGTCATTGGTAACGCCTATGAGTATCTGATCAAGCATTTTGCTGCTGGCAGTGGTAAGTCTGCCGGTGAGTTTTATACCCCACCTGAAGTCTCTGACCTTTTGGCAATATTGTTGGAGCCTGAAGAAGGCGACCAGATTTGTGATCCTGCCTGTGGTTCTGGTTCGCTCCTGATGAAGTGCGGTAAGCAAGTACAAAAGAACTATAACGGTTCAAAGAAGTACGCACTGTTTGGACAGGAAGCTATTGGCTCCACATGGTCACTGTCAAAGATGAACATGTTCCTTCATGGTGAAGATAACCATCGTATTGAGTGGGGCGACACCATTCGTAATCCGAAACTTCAGGATGCCACTGGTGGCTTGATGCATTTTGATGTGGTCACAGCGAATCCTCCGTTCTCGCTGGATAAGTGGGGACATGACGATGCAGAGCACGACCCATTTGGTCGTTTTCGCCGGGGTATTCCCCCCAAAACCAAAGGCGATTACGCATTTATCAGTCATATGATTGAGACCCTGAAACCACAGACTGGTCGTATGGGAGTGGTTGTGCCTCATGGCGTTCTGTTCCGGGCATCCTCCGAAGGAAAAATCCGTAAGCAACTGATTGATGAGAAATAAACAGGACATCCATAAATCCAGAGCGAAAGCTTAAGTAAAACGATGGTTCAATCTAGACGAATAGAAATTTATGGATGTCCTGTTCCTTTCCTGTTCCTTATCCTGTTCCTTATCCTGTTCCTTATCCTGTTCCTTATCCATATCCATATGGATGTCCTGTTCCTTGATGCTGTTCCTTATCCTGTTCCTTAGCTGTTCCTTAGTAGCGACAAAAACATACTGACCAGCCAGGATGGAAAAGTGACTTTCTCCTACATCAACAGCGAAACCGGAAAAACAGAAACCCGAACC
>NZ_JAVRMB020000022.1:0-5418 GCF_031844845.1 Endozoicomonas sp.
GGAAACCCTTCTGCCGTAAAGGCTCTGTAATTATTGATCCATGAAAAATGCTGTTTTTTTGATTATCCAAAAATGCACTCAGTAGGTGCAAAAAAGAAATCACTATTTATAGCCTGCAAGCTAAGTGTAGCAAGGGATGTAACGGAATCCATCTGCTATGAAGCTACGGATTCAGGTAGTTAATTTGATCGAAATGTCGGCGCAAACTCGCCCCTTTTAAGGGAGAGTCTAGCCGATAACTACCTGGCAGCCCTTAATAAAAGCCTTGATCAAACAGCAGCTCGTGGTAGCTCGGTTCTTACCGACAATCCACGATCACAAATAAACCTGACGACGATGAGCGAGGATGAAGCCAAGAAACGTGGTTTTGATAATATACAGCGCATCAGGCATGTAAGCCTGTTTAATTCAAAGCAAAATTATAGTGAAAATCAGGGTATTCACTGGCTAAAGAGAACGAAGGGTGGGATTTTGGTAGACGCAAAACTCAATTCAGAAACCCCTGTAAGCCCTAAACAAACACCGAAAGCATCTGGAAATAATGGGCTATCTGGCAACTATGGAGATCTTCTGAAGTGAGAAAATATAATAAAAAAGACAAATTGAGATTTCCAACCACGACGATCCATCAAGGCCGTATTCCAATGTTTCTCCCAGTAAATCAGGTGAGGGGGAAAAATTCGATGACCTGATTATCGAATCCCAGCATGGAAAAGTGACAGTTAGGGGTAAGCGTTTAACGCAAGAACACAGAGATTTAGTGGGGGTGATCCTGACTCATTATAAGCCTTCAGCCATTTATTCTGATGGCTCGTGGGAGTTTAGATTTACATTATACGATCTTCAAAAAGCTCTAGGGAAAAATTCACACCGAAATAATAACTGGATTAAGTCCAAGCTGGACGATTTGCAAATAGTTCAGATCATTCTGGAGCCAAGCAAAGGGCAGTTTGAACGTATTGCATGCAGCGTATTGAATGATCATTGCTTAATGCGTGGGAACAACATTGAAACAGGAAAGACTGGAAATCCGCTGTATACAGTAACTTTCAACAGGCACTACTTAGCCTTTTTTGAAGAAGATATCAATGTCCACACAGAAGCCTTAACAGATGCAATTCTGGATCTGGAGAACCCAGCAACACAGTCGCTGGTTAGGTACTGTCTTACTCACAATGAATTAAACATGAGATTGAGCCAAATTCTAAATAACATCGGTGTTCAGCCTGATGGCATGGCTAAAGAAACTCGATCTAGAGTGAAAAAAAAGGTTATTTCTGAGCTGGACGTACTAAGAGATAAGTTTGGAATTAATATAGAAATAAAAACTGGCGAGAAAGATCCAATTGTTTATTACAAGAAGCATACGAACGTTTGGTTTATGAACCCCAAAAAAGCCAAAAGTTGACGAGTTTAAGACTAATAAGGCAAAAAGGTTGACCAGTTTAAGACTAATAATGGCCAAAGTTGACCAGTTTAAGACTAATCCCAAGAGTATCTTCAAGAGATCCTTAAAGATCTCTTCAAGAGAGCCTCTCTGAAATTTTTAGGATTTCAGAGAAATTGGAATGAAGTACCAGAAAAACAACAAAAATATACGCAAGGCGGAAAAGCATAAAAACTTGGCTTTAAAAGCCATTTTCTTATAATTCCATCCCCCGATACAGATTTTTCAGAAATTTGAGATCCTACCAAGCTGGCCTTATCAGGCCAGTAAAGGGCTGCTGCCCTTTCGCCAACCACCATCTTACAAAATCTCAACTTCGTACTATGGCTATCCCGTTCCGTCTCCAAGATGAGATTTTTTTCCTGATCAGCATCTTACCCATCCTCAGCTTCATACAGCAGGAAAAGAAATTCTCATCTTTCCGCACGGGCTGACTTCACCGCATCACTGGGAACTCTCAATTTACTCTTTCATGATTAACCGTCTTTTGCTTGTGCCAGCAGGTCATTTACCAAGCCTGAGTTTTACCGAGAAATAGCAGCAAAAGTATTACAGGGAAAGTGTTGATTGTATGTAATGTATACTGTATTATACATACAAGCAAAAGAAGGACTGCCTGAGGTAAAAAAGGCTTTGGGTAAATTGAAAACTCCAGAACAAATCGTGAGCTTTTTAAGATTCATTCATTTTATGATGAGCGATAATCTAAATACGTTTTTAGATTCTACGATTATATTGACTCATATCAAACAAGTTCATTTAGAAAATGGTATTAAAAAGTACGGCATATTTTATCCATCTAACAAAAAAAATGGCGCAACTTTCATTCTCTGGGAAGATTCAGAAATAACTGAAGGATTCTCAGCTAAATTATTTGACGTGCTTTACAATGAACAGCTATTAAGCTTTAAGCCTGAGCCGTAACGATAATCAACAGGCAGTGATAGTCGTTACGGAGATTTCCGACTATTGATGTAAGCCAAAGGTAGCTTTACTCATCTAAAACATGCATCGCTGCGCACCTGAAGAAACCAGATATGTAGATCTTACCTTCTTCATATGATTCTAATGAACGGTTTAGAAAGTATTCCACATCCCTATTAGGATGGTTTTGGGCATCCTGAAATGTATGCCCCCCCATCAAATGTTCTATTTTAAACCAATACCGAACAAGTCTAAGACCCATTTGACCATGAGTAGCATCAGTCTTGCTTGCTGTTTCGTGTGAAGGTGGTTTTGGTATCGTATCAGTTTCTACAGGTTTCATAGAGTCATACCGTTATTAAGTTATTAAGTTATTAAGTAGAACAACAATACTTCGGACAGTTTTAGCCCAAGCATTCCGGGGCCTGTGGCTTTATAAGGCATTTAATAGCAACTCTGCGCCGACCCATACTTGCTATTAAATACCAGCCCCTACACGCAGGCTTTGCCCCACGGGCATTACGCTCTTTAAAAACTGTCCACAGTATTGTCAAAAGATAATCAGTGATCAGATAAATATACAAAATTTGAACAGGGCTGGGTAAGGGCCACTTCCCCTGTTGGAATGAAGCGTAGTTTAATTGTTTCCTGAATAATGATAATCATCAAAAACATAAAATCACTAGTAACTATTCAGCACCCTCAGATGAATTTTAAATTCATCTAAATTGAGCTGTACCAAAGGATTAAAAGTAACAATACACTTACTTTATTTTTTAATTTCCGGTATTTTTTGATGATATACATCAAAATCTATGGTGACTAAAGTTCTGTTAATCATATGTAGTGCTTATGACTCTTTGGACAACACAAGATGTGCTACGAACAGGGTGCTGAATAGTTACAATCACTATTACCAGATGGTAACAATCGACCGAAAAGGCAGGATTATGCAGCAGGGCAAGGCATTCGATATTTATCATCACCCGCATAACTGATTTATTGCTGATTTTATGGGAGTAGGGAATATTCTACCCGCCAGAATTGAAGACGAGTTTCATGTGAGTTCACCACCCTTGGGAACTGTCCTTGAATAACTTCCCCATTTCAATGAACGTTGTCCGTGGTCCGATGCCCGTAGTCCGAAAAAACCAGGCTCGCTTGTGCTTTTTCGGGCAGCGGGCAACGGCCTTAACAAGCCTCAGTAAGGCTCAGTTCAGGTTAAGTGTTGGTATTTTTCCACAAGTCGCTGAAAGCTTGCTGTACCGAGGGACTCAGTAATTTCGAGAATTTCGCGGCGTTACTGGCTTTGGGACGTATACCAACACTTAACCTGAACTGAGCCCCTCAGTAACATAGGGATCTTATTTTGGGACGATTCCTTAGTTGATCTAAGCTTCCGGGACTTTAATTACTTGTCGTCTACGCATCTTCAAATGGTTTTTTATAAGCAATAGAGGCGTCACACTGATTCAGCTTCTGATATTTATAATCCCCACTTCTACTATGTGCCTGTTGTGAAGGAACTCTGTCAAATTCTTTCAGTCATCTGATAAGCTTTCCGGGATTTTTTCATAATACTGGGAATTCATCACCGTCAGCTCGCTTCTTGAATAACTATTTCGAGCCGTTTCAGTCTGTGTTCTTCTTATCTTAAGACATGCGATATCTTTGAGCCCTCCCCATAAGGCATGCTTCCAACTGATCGTTTCCCCTTGCCTGAGCCCCTCTTCACGATGCTTGACTGCATTCCACACACTGCCAGCCCCAGCAGCTGTGACAACCAATCCAGTCACTCCAATACCTATACCAATGGCGACCAGAGAAGCATTACTCTGTTTATTACCTTCTTCATCTTCCTGATCGTTTGTCCCCCAGGGCAGATAAGTCGTGTAATCAGAAACTGAATCCCAGAATGATTGTGGGCTGCTGGTGCTTTCAGTGGTACCCGGAATTGGAGTCACTGCTTCAGTGCAGTTTTTTTCATCCGAACCATTCGAGCAGTCCTCTACACCGTCACACTTTAAATTAATGCCAATGCAGTATTGGAAGTTAGTAGACTCTGAATCTTGAGAACAGTAAAACTCTGTATCACTGTCACAGGGGGGAATAGAAGGAGATACAGTTATCAATTTATCGAAAGCGCTGGTTGGACTAATGTTTGTAGTTGCCTGTCCCGGTAAATTGCAATTCAATTCATCCGAGTCATCCGCTACGCAATCTTCATTTCCATCACATTTTAAATCAATTGGAATACAGGGATTGTCCTCTGAAAAAATATCCTGAGCACAAAAAAATTCAGTTTCAGGATTACAAGGTTCGTCACAATCCTTTTCATCAGAATTGTTTTTACAATCAGGCTCACGATCACACACAAATTCTTTTTCAATACATCTATATCGAGGATCAGAATTTTCCCCACAGTCAAATTGATCACGTCTACAAGGTTGCTCACAATCCTTTTCATCATAACCATCAACGCAATCGTAATAGGTATCGCATACTTCAGATTTGTCTATACACGTATCTTCGGGGCAGTAAAATTTATTTTTAGTTTCACAATACGTAGTGCAGTTTTTAAGGTTTTCATCGCTACCATTAAGACAATCAGGCTCCCCATCACAATAATGGCTAATATGGATACACTTATTCTCCCTGATATTGTCTTCAATACAGAGGAACTGCCGTTGGGTATTACAGGATGTAATTACTGCTTCTGTAGCAGTGGATTGCTCAGAGGTAACCGTAGAACTCATATTTATTGGAACTTCTGTTGTGGTATATGAGGCTGTGGTTTGCCCTGAAGCAATCGTCGAGTATTTACTGTCAGGTGTTGTCTGTGTTTCTGTTTTATTATTATAAGAATCTGTATCTGGTTCAGAAGTTATCGTTGAGCCTTTACTGCCAAGAGTCGTTATAGCATCTGATGTACATCCCGTAATGTAGTTGAATGTAGTTAAAAAAATCACTGCGAATTTAGCCTCTGGTACTGGTACTGTATTATTTCTGTCTCTTATACACATCTGACGCTGCCGACGAAAGATACA
>NZ_JAVRMB020000023.1:0-3976 GCF_031844845.1 Endozoicomonas sp.
CTCTGCTGATCACCACATTTATTCTGATTATAAATATTCTGGCCACCGTGTTACCTCGCTGGCTGAAAGCAAGAAAGGCTGCCAAATGACCATGAATGTAGCAATCGAACAGACTCTTGAAGCACAGAACAACCCGCTGGCCAAGCCTGCATCTGTCACTGAGTTAAGCAGTGCCAACCCTGTGCCTCGTATGGAGGTTAACAGCCTGAACTTCTACTACAACAAAAATGCCGAGCCTGCGCTGAAAGACATCAACATGCCGGTTTACAACAACCGGGTAACGGCACTGATCGGCCCTTCCGGCTGTGGTAAGTCTACCCTGCTGCGCACCATGAACCGTATTTATGACCTCTATGGTACTCAGCATGCCGATGGTGAGGTGTTACTGGACGGAGAAGATGTTCTCAAAAACAATGTAGACCTGAACGCCCTGCGCTCAAAAGTAGGTATGGTGTTCCAGAAGCCAACGCCATTCCCCATGTCCATCTATGACAACATCACCTTTGGCTTGAAAATGCAGGGTGGCATGTCCGCACCGAAAATGGCCATTCGCGCCAAAAAAGCATTGAAGCGGGCTCACCTCTGGAAAGAGGTAAAGGACAAATTAGACGCCGATGCCAGCAGCCTGTCCGGTGGTCAGCAGCAGCGCCTCTGTATCGCCCGCACCATCGCCCTGAAACCGGAAGTGATTCTGATGGATGAACCAACATCGGCTTTGGACCCACTGGCCACCGCCGCCATTGAAGAGCTGATCACTGAGCTGAGGGAAAAATACACCATCGTCATCGTCACCCATAATATGCAACAGGCGATGCGTATCTCAGACTACACTGGCTTTATGTATCTGGGTGAGCTGATGGAGTTTGGCCCCACAGAAAAGATTTTCCATAATGCTGACCACCAGAAAACGCGAGATTACATCGCGGGTAACTTTGGTTAATTCTGACAGTAGAGCATAAGAGGGGAATTAAAGCCCCCTCTTATGCTTACTCCCTTTCTGTACTTCCCCCTCCTCTTGCCTTAATTTCTTCTATAACTTCACAACATGTCCAGATTTCCCAACATAAGACTAAGGGAGTACTTATGAAATTTGCTTTTGTAGAGTCGGAATCGTCGTCCGTTGGCTGGTCGTCACCTGGAGGCTCTGGCGGTTTGGTATTGGGCTTTATGTCGGGTTTGCAGTTGAGTCCCCCAAGACGATGGATCTCATTCTCAAGAGCCGTAACGCGCTCATTCAGCCGGGCATTCTCCTCAAGGAGACAGGTATTATCCTCACGGAGACAACTATGGGCAATTTTTCCTCGTACCAGTGTTTTTTTGAGCCAAAAAATATCAGGCCTTAACATCACTAATCAAAGAAAAATTCTCCCCGAACATAATCTGCTACAGAAATTCAGTCAAAATTTTACATCCTGATTGAGCAACTGTGCTATTCAATGATGTGGCAATATTGCTACTGAATTCACTTCCACAACCGTATATTGCTGGCATGCAACCTCTGCCATTTTTTTCAACATATTGTTTTGATTCCTTAATCAAACTTTCAGGCAATGATTCAGTAGAAACTCTTACTTTATTATAAATATGCACTCTTATTTTTCTTAACGACGGCTGATCAACATTTCCTTCCCCGCCTTCTTTATTATCTACTTTTGTTTGTCTAGCCAGAGTAAAACCTTTTCTCTCAGGCCTTTTCAAACTTAACTCATCAGATTCAACTAAAGGATCATCAATGTTGTATTCATAAACCCTGACATTTTCAATCTGACCCAGAAGATCTTTAATATTCTGCAACCCATTTGTGTAATCTTCATCAGACACCCTATCCCCTGAGAAAAATAAATGAATCGACCCACCAATATATTTTTGAGCGACATTTAAAGTCCGGATAATGGACAGACTCTCTTCAGGCTCTGTACAACAGTGAATAGCCATCATGGTGATGGCTATTGATGATTTATAATGATAGAGAAGTTTTGCTGTGACCAAATTACAACCTGCGCCACTAGTTACCATAATAACTCTTTTCTCATAGTGTATGGTTTCCAGAACTGAGGAATACGGCCCAATCAGCTCTAACTTAGTCAAGTCTCCAACCTGTTCCTTTCCCTCTTTATTGAAATCTTCAATTACAGCGTTAAACATTTTTGTAGTTCCAATTCCTGATTTACTGATAACAAAATGAATTTTTCCATCAATGATACCACCGCCAGTAAAGTTTCTGAATCCAGAAACAACATCTAGCTCCGGGAGCTTTAGCTTGAAGTACTGCCCGGGAACAGGAGCGGCCATTCTTCCCGGCAGTTCTGCCTGGATGAACATCTGTTTTTTACGGCTACCCAGCAATTGAATTGAGTATATTGGAGTGACAAAATGATGATTTACATGAGTAATTAATCTGTCTGCAAACACACTGCCCATCAGGCAACCAACGAATGGTAACAATCGACGATCACTGTTATGTGCCGCCAGTAATCCAACCATGGCAAAGGCCCCATACCTGTGAGCTTTCATACTTGTAAGATAAGTTAACCTTCTCTTGAAACAGTCAGACTTCAAAGACAAATAACTGCCGGCAATAACGCCATTCCCCAATAACATTAGAAGACCTGTAATACCTTCCTGCGTTGTCAGTACAGGGCTACCAGCACGGGCAAGATGACCAGCAGTATGAACGACTCCAGCAGCAGTTAAAGATATGCCTGCAACTTTATGCAGCTCAATTTTTCTTGAATACAGGTGTCTGAAAATATAAGAATTACATATTTTTAGATTTCTCAGCTTATCTGCACATACCTCTAGCAGAGGAATAACTCCAGCCACCAGAGCACCCTCAGCAAATGCAGCGGCAGCCCTCGATATCGTATAAGCAGGAAGTACCTCACCATCTTCCCCCTTGTCATTATATTCCGGCAATGAATATATATAAGCCGTGTATGCGGCGTAAGCTAATGCCGGTCCATAAACAAATGTGGCTTGAGATAATAATCCTGGATTGATTCTTTTTCTAACAAACTCAATACCGCTGTTTTTTTTTGAGATTCCCTTATCTGTTGCCAACTCTGCAATATCAATAGCTACCGTTGAAACATCCGAGTCATCTGAAGATATTTCAGAACTTTCGTCACGACCTGAGGTTACTACACTATAATCATATTCTTGATTGTTATATTTATTATTTTGACCATTATTTTTACAACCTATCCTCGATTGAGGACAATCCAGTTTAAAATCAATTCTTTTTGTTTCCGCCGAACAAAAAAGCTGTTCCTCTGATTCTCCTTCTGCATCTGACTCATCAGAACCTGAAACCCCTCTTGATTGATTCTGCTCAGATTGCATATCTCCAATAGCTCCTTTAGTTTTATGTATACTACGAGCATCAACAATCTTTCTTTCTGAATTGGTAGAATCCTCTAACCAGGTTTCACCTGACAAACCCATAAAAGTATTATCTGAAGACACCTCAGCAGAAGCGCACTTTCTACCGTTATAACTAGCTTCTTGATTCTGAACATCTTGCATCAAGCCACGTCGACATCTTTGATAATCAATACCATTTTCAGTTTTTTGTTCGACAGTCATTTTAAATCAACCCTTGTTTATATATAAATATTGATGACTTTACCTAACGAGGCTCAGTTCAGGTTATGTGTTGTTGAGCCCAATGAATCGAAATCTGATCTAAAAAACCTTCGAGTGAGAACGTATGAGTCTTTAGATAACGCTTCCAATCCAGATAGCGCTGCAAATACTGGGTGGCAGCACCTTTGCTGGCAGCACCTTTGCTGGCAGCACCTTTGCTGGCAGCACCTTTGCTGGCAGCACCTTTGAAGAAGCCATCAATCCATCGCTTCAACTCACTGTGGCAGGCGTTCACTGTCAAATACCTTCTTTTACTCTCTGGCCAGCACTACTCACCAGCATTTTTGCTGTCAGGCTTAGCTTATCTGCCAGACTTTCATGAGCCAGGTGT
>NZ_JAVRMB020000024.1:0-57753 GCF_031844845.1 Endozoicomonas sp.
TGTCAGGCTCAAAGTTGAGTCTGCTTTTGTTCAGTCATTTCGATATCCTGATGTGATGGTATCCTGCGAGCAGAATCGCCGATATGACGACATGTGTGAATCGGCCACCGTATTGGTTGAAGTGCTATCTAAAAGTACAGAGCTTACTGATCGTGTGTATAAGTCAGCAGAGTACGGCCATATCCTCAATTCGACAAACGGTGAATATCTGGTGGTCGATCCGGATCGCGCCATTATAGAAAAGCGTATGTGGAATGAAGGACGCTTTGAGGTGGTGGTGACCTATGGCTACGGGGATATTGTTACGCTGGATAGTTTGATGCTAAGCCTTTCTATGGATGAGCTTTATTCTTAGTTTCAGAAAAAGCTGGATTTCGCCAGTTGTTTCATTTTTCTCCGCTCATTGTCTGATGTCCCTACCCGGTGCTTCTGGTTCAGGCATAATCTGTACCTGTAGCGACCGACACCTTCAGGTTTTCACGTAGTGCCGAAAATATGCCTGCCAGATTATCCATGCTTGGGTTCCCCTTGCCCGATAATGTTCGATGAAGGCTTTTACTGGATTTTTCTACTTACTGCCCGGTTATTGCTTGCCGGAGCTCCATTCCATATTGGTTGTAGTGGTCTTAGTAAGATCGACGTCGAAAAGTGTCAGATCAAATCTTGATTACTACAGATAAAGTCTCCGGCTGTAGCTGGTTTTAAACATCTCCCTCCTCGCCCTGCATCGCCAGTAAAATTACTACCTCCCGATACGTATCCCTCTGCCGGGACAGCCTGGCATTTTCCTTTCTTAGCTGCTCAATCGTCTCATGCTTTTGAGATACCTTCTCATCGCGAGCTGCCCGCTTTGGTATGCCTCTCCCGGTGTTTTCAAGAGAGTTGGACCGTTTCTGCTCCCTGAGTCGCGTTAGTACTTCATCACTGAACAGGTCTTGCTCCATGGCGATTTTGTCCTTTGAGCGACTTTCCTTTTGATTATTCTCGTCACCGGGCTTCTGCGAAAGTGTTGACAGAATTTCCTGCGTGTATTTGCTGGCGGTTGCTGATGAGGAATCTTTATGACCTTCTGCGCCTGATTTGAGGTTGTCCTTTTTTGGCTTTGCCCGGGACATCCAGTTATTCAGGGTGCTGGGGTTCACATCCAGAAACTCTGCGATTTCGGCTCTGGATTTTGTGGAGTTTCTGACCAGTTGTATGACATCGTTCCTGAATTTGGCTGAGTAGTGGGGGCTTCTTTATATGGCTCACTGTGTCTCACCTTTTTATGGTTCGGTTCTTTTCACAATCGCCTACCAGTATATGCGAAGCTGGATTTTCGGTTGATTTTCCTGTGCGATGAAGGATACGCCATCCTCTCCGGGCTTTGCGCAGGCATGCCTGATACAGTTGCCGGGCACGCATAGCCATCCGTGATACCAGGTTTCTGATGGGGACTGCTTTGTTCGTTGTTTCGCAAGTTTCGGTCTTTAATGTGTTGAGATATTCCTGCAGCCACTGAGGATAAACCTCTGGAATCTCAATTTCAGCGGGCGTTATGGTTCTCGGTTTTGCCCCTTCATTCTGAGTGCCTGCTTTGCGCCGAAGCGTATAAAGCCATTGTAACACCCGGATATCAGCTGCCTTCAGTAGATCAATATGGTGGGGGTTTTCCGGTTGAAACCCGTTATGCTGCGCCAGCCTCGGCCATGAGTAATTCCGGGCTAATTGAGATCCTTTAATCCCACTGGTGCTAAAAATACCGTGATAAAAACGGATACCTGCAACATGGTTGTCCGGGCGGATATTGGCACTGAGACCAACTCCGGCCTTTTTCAGGGCCTTCACAAACCGGGCAAATTTTCGATGTTCCGGAACGGTCTCAATTTGCAGGATAGTTTGATCCAGGATTGACCGGATCTGGGCTTTACCTGACGGTTTGCCGGTCCGTTTCATGGCGTGATATTCCCGACCTGTTGGGGTGCCTTCGCCGGGAACGTTACCCGGTGTGGGCTCTGTGCAGGTACGCCGGTGGGATACCCTTGTCAGATTATAGGTGTGCTCCAGCTGCGCCATGGTCTCCAGCCATACGTCGTAATCACGATGGATGCTGTGAATCTTTCCCTTATCGTTGACAGTCCCAAATTGCAGATGGACATGCACGTGTTGGGTATCTCCATGTACAACATACAGCACTGGTCGTTTACCACCGGCTACCAGTCTGAGCGCATGGCAGGCAATAGCAACGGCACGTTTTGGGCTTACCTGTTCATGATCCTTCGGGCTGAAGGAGATGGCGATATGCTGCCATGATCGGGCAGGTGGTTTCTGTCCGTTGCGATGGCGGCGGTTCCACTCGTTGATGGATTGCATAAATTGTCTGGCCGATGCTTTTGGCGGGCTGCTGGCCAGTACTGGCAGGGCATGCTCTGTGATGACCAGCAAGACCCGGTCCGGGTTGCTTTCCTTTTCGCCCATTTTGTTCTGCGGGCTTTTGGCGGCCGGGTCCAGCATATAGGTTGCCTGCTTTATACCATGGCTGATGTTGCCGGTTTTTTTGTCATCGGCGATCATTTGGCCACCCCCGGATCAGGCGTTTCAATAACCGATTCAACATTCGGAAGTTGATGGCTTCCTGTGATCTATCTTTTCCCAGTGTTCGCTGAACGAGATTGAGTTGGTTACCGATATTGGCCAATGTTTCGGTTAGTGCTTTGCTGATATCGGGCTCTGGCTTTTCTTGCTTCGTTTCCAGAGCCTGTGAACGTAAATCAGCGGAGATGGATTGATTGTTTTGTGCTGCCCGGGTTTTGATCAGAGCTTTCTCTGAGTCGCTGATTCGAAACTGAATCCACTGGTTGTAGGGTTCGTTTTTCATGCTGTCCTTTATGAGTTGTGATGACAGGTTACAACATGAAAAGGCAGGGAAACTTTAAAGGGGAAAATATTTTTTCATCACGTACTTTCGTGATTATCCAATCATATCTGTTGTGTTTGAAGTGACGTGGGAGCGAGGTGAGTCAAGGTTTTAATCTTATGGTGCTGCATAAATACTCAGGTTATCCGCAGTCGGTGACTGCTCTCGCCGATTGCACTACTGTCATGACAGTGCACACCCGTAATGATAAATCTCTTGCTTGCTCTGCTGTCTGAGCCCAGACTTCCCCGCTAGAATTTCCTCCCCAGTCAAGACATGCTTTCAATCCAGGTAAGGCCGCTATGCAGTCAACTCCAGAAACCCAACAGGCGATTCAGACCCTCAATCTGGCAGACCGTGATGTTTTTACGACCTTCAGAGATTTGGAGTGTTTTCTCGACATTCTGCAAAGCTAACCTGTGGCGTTATCAAAAAAACAATAGTTAGCCGCCTGTTAAGTGGGCTCAGATGGTGGATGCCCAATTCACTTGCCTTGATTGTCTACTATTGTTTTGGCGATCAGCCTGTAATATTTTGGCTGGCTTTTTCCAGTCTATCCTCAACACAGCCTCCAAAATAATAGTAGTCAACCGCAATGAGCGATTTGAAAGTCAATTTAAACCAGATCTTTTCCCCCATCACCCTGCAAAGGGGCCGAGAGTATTTTAAAAAAAACAAAGTCAATCTCGTGGAGCTGGATGACGATGGCGACGTCCTGTTTGGCGAGGTACGGGGCAGCGGCCGCAAAACCTATGAAGTGGATGTTTATCTCAATTACTTTTCCAGTGCTGAACCCATAGAGGGGCGTTGCAGCTGTCCTGTTGAGGATAATTGCAAACATGCCGTGGCTCTGCTGCTGGCCGGTGAGAAACGGTTTGGAGCCAGGAAGCTGAATGCGCTGATGGAGGATGAAGAGGATGATGCGCCGGATTTTTCGGATGACGATGATCTCGACGATTATGAAGCCGGGATAGAGAATCTGAAAAAACTGCTGACGAAGCAGTTTGGCAATAAACTGCCTTCTGAAATTGAGGAGATGGTTAATCAGGTTTTAGACGTACCGATCCAAAAGGTGTCACAGCCAAAAGAGCCACAGCCAAAAGAGCCACAGCCAAAAGTGTCACTGCCTACCCCGCAAGAGAAACTGGCCGCTCAGGCACGAGAGCTGGAGGCTCAGCGTAACCGGTGGTTGGGACAGTTAAAGAGTACGGCAAAACAACATGAGAGCAGACAGCAGGCGCAGGCCAAAGAGAGCAACACCACCAATATTGTGCTCTATGTACTGGAGGAGAATAGCTACCACGGGGGAATGATTGTACAGGTCTGCCTCTCCCGTTATCTGAAAAATGGCGGCTATGGCAAATCAACTGCTTATGGCGGAGTTTATAACTGCCTGCACAACGGCAACTGGCCTGCCAGTATGGCCGAGAATGACCGTCGTATACTCCGGCTGGCTTACATCAATAAACGGATTGATGTTTATCAGGGCAAAATCACACTGAATGGTGAAGACGGCCATGAGCTGCTGGAAAAAGTCATGGCCACCGGGCGCTGTGTGGTGGATCAGGAGCTGAAGTTGCCGCTGGTGCAACAGTCGGCTATTCAGGGTGAAATCCGCTGGCAGCTGGATGAACAGGGACTGCAACGCCCGCAATTGGCAGAAAGCGCTTCTGGTCATCCTTTGCTGTTAATCCCATCGGAACCCCCTTTTTATCTCAAACGGCATCACAATGAATTCTATTGCGGTGACCTTACCGGGCTGCCGGATATTGAGCTGTTAAGCGTATTGTTAAAAGCGCCACCGATGGATGAAGCCGGCATTGAAGAGACAACGGAAGCCCTGATCACCATTTTTCCGGCGAAAAGCGATGGCAAGAAAGGGAAGGGCAGTAGTAAAACCAAAGCATCTTCAAAAAGTACGATTTCACTGCCAGAGAAAGTGGCCATATTAACGGTTATGCCCAAACCACTGCTGCGGCTAGACAGTATTCCTATGGGAAATAAAAAGTCCGATGAACGGCTGGCGCGGGCAAAGGTAAGTTTTGACTACGATGGTCAGTTAATTCCTTTTGGCAGCCACCAGCAGACACTGAAACCTGTTGAATCTGACCAGGGCCACCAGGTGATTCCCCGGCAAATGAGTGTTGAACATATTGCGCTTGAGCAGCTGCCGGACGCTATTGAACCGGTTCACCTGCACCATATGGAGCGTGTTAAGGAGATCGCAGATCTGGATGTGCATGACCTGATTATGGGGTTGCCCGGCAGTCAGTATCGCAACCGCTGGTTGAACTTCATGATTGATGGCTTACCGGAACTGGAAGAACTGGGCTGGTCTGTCACCATAGACGACAACTTCCCATTCCGGTTCGAACCCATCAGCGACAGCGACTGGTACGCCGAGCTGGATGAGTCTGATGAGCCAGGAAAGAACAACTGGTTTAACCTGCGCCTCGGCATCACGATTGATGGTCAGCCTGTTGATTTGCTGCCGCTGCTGGCCCGGCAGATCCACCAGCTACCGACCATCGATGTGCTGAAAACCATGGATGAAGATGCCCTGGTACCGGTGGCACTGCCCGGGGGCAAGTTTATGCAGCTGCCCGCCGGACGATTAAAGCTGATTACCGGCACACTGCTGGAACTGTTTGGTGATCGCCCACTGAACGAATATCAGCTGCAGAGCTACCATGCGGAAATCTGGCAGGAGCTATATGATCAGCTGGGCCTGCCCTGGTCCGGAGGTGAAAAGCTGCTGGCTATTGGCAAAAAGCTGAAACAGTTTAAACGACTAAAGTCAGTTAATCCGGCAAAAACACTGCAGGCGGATTTGCGGGACTATCAAAAAGATGGTCTCTCCTGGCTGCAGTTTCTGCGGGAGTATGGGCTTAATGGCATTCTGGCCGACGACATGGGGCTGGGTAAAACCCTGCAGACCCTGGCTCATATTCAGCTGGAAAAGCAGCGACTCAAGGGGAAAGGTGCGCCGACGCTGGTGGTCTGCCCCACCAGTCTGTTGCACAACTGGCATCATGAAGCGGAACGTTTCACGCCGGATTTGAAGGTGCATATTCACCACGGCAGCAGCCGGGATGCTGAGGTTATCGCCAGGTCTGACCTGGTGCTCACCAGTTACGGGGTGATTCAGCGGGATTTTGAACAGTTGGCGAAAACCTGTTTCCATCTGTTGGTGCTGGACGAAGCCCAGGTGGTAAAAAATCCCAAAGCGAAAATTGCCAAAGCGGTGCGCTGTCTGCAGGCGGAACATAAGCTTTGCCTGACCGGTACTCCCATGGAAAATCACTTGGGTGAATTGTGGTCACTGTTTGATTTTTTGATGCCGGGATTCCTGGGCGCTCACGATCAGTTTACCCGTTTTTACCGCACGCCCATTGAACGACAGGGTAATACTGAGCAGGCTAAAAAACTGCAAAAACGAGTCGCGCCGTTTATGTTGCGTCGCCGTAAAGACCTGGTCGCCAAAGAGCTGCCGGCAAAAACCGAGATCGTCCGTACCACGGAACTTTGCGGCAAACAGCGGGATCTGTACGAAACGATTCGTGCGAGTATGGAAGCGAAGGTTAAGCAGGAGATCGAGAAGAAAGGCCTGGCCCGTTCCCAGATTGTCATTCTCGATGCCCTGCTGAAAATGCGACAGGTCTGTTGTGATCCATCCTTGGTGAAGCTGGAACAGGCCAGCACCGTGAAGGACTCTGCGAAACTCAAGCTGCTGATGGATCTGGTGGAGCCCATGGTGGAGGAGGGCCGCAAGATTCTGGTGTTCTCCCAGTTCACAACCATGCTGACGATTATTGAAGAAAAGCTGAAAGCGGCGGGAATTCCCTGGGTAAAACTCACCGGTCAGACCCGTAATCGAAAAGAACCGGTTGATGCCTTCCAGAACGGTGAAGTCCCCGTCTTCCTGATCAGCTTGAAAGCAGGTGGTACCGGTTTGAACCTGACCGCCGCCGATACTGTTATCCATTATGATCCCTGGTGGAATCCCGCCGTGGAAGACCAGGCCAGTGACCGGGCGCATCGTATTGGCCAGGATAAGCCGGTCTTCGTCTATAAACTGGTAACGGAAGGTACGGTGGAGGAAAAAATCCAGCAGCTGAAAGAGAAAAAGAGGGCTATTGCTGACTCGCTCTATGGGGATAATGCCAGCAAGAAAAAACCATCAATTACGGCGGAAGACCTGAACGTGCTGTTTGAGCCGGTTAAGGCGGCGGAGTAATTCCCCGTAATTCTGCAGCAAGCTACGGTTCTCCTTATGGATCTTTAATTTGTCCGGACGGCATGCACAGTTCACGGTCTATGGCAGGCCATCCGGTGAGAACGTCACATATCCCCTGAAGATCTTTCTGAGCCTCTTTCCATGAACTGTCGTTAGTCAGGGAGGCCAGTTTTTGAAAGCGGTCAAAACAAAGAAGTAATAAATGGTGTGTGAAACCAATGTCTGATTTACAAGATGCGATTGCAGCGGAGACCGTGGATACACTGAAAAAACGGTATCTGACGTTTTTTGGTGTAAAACCCAAACAACTTCGCAAAGCCTTGCTGGTAGATGCCCTGGAGGAAGGTCTTTCGGATCCTTCGTTACTGAAGGTCTATGTGAACAGGCTTTCTGATCTGGAGCTGACTTTTCTTCGGGAGTCTGTATTCAACTATGCAGGCTGTATTGAGCGAGTCCGGTTCACGCTGAAATACGGCAAATTTCCCGATAAACCACAGGAGCGAAGCTGGTATTCTTACAGTCTGAAATTGACAGATGCGGTCGACGTGTTTTTCTACACCGAGGGATCGGACTGGTACGGAGCACAGAAAATCCCCCTTGATATCATCGTTTCCCTGCGCCTCATGCTTGAGAAACCGGAACCCGATATTCTCAAAACATCCTCCCTGCCAGAACCGCTACCTGAGAACTACCAATTATTCGAACGTGAACGGTTGGCATTGAGTGAGCTGCATTCAGTGTTGATTCTGCTGCAGGATAAACAGTTAAAAGTCAGCGAAAAAACCGGTGTTGCCTCCGGTGCAACTATAAAGAAGGTTTCCGGGAGTGTTCATGAATATTATGACAGTGTCTTCAGTGAAGAGGCGAAAGGGATGGATCTTATGCTGTCCTACGGATGGCTGAGACTGCTGGAGAACAGCAAATTTGCCAAACAGTCAGGCACAACATTGATCACCGCCAGGAAGACCGGGAATAACCCGGCAGAGATCATCAGGGATATCTGGAACCAATGGGTGAGCAACCGTAAGGAGGATGAATTTCGCCGAATCGACAGAATCAAGGGGCAGAACGGGAAGGGCAAGCGCTTTTTTACCGATGTCGTGAAAAGAAGAGAGACGATCATCGCTTACCTCAAACAGTGCGAGGTGAATGAGTGGGTCGCAATGGAAGATTTCTCCAGGTTTATGTTCATTACCGGCGCTGATCTTGAGGTAACCACATCGCCGCATTTTCTGTATATTTACGGCCCGGATGACGGCGAATTTCAAGGTGGGACCTGGGACTTGCTGGAGACCCGTTACCTGCGGTGTTTGCTGGTGGAATACGCTGCCACGCTGGGGCTGATTGATGTGGTCATGGCGCCACCGGATACCGACGAAACATTTTACGATGATTATGGCAATATGGAGTGCCTGAGCCGCTATGATGGTTTGAGCTACTTCCGGCTGACGCCCCTTGGCAGCTACATTCTCGGCATAACGGACAGCTATCAGGCCGAAGCTTCAGAGCCCTGTGAAACCGCACTGACTATCCACCGGCAGGGGCGTATTGTTTTTGCGGATAACCCCAGCCCTTGGGAGCAGCGGTTCCTGTCGCTGTATGCTGACCAGGACAAGGATAAAGTCTGGAATCTGTCCCGAAAGAAAATGATGGAAACCCAGCAGATTGGCGGCAGTATTGAGGAACTGAAGATATTCCTGATGGCCCGGGAGGATCAGCCTTTCCTGCCAGAAGACTGCGAAGGATTATTGAAACAGGCGGCGGCCAATCTTGATGGGGTAAAAATTAAGGAAGAAGCACTCATTGTCACCTGTAAAAATCAGGAAATCGTTGAGTTTATCATCAACGACAAAGTGCTATCGCCCTGGTGCCAGCGTTTGGGCAAGCTGCAGATTGTCATCCCTAAAAACAAGGAGAAAAAATTCCGGGACAGTATAAATGGTGTAGGGATAGGCTGCTCCTGATATTCTCCCAGCCCAGCCCTCTCAGGGAGGGGCTCGCGTGAACTACTCACCCCTAAAGGACCTACAGGGCCTAAAGACAGAGCTTCCAATAAAGCAGCTACCGAAGTAACAGCCGTTATCTTCTTTTTTGACGGTTCACTGCCAGTGGCGATAGATGGCTTGCCCTTTACCGGCTTATGATTGGCTCCACGTCCTCTAGTCAGCACAGGAATACCTTTGCCGACCAACTCGTTTTTCAATAGAACCGTCTAAAAGTAATTTGATTGCGCGTTTCTTTACTACGAAGCTGGCATTTCTGTCAGCGTTGTCAACGTGTCCACAGTTACCGCAAAGAAACAGGTCTTGTTTCTTCCGGTTGTCGGGGTGAGTGTCATCGCAAGGAGCGCACTCTTGACTCGTATGGGGGTCAGGAATCTTGAAAACGGCTTTTCCTGCCTTTGCTGCTTTATAGCGGGTGTAGGTTTCCAGTTTGAAGTCATATTGCTCTACTCCGGTATGGACCGGGATAGCGACTCCACGATCTACACCAATAACATATTCTTCCAGCCACTCTCTAGAAGCACCCTTTAGATATTCCAGGTGCTCTTTGTCGGTGGCCGGTTCTTCTGATCCATCGTCAAAGCAGAAAGAGACTGAATACTGCCCGGATTCCTTCCTGATATAAATTGACTTTGGTTCAGTGAATCCACGGTGAGACTTGAAAGACAGATAACCAATATTATTGGTTTTGGGGTCAATTGATTCAGACCAAGGGACAGTGGGACAAGGCCTCATAAAAATTGTCGTGTACAGTACTATTTTTCCTTAAAACGTAATGTCATTTTTTGACTGTGGTCGTCTAATGACAGGAATCAATGTTGCCAGTATATATCAGGATTTTGTTATGCCTTCCAATGTGGAAAAGCTGTGCATAACTATTTTCTTTTCGCATTGTTTTCTTCAGAAAGTATACTTTCTCTTTATTTTACTTGGCCTTATAATATTTTTTGATTTTTTTGCCCGCTGTGCATAAGTAGGGTTGAAAAGTTAATAGATTGTTTATATCGTGTGTATAAGTTGCTTGTGTAAGTGGATGGGCTTACATATGCAGGCAGGTATAGCATCAGGTTAGATTTATAGGGGAACTGCTCAATATGGATATAACGTTCGCGCTGTTAGCTCGGTATAAAAGCCCATTTGTGGCTCTGGAGGAGGTCTGTGAAGACTTTTTTAAGGTGAGTCCCAGAAAAACCAAATTACTTGTGGCCTCTGGGGAGTTTCCGATTCCGGTTACCAGAACCACTTCGAGTCAAAAGGCTCCCTACCTGATTAAAGTTGATGATCTGGCGAAATATCTGGATGAGTGTTACGCATCGAGCCGTGATGAGTGGGAGCGTGTCAATCGGCTGCGTTAGTGGGTTGAGAGGTTTAAGCAGGGAAAGAATGTACTGTATGTAATGTATTACATACATAAAACGCAAAGGAGTGAAGTGGAATGGCTGTCGATAAAGATGCTGTGTTTCAAGCGGCTGAAACCCTGGTTGCCAAGGGGATTAAGCCGACAATGGAAAAAGTACGAGAAGTGTTGGGTGGAGGGAGTTACGCGACGATCAACCCATTGCTCAGGGGTTGGCGTGACACTCAGGGTGGCAACGCTTCAGCTATGGTGGTAGAGCTGCCGAGTGAGATTAGGAGTGCCATAGAACGATCTGGCGTACTTTTGCGGGGTGAAGCATGCAAAATTGCCTCCAAACGAGTGATAGCTGCTGAAGAACGGCTAAATGAAATGGAAATAGCTCGACAGAAAGAAGAAGAACAGTTTGAGAGTGAAATCCTAAATCTGGAAGAAAAGATAGCGGCAAAAGACGCTAAAATAGCCAGGCTCGGTATAGGTGTGTCCGTAAGGGATGGCTCCATCAGGGCGCTTGAGCTCGAAATAACAAAGTTGACTGCGCAATCTGAGACGGCATTGCTATTCCGCCCGCAGCTTCAGGCAGTCAACGAGAGGCTCGAGAAGATGGAATCTGAGCAGCAAAGTAAAGCAGGTTCGTTAAAGTCTGAGTAAAAAATGTCTGGACTGGCAATGTCTTTCCATGTTGAGCTATGTCTGGCTGAGACAGGCTGTCAACCGAACTCCGCAATCATTAAGAAGCTCGTTTAAAGCCATTGAAGTGCTGGTTCGTTCCCGGAAGATGATCCTGAATCCCCCCCAAGCCTTTAAATACTGATTTCAGAACAGTGACCAAGCCGTTAATCTAATATGTGCGCACGACAATTAAAACTTGGCTGCTACACTGAATATAGGGTTTTTACAGTTACAGGGAGCGTTGTTTTACCCGAGATAAATTCTGTAGATAAATTTCCAAGAGTTCCGCTGCCAGAGCAAAATATACAAGTCAACTGTTGTTTGAATCCAAAATGCGATAACTTTCAAAAACCCCCGTCGATCAACAAATCATTACCTTGTTCACCGTACAGGGTGTCATCACCGGAATCACCAATCAGAGCGTCAGAGCCCTCCTTGATTTTGCAGTTGAAATGTCGAGCAATTTCCAGCAATGAAGGGGGTTTTACGTCAAGATAAGCACTCAAACCTATATTTAGAGAAACATTAAAACCTATAAATGGAAAAACTCCAAAACCTATATATAATATAACACTAAAACCTATAAATTATACTTGGACAGCGTACCGGAAGAGCCCATGAACGATGTATCTCAGAAGTTAGCCGACTCCCTCGAACAGCTAAGGCTGTTACAGGAAAGCGATATAGTTGCTATTCAGTCGAATCAACTGAGCCGCTTGCACCGTGAGCGGCTACTCAAACATGGCTTTATCCGTGAAGTTATTCGCGGATGGTATATCGCGTCCATGCCAGGCGAAAACCCAGGAGACAGTACTTCATGGTACACATCGTTCTGGGACTTTTGCGCGGCATATCTAACTGCACGATTTGACGCACAATGGTGCTTATCTCCAGAACAGTCAATAAGCCTGCATATCGGTGACAAAACGGTCCCTCAACAACTGCTTGTGCGCTCACCAAAGGGCAATAATAAACCGACGTCATTCCTTCACAGCACCTCTTTATTTGACGTTAGATTAAACCTGCCTGAAGCAGAGAGCATTGTGAGTCTGGAAGGGCTCAATGTGTACAGCCTCCCCGCTGCCCTGGTGCATAGCTCTGCCAATCGGTTCACCAACGCCCCTATTCAAATGCGCACAGCATTATCAATGGTCACGGACGCATCCGATTTGCTCTCAGTGTTATTGAGTGGTGGACACAGTGTCATAGCTGGACGCCTGGTCGGCGCTTTCAGAAATATTGGTCGGGAGTTAATAGCTGACAACCTATTAAAGGGAATGCGAGCAGCCGATTTACAGGTACAGGAAACAGATCCCTTCAGTGAAAAAATAAACATCAGCTTTGGTCGCAGAGAAGTTTCCCCCTACGTGAATCGAATGCGTCTTATGTGGGCGCAAATGCGAGAGTCAGTCATCGAGCACTTTCCGGCACCTGATACACAAGCTGTGGATATTCAAACATACATGGCTGAAGTAGAAGATAAGTATGTAACGGACGCATACCACTCCCTGTCCATCGAAGGCTACAGGGTTACCCCTGAACTCATCGAGCTTGTTCGTTCAGGCAACTGGCAGGCTGAGGAATCGGGAGAGAACAAGCAGCACTTGGATGCAATGGCAGCTAAGGGTTATTGGGATGCTTTCCAGGAAGTGAAAAAAGCTGTTTTGGCCGTCCTTGAAGGCGGGAACTCCGGAGAGGTGTTAGAGCAGTCCTGCAGCGATTGGTATTTAGCATTGTTTGGCTCTGGCGTTGCAGCCGGCATTATTAAGCAGGCAGATCTGGCCGGCTACCGGTCAGGGCCAGTCTATATTCGGCAGTCGATGCACACACCACCTAATCGGGAAGCGGTCCGGGATATGATGCCAACTTTCTTTGATTTATTGGCTGAAGAAGAAAACGCTGCGGTCAGAGTAGTACTGGGCCATTTTATCTTTGTTTATATCCACCCGTATTTCGACGGTAATGGCCGGATAGGAAGGTTCATTATGAACCTGATGATGGCTTCGGGTGGATACCCCTGGACAGTGGTACCGGTTGAGAAGCGTAACGAGTACATGCAAGCGCTTGAGGCAGCCAGCGTGCAGCAGAATATTGTGCCGTTTGCTGAATTTCTAGCATCACTGCTGCATGATTAAGAACATCAGAATTTTAATTTAACACCTGGTTCGCCGGACTACAGATTTCAAATAGGCGCTAGGATTAACCAACTTTATGGGAGTGGAACGGTGAAAATTAAGATCAGTTATAACACTTCGCTAAACCATTACTGACAATTTCGTATTTTCAGTCATTCTTTAGCCATGCACCCAGTACAAGCTGCAGAATGAAAAAAGAGGGGCGTCATAAGCGCAAAAGTTTCACGAAGAAAGAGGCTGCCAGCACTTCAAATAACACTTTTTTGTGCTTCAATGCTTACGACAAACTTCCTGTAATTAAATAGGCTCATTGTCTTTTTCCCGCTTAGTAGCGTAGCGGCTAGCACATTTATCTCCACAGGTTGCCCCCGCTGACAAAACCGATCTTCTATTTCTGCAGGAATTCATTTTTTACTTTCTCCTGGATATCGAGGCACAGTGTGAATAAATCTGGCGGATTTTTTCTCGTTAAATGAGTGTATCTTTTTAAATTAGCCCAGTTTTTATGACCGCTGTGAATGGCAACCTGAGGAATGGTGAAGCCCAGCTCAAACAGTCTCGAAATGGCTTCGTGTCGCAGGCAGTGAATTGAAAGACCGGTCATACTCAGTTGTGAGGTGATGCGTGTAAGCTTGGTGGAGATGGAAGTGCTCTTGTAGGGAAATATCCTGTCTTCACCGGGCTGTTGTTTTATCATCTTCAGTAGCTGGCGGCACTCATCATTCAGCGGGACCTTTTCATGGTTGCCCCATTTGTTTTCCGGATCTTTGCGATCTTCGATGATGATCTCTCCCGTGTCCGGGTTGTATAAAGACCATTTAATTCGACATACTTCACTGATGCGAAAGCAGCTGTATGTTGAAAAAAGCAGCAGGTACGGATAGTTAATGGTTGCGTTCGGATGCAGGTAGCCTTTCGAAAAATGTTCAAACAATGTCAGAAACTCTTCTGTACTTGGGCGACGATCTTTATGTCTTGATTTGCCAATCAACTTCATCCCATACAGTTCCACCCTGATGTCTGCCGTGATAAATGACTGGAAGGGAGTCTTGATTCGTTTTTGCCATTTGAGTGCCTTTTCCAGGGCGGCAAGGTCGTAGCTGTTCGTGGCCGGTGTTACTCTGTCATCGGTGATACGCATCTCAAGGTGATCGGTCAGAACCTGTTCATTAATTTCACTGGATTTCAGTGTCGCAAAATCTGTGTTCTGCCATTTTTTCAGGCAGGACAGGTATCCCCAGGAGAATTGATCCTCTTTACGGACAGAGGGCATATAATCCAGCAGTGTTTGAATATAGTCTTTTAATGTGATGTCCTGGATGACGGGCTTTGGGGAGTGCCCTAAAAGAATGCCTTCATACTCTTCCAGAAAAGCGTTTTCTTGTCTGATTCCCCAGGTCTTTGCTAACTGTTTAGAGGTGAACCGTTCAGTGGCATTCCGTGAGAACTGTGGTTGGTTTCGTTTGCTTTTCCGCACCCTGACCATGGCTACGTAGACAGTACTGCCGGATTTGCTGGTGGCCCTCTTGATTTCAATTGGCATTCAACACCCTTCCTGATTTAGCGTCCTTTTAACAGGTTTAACTGCTTATTATCGGCGGTGCAAGTTTTTGCCATTTTTTGCCATTATTATTTTTAAGTTGGCCATTTCAATGGCAAAATAATGGAAATAACGATATAAAATAGAAATAAATTAGCTAAAATCTATTTAAAATCAGAATAAAAAAGTCAGGATGTCGCTATGAGTGAAAGTGGACTTTATTTTATACAACAATTACTTAACGGGTTGACCGTGGGTAGTACCTATGCCCTTATAGCGATTGGTTATACCATGGTCTACGGCATTATCGGAATGATAAATTTTGCCCACGGCGAGATATACATGATTGGCAGTTATGTCGCCTTTGCGGTATTGGCCGGTCTTTCCCTTATGGGAATTGACAGTGTTGCATTGATGTTAGCTGCCGCCTTTATCATCAGTATCATTATTACCAGTACCTACGGTTTTGCCATTGAGCGGGTTGCTTACCGTCCTTTAAGAAACAGTAACCGACTGATTGCTCTGATCTCTGCCATTGGTATGTCTATTTTCCTTCAGAACTATGTCCGTATCGCCCAAGGCTCAAGAGATATCGCCATGCCCAGCCTGATTACCGGTGGCTGGACCTTTGGGCCTGCGGATGCATTTAATGTAACTTTGTCGTACATGCAGGTGGTGATTTTTATCGTTACCTTCATCACCATGACCTTTCTGACGCTCTTTATCTCCCGTTCCAAAATGGGGCGGGCCTGTAGAGCCTGTGCAGAAGATCTGGGTATGACCCGTCTTCTGGGTATCAATACCAATCAGGTGATCTCTCTGACTTTTGTTATTGGTGCTGCTCTGGCAGCGGTAGCCGGGGTTCTCTTAGGTCTCTATTACGGTGTTATTAATCCCTACATCGGCTTTCTGGCTGGTTTGAAAGCTTTTACTGCGGCAGTGCTTGGTGGCATCGGCAGTATTCCCGGTGCCGTTTTGGGAGGCTTGATTCTTGGCGTTACTGAAGCATTTACAGCGGGTTATTTCAGTACTGAGTATAAGGATGTTGTCGCCTTTAGTCTGCTAATACTGATTTTGCTCTTTCGTCCTTCGGGTATTCTGGGTAAGCCGGAGGTAGAAAAAGTATGAATAATTATAAACCGTCTATCGGGTTACGCTGGTTTCCAGCCTTTATGGCAACAGGTGCACTGTTGTTGCTTGCTGTGTTGATGCTGGGTGTTCAGCTTTCTACCGAAAATACTGAATTGGTCGTGCATTTTGCCGCCAGTGAACGTTGGAATCTGATTTTGGCGGGTGCTGTTCTGGTTTTTACAGTTCAGTTGTTTCGGGACTCTATCACTGCTGTCTGGCAGGGCGTGAAACAAAAGAATCCGGTACCTGAGATAGGCTTGCCATCGCTGGATGACAATAAGCCGCTAAAACGGTTGCTGATTTCTTTTGCTATTGCCGGTCTGATGATCTGGCCATTCTTTGTCTCCCGCGGTGCTGTTGATCTGGCAACGCTGGCATTAATTTATGTGATGCTGGGGCTTGGTCTGAATGTGGTGGTCGGTCTTGCCGGTCTGCTGGATCTTGGTTATGTGGGTTTCTATGCGGTAGGCGCCTACAGTTATGCTTTGTTGAACCAATATTTTGGTCTCGATTTCTGGAGCTGCCTGCTCATTGGTGGTGCCATGGCGGCACTCTTTGGCTTTGTTCTTGGGTTTCCGGTTTTAAGGCTAAGGGGCGACTATCTGGCCATTGTTACCCTGGGCTTTGGTGAGATTATTCGTATATTGCTGAATAACTGGACGGCAATTACCGGAGGCCCCAACGGCATCAGTCAGATTCCAAAACCAACCCTGTTTGGTTTGGAGTTTACACGCCGGGCTAAGGTAGAAGGCAATGTACCGTTTCATGAGTTTTTCGGCATTGATTACAGCAGCGGGTATAAAGTGATTTACCTTTATATTCTGGCGCTGCTGCTGGTATTGGTAACGATCTATATCATTAATCGCCTGTTGAGAATGCCTATTGGCCGTGCCTGGGAAGCCCTTCGAGAAGATGATATCGCCTGCCGTTCCCTTGGATTAAATCCAACGGCAATCAAGTTATCTGCCTTTACCATTGGTGCTGCTTTTGCCGGGTTTGCCGGTACCTTCTTTGCAGCCCGTCAGGGATTTATAAGCCCTGAGTCGTTTACCTTTATTGAGTCTGCCATCATTCTTGCTATTGTCGTGCTTGGTGGCATGGGCTCTCAGATGGGCGTAGTCCTTGCTGCCATTATCATGACGGTGCTTCCTGAGTTTGCCCGTGAGTTTCAGGAGTATCGAATGCTTATGTTTGGGCTGACGATGGTGTTAATGATGATGTGGCGTCCTGAAGGACTTATGCCGGTGAAACGTCCTCATTTGAAACTGGGGGAGCGTCAGGCTGATCAAGATGATGCCACTATAAAATCTCAGCCAGTGGCTGAAAGCGTTTAATTTTCTGGGGAGTTATAAGATGAATCAGTGTTTGCTGGAAGCATCGGATCTCAGTATGCGCTTTGGTGGTTTGCTGGCTGTGGATCAGATGGCACTCAAAGTGCATAAAGGGGAAATTGTTTCCATGATTGGCCCTAATGGTGCCGGAAAAACGACAGTGTTTAACTGTTTGACCGGGTTCTATAAGCCAACAGGGGGACAGATTGTTTTTAAGGATCAGGCGGTAGAAAAATTACCGGGATTCAAGATTGCCCGTCTTGGCGTAGTCAGAACTTTTCAGAATGTTCGCCTGTTCAAGGGAATGACGGTGCTGGAAAACCTGCTGGTGGCTCAGCACCGGCATTTGAACACAGGTTTACTGGCTGGACTGTTTAAGACACCGGCGTTTCGCAAAAGTGAAGCCAAAGCAATGGATCGGGCGGCTTACTGGCTTGATATGGTTGGCCTGACGGAGTTTTCTAACCGTGAAGCCGGGAATCTCGCGTATGGTCAGCAGCGTCGGCTGGAAATTGCCCGTTGTATGGTGACAGATCCACAGCTTCTGATGCTGGATGAACCCGCTGCCGGTTTGAACCCCAATGAAACCCGTGAGCTGGATGATTTGATTTCAGACCTGAGAAAAAATCATGGTGTCTCCGTACTGCTGATTGAACACGATATGAAACTGGTTATGGAAATCTCGGATCGGATCTATGTTATTAATCAGGGAAGACCACTGACATCCGGTACACCGGAAGAAGTGCGCAACCATCCTGAAGTGATCAAGGCTTATTTGGGGGAGTCCTGAGTAGTATGAATAACCATAAACCACTGCTCAGTCTTGAGAATGTTTCTACCTTTTATGGGCAGGTTCAGGCTCTGGATTCGGTGAGCGTAGAGATTCAGCCAGGCGAGATTGTGACACTGATTGGTGCCAATGGTGCCGGTAAAACTTCATTGTTGATGACTTTGTGTGGTGATCCACGGGCCAGTAGTGGTCAGATTTTCTATGATGGCCAGGATATTACCCACGAAGATACGGCGGATATCATGCGTTCCGGAATAGCACTGGTGCCTGAAGGGCGGCGGGTGTTCTCCCGGCTAACGGTGGAAGAGAACCTCAGTATGGGGGGCTTCTTTACCGATGAAGCCGATTACCGGCAACTTTATGACCATGTTCTTGAGCTGTTTCCGCGTCTTCAGGAGCGTTTGCATCAGCGGGCAGGAACCATGTCGGGTGGTGAGCAGCAGATGCTGGCTATCGCCAGAGCCATGATGAGTAAACCCAGGCTACTGCTACTGGATGAGCCCTCTTTGGGGCTGGCCCCCATCATGATTCAGCAGATTTTTGATATTATTTCAAAGCTCAGGGAGGAAGGAATGACGATCTTCCTTGTCGAGCAGAATGCCAATCAAGCCCTGAAGTTGGCGGATAGGGGGTATGTGCTTGAAAATGGGAAGATTGTTCTTCATGACTCAGGGCAGGCGTTATTGGTGAATGAGTCTGTACGTGAGGCTTATCTGGGCGGTTAGCGCTGTTATTCGTTGCCCGTTACCCGCAAAAGCGCAAGCGGACCCGGTTTGTTCGGACTACGGGCAGCGTTCGTTGAAATGGGCGCCATGAAAAGAGTCTTGGACTTCTGAAAATAATATCTTTTAGAATCATATATCTATTTTAAATTCATATTTGCAATAAGGAATCGCGTTGCCCTTGAGTAACTCTTTTGAAATCAGTTATTAACAATCACCGTTGGCAGTAATTGGAGCTTGATCGCGCCAATACTATACTTTCTCTAAGCCGTAGTAGCAGTACAGGGAATGTAGTATGAAATCTGAATACGATAAGCTGACCACCAGAGAAGTACTGATGTTAGCCAGTTCACTGAGTGTTCTGGCAGGAACGCTGGCGACTCTGGGGGTTCTGATTCAATAGTCTTCCGGTAAATTAATAAAAATAAGCACTATTCCAATAATGGAGAGTACGCGGCTGGCGCTTGCCAATGCCCCCCATTGGGTTTGCCAGGCCAAAAACCATTCTCCACCAATAACAAAGAACCCTCCAAACCATATTCCAAAAGTCATGATCAGTCCGATCGTTGATGTCTGCTTGCCACACAGAAAGTACTTACTGTTATTGATTTTGAGCATTTTCAGGAACCCTTTCCAGCAAAGCACTGAAGACAGCAGTTGCAGAATGATAATGAGCAGGTAAGCGGTATGGTGGAGTAATGGCATTTGCACAGACCGCCACAGGTGACGGGAATCACCAGGTACTGAGTCCATCGTCATTACGTGCCGGATATAGCTCAGGTTGGTTGAGTAGTCAGTGATATTATTTAAAAAAGCCATGGATACATAGGTGGCCACTAATGCTACCAGTATCGTCTTGCAGGTTCTGAATACGTACACTTTCAGTTTCTTGGTTGCTTGCTTTGGTCATCTGTTCTTTGCCGTTTCATGGCAGGGGTCTCCTTTGCCTGTATCGGGAATAGTACTCAATCTTTTCTGTAAATTAACGATGAATAAGGAGATATCAACAGTTCTCATTCCCGCTACGTAGTAAAGCATAGAGGTCAGGTCATGGACTCAGAGTCCCCCGGTGATAATAGCCAACGAAAGACGGGTGGTCTGGGCGTTACGCTCTTTATGTGGTTTGTTATTTTATCGATTGGTCCGGTGATTATTGTCGGGTTCAATGAATTCCAGATGGGAAAAGATGAGATTGTCAAGGATCGTTATAATCAGCTGACCTCGATGAATTTTCAGCTTACTCAGCGTGTTAATGATTATTTCGATACAGTATTAACCAATCTTTTTATTATGGCTGCTCCCTCAGAGGCGTTTATTACGGACCTGGCAGAGAATCAGCGCTTTGGTAAACGAAACCTTAAAGAATATATTAATTCAGAGGCTTATGATCTTATTCAAAGTCAATACGCTACTGAATATGAAAATTTTCTGCGTTTCTATGATTATTCCGATATTCTCCTGGGCGATGTCGACGGTAATATTCTTTATACCGTCAATGGCTATGATGACCTTGGGCAGAATATTTTTTCCGGTGAACTCTCAAGGACGATTTTTTCTCGATCCGTAAAGGAAAGCCTGCAGGATCAGCTACCTAAATACACTGATCTGGATGAATATGCCCCTATAGGGGGTGATAAGGTTGTTTTTTTTATATTGCCGCTGACGGACTCTCTGCAGAAAGCAATTGGTTTTATTGCTGTCCAGATACATCCGGATAATATCCAGGTGATGTTTGACAGTGGCCAATCAAATATTGCGGGGCTCTCATCCTTTCTGGTGGGTACCGACCGTAAAATTCGTTTTGGCAGTCAGCTTGATAGTACAAAAGACTCAGAATTGAAGGCAGATAATCCACTGATTCAGCTTTGGCTGGGGCATCTGAATGAAGAGGGTAATTACCAGGAAGAAGATGATCATCTTGAGTCTATGGAGCAACCGGATGAGCATGATGATGATCTGGAATGGCCTTCGATCGATGAGCCTGGGGACGGTATCAACAATCAGGAAACACTGACTCTGGCAGCCAAAGCCAGTAGCCGCCATATTCGCAGTTATTTTCACGGTGAAGAGGTCATGGGGATTTTTCTTCCGGTCAACATTGCCGGAACCCCAATGATGATGCTCTCTGAGGTAACTCACCGACAGGCATTTGCCTCGGTTCAGGAGTTCCGTAAACGGCTGGTGGTCCTCATAGCGATTACGTTTGTGCTGGTCATCGTTATTGCTCTGTTTGTTACCCAGCAGCTGGTCAAACCTATTCGACGTATCAATAAATGGGTTAACCGGGTTGCTTCAGGCGATTATGTCGAAGGGACCGTGCTGAGTGGGAATAATGAAATCAGTGAGCTAAGTCGCAGCTTCGCCCAGATGACGGAAAGGCTGCGTACAGTGAGCGATGAAAATACCCGTAGAAACTGGCTGCAGGAGGGAATGGCAGGACTGCATAACAGTGTCCGTGGTGAGCAGGATATGGCGGATTTATGTCATAACATCGTGACGTATATTGCCCGTTATCTTGATATGCATTCCGGTGCAATGTTCGTCAAAAATGATAAGAACCAGCTTGAAATGATGGGTGCCTATGCATGGCGCAAGGGCAATGAACAGGCTAGCCACTTTGAGATGGGTGAAGGGCTGATTGGACAGGCAGCACTTGAGCGAGAAACTATTGAGTTAACGGATGTGCCCGATGGCTATCTGGACATCGAGTCTGGACTGGGGTCTGCCAGGCCTGCCCATGTCATCATTATCCCTCTTGCTTATGAGAACGATCTAAAGGGGGTGTTTGAGTTTTCACGGCTTGGTTCAATGACAGAAGAGCAAAGTCTGTTTCTGGAACATTCCGTTGAAAGTATTGCCATTGCTATTCATTCAGCACAGTACCGAACCCGCGTAAACCAGCTTCTGGATACCACAACCCAGCAGTCAGAAGCATTAAAGGAGCAGAAAGAAGAGTTGCGTTCGGTTAATGAAGAGCTGGAAAAAAGAGCGGGTATTCTCGAGGAGTCTGAAGAAGAGCTTAAAGCTCAGAGTGAAGAGCTGCAAAAATCCAATGTTGAGCTTGAAGAGCTCAGCGAGCAACTTATGCATCAGAAAGAAGAAATTGAACATAAAAATAAAGATATTGAATTATCCAGCCAGAGCATCGCGGAAAAAGCCGAAGAGCTTGCACGAGCCAGCAAGTATAAGTCTGAGTTTCTTGCCAATATGTCCCACGAGCTGCGGACCCCTTTGAATTCGCTGTTGCTGCTCTCTCAAATGCTGGCAGAGAATGACGAAGGGAATTTGACGGAAGACCAGATGGAGTCAGCACAGATCATTTATAACGGTGGTATAGAGCTGCTTGATCTGATTAACGACATCCTCGATCTATCGAAGGTTGAAGCGGGCAAGATGTCAGTAAATCTGGATGGCCTGAGGGTGGAAGAGGTTAAGGGTAGTATCGAAATGATGTTTAACCCGGTTGCTGAGAATCGGGGTATTGAGTTTCTGGTGAGTATTGAGCATGGTGCCAGTAAGTCGATTTTCACCGATAGCCAGCGGCTGATGCAGATTGTTAAAAATTTCTTATCCAATGCCTTTAAGTTTACTGAACAGGGCAGTGTTCAAGTGCGGATATTTAATGAAGTCCGCCCCGGGCGGTTTGCTGAGAATACCTGGGTGGCTTTTGCCGTTAAGGACAGTGGGATTGGTATAGCAAAAGATAAGCAGGCGTCCATCTTTGAGTCATTCCAGCAGGCGGATGGCTCAACCAGCCGAAAGTACGGTGGAACCGGATTAGGGCTGGCTATCTCAAGGGAAATGGCGGAGCTGCTCGGTGGCTTTATTGAGTTGGCAAGTGAAGAAGGGAAGGGAACAATATTTACACTGTTTCTGCCGGCCAACCCTGTGTGCTCCCTGGGGGCTGAGAAGGTCATCGCTGAGAACTATGTCGCGGACTTTTTTGATCATACTGAAGGTCAAAGTGAGTCAGCAGAGAGCGCTCAAAAGCCAGTAATCAGTGAAACCTCAGATATTTCTGAACTGGCTGTCATTGAATCTGCAGCCACTGAAGAGGCTGATTATCATCTGCTGGTTATTGAAGATGATCCGCATTTTGTTGCCATTCTGGCCCAGATAGCGGACAAGCACCACTTTGGTTGTTTGAATGCGACAACAGGAAAGCAGGGGCTTGCCATGGCCCGACAGCACCAGCCTTCTGCCATTATTCTTGATCTGGGCTTGCCTGATATGGATGGTCAGACGGTACTTGAGCAATTAAAAAACGATGACATTACCAGACATATACCGGTTCATATTGTATCCGGGCGTGATCCGGCTTCTGTCACTAGCCTCGGTTCTGTTGGCTACTTAATGAAGCCAGTGAGTGTTTTTGATCTCGATAAAGTCTTTGTAACTCTGGAAGGTGCTATTCGTCAGGATATTCATGATGCGTTGATTCTCGACCCGGATGAAGCACAGAGAGCCCAGGTAGGAGCCATGCTGGAGAAAAAAGGGCTTAATGTGGGTTATGCAATCACCGTTGAGGAAGCAGAACAAGCGCTGGTTGACCATCAATGGCATTGTTTAATCATGGATCTGGAGCTTGGTGAAACCGGCGGTCTTGAATTTTTACAAAAAATCAAAAGCCGGCTTGGCCCGGATATGCCTTCAGTGGTTATTCATACAGCGCACCCTCCTGATCAGGCTGAGCATGCTCTTTTACAGGAGTTCACCAGTGCCATGGTGATGAAAGGTGATAGGGCGATGGAGAGAATCACTGATGAAGTGACCCTCTTTCTGCATACCGTCAATAAGGATCAGGTGGATGAAGCGCCTGATGAGCTTGCATCAGGCGCAGAGAAGAGCCTGGAGGGACATAAAATCCTGCTGGTTGATGATGATTTGAGGAATACCTTTGCGCTTTCCAAAGCCCTGCAGGGAATTGGAATGGAGGTTGTGTTGGCAAATAACGGAAAAAATGCCATTAACAGGCTTGAGGAAGAAGACGGTATAGAGCTGGTCTTAATGGATATCATGATGCCAGTGATGGATGGGTATGAGGCCACCGCAGCCATTCGGCAGATGAATGAATATAAAGATCTGCCAGTCATCGCCCTGACCGCCAAAGCCATGGCTGGAGACAAGGCAAAATGCCTTGAGGCGGGAGCCAATGACTACATGACCAAACCTCTGGATATGGCAAAACTCACCGCAATGTTGAAGGTATGGCTGTTGCAATGATTGAATCCTGTACTGTCGCTGAATTGGAACAATTGGAGCTGAATCTGCTTCTGAAAACTATTCAAGAGCGGTATGGTCATGACTTTAATGACTATGCCAGGGCTTCCATGATACGCAGGGTTAAAAAGTACATGGAAACAATGGGCGTTAGTCACATCAGTGATTTAATACCTTTGTTTCTTCACGATGGCCGGGCATTTCACCGATTTGTTAAAAGCCTTTCTGTGGTTGTCACTGAGATGTTTCGGGATCCGGATGTGTTTAAGACTTTGCGGGAGGAGGTTGTTCCTGTTCTCAAGACTTACCCGTTTATTAAAATCTGGCATGCCGGCTGTGCCTCCGGTCAGGAAGTGTACTCCATGGCCATCCTGCTGGAAGAGGAGGGGATACTGGATCGCTGCCAGATTTATGCCACTGATTTTAATGATGATGCGCTGAAAACCGCGAAAAAAGGGATTTATCAGGCTGAAAATATTGCTCTTTATGAAAAAAACTACCGGCTCTCCGGTGGCAGCCGTGAGCTTAGTGATTACTGGGTCAGCCTTTATGACGCCATCAAGATCAACAGTCGTCTTATGGAGAAAGTAACCTTTGCCAATCACAATCTGGTCACTGACGGTGTGTTTGGTGAAATGAATCTGGTGATGTGTCGAAATGTCCTGATTTATTTTAATGAACAGCTGCAGGACAGGGCTTTGAATCTGATTGATGAGAGCTTATGCCCGAGAGGGTTTCTTTGCATAGGACGGAGAGAAAATCTGAAGTTCAGCCAGATCAGGAAAAACCTTGAAGATGTCAGTAACAGGCTTCGAATATACAGGAAGTGTATCTCTTGAAAGATTCGGTAGCTGAAAGGAAGTATCAAGCCGTTGTACTGGGGACATCCGCTGGAGGAATTAACGCCCTTGCTTTTCTTTTCAGTCAACTGGGAGAAGACTTCTCTTTACCGGTACTGGTGACTAAACACATCGGGTTAAATGATGACCGGGGTATGCTCAGGGTGCTTTCCCGTCAGAGCACGCTGCCGGTTAAAGTGGCTAAAGATAAACACAGAATACAGCCGGGAACCATTTATCTTGCTCCGGCTGGCTATCATATGCTGGTTGAGGAAAACGATACGGTCAGTCTTAACCTGGAAGCACCGGTAGCGCACTCCCGCCCTTCTATTGACGTTTTGTTTCAATCCGCTGCAAGCGTTTACGGTCCGTCGCTGGTGGCCGTTATTTTAACTGGTGCTAATCGTGATGGTGCCGATGGTATTCGCACAGTCAAAGCATTTGGCGGTACCACCATTGCTCAGTGTCCAAGGAGTGCTGAAATGGGCGTTATGCCAAAGGCATCACTGGATACTGGCTGTATAGACTATTTGATGACACTGGAGGAAATACCAGCTTATCTGGATGGGATTAGCTGTGTGTAATCGCTCTGGAATTAAGAGAGTGGAATTAACCGAGACCTTTGCCATCAGGGCTCCTTTCAGGAGCTTCCGGGATGGAGGCTGAGACAGGGATTGTCGTATATGGATACACATAGCAAAGTCAAAATTCTGGTGGTGGATGACCGCCCTGAAAATCTGCTGGCCATGGATAAGCTGTTAAAGCCCCTGGGCGCTGAAATCCACAAGGTGGACTCTGGAGAAAAAGCGCTGTCCGAAGTTCTGGCCCATCACTTTGCGATCATTCTTTTAGATGTTCAGATGCCAGGCATGGATGGTTTTGAAACGGCCACCCTGCTTCATAGCAACAGGCAAACCGCTAACATTCCCATTATTTTTGTCACTGCCATTAATAAAGATCATAACTATGTGACCAAGGGGTACCAGTCAGGTGCCGTTGATTATTTACCCAAGCCGATCGTTCCGGAAATTCTTCTGGGTAAGGTGAAAGTATTTTTACAGTTAGAAGAACAGCGTCTTGAGCTGGAACAGGTGACCCGTGAACTGCGCTGGATCAGCCGGAAGAATAAATTGTTACTGGACTGTGCTGGTGAAGGCATTGCCGGACTGGATGAACAAGGTAATATCACTTTCATAAACCCCACCGCTTGTGAGCTGCTGGGTGGGGCTGAAGCGACGTTTCTTAATACTCATATCAGCCAGTTTCTTTTTGATGATGTACCTGAGGCAGTCATCGAAAAGTGGCAGCAGTCTGATATTTACCGTGAATGCCTTAAGAATGGAAGGAGTATTAAGCAGTCCAGCGAATTACTTAATGTGAGCCTGGGTAAGTTTCCTGCAGAGTTCAATGTAGCCGCTATCGTCAATGGCAAAAATGCTGTTCAGGGCGCTGTTTTTGTGTTTCAGGATATTACTGAGCGTAAGCAGATGGAAGATCAGTTATTGAGAATGGCCAAGTATGATGGCTTGACGGGTCTGCCTAATCGGACATTGTTTAGAGAGTTCCTGCAATCGTCGATGGATCGTAGTGATCGACACCATAACAATACGGCCGTTCTGTTTCTTGATCTTGACCACTTTAAAGAAATTAATGACCAGCTGGGTCATGATGCGGGTGACCAGCTTCTTTCCAGTGTGGCTAATCGTCTGGAAGGCTGTATTCGTAAAGTGGATCTGGTTGCCAGGCTGGGCGGGGATGAATTTGCGGTTGTCCTGGATGACGTCAAGAACCCGGAAGATGCCCGTATCGTAGCCGATAAAATTCTTCATACGCTTAAAGAGCCCCATGAGCTGGGGAATGCTTCGAAAAAAGTGGGAACCAGTATTGGTATTGCTTTTTATCCGGAGAATGGAGTGGATGCTGATGGCCTGATAAAGGCGGCAGATGAAGCGATGTATGCAGCTAAGAACGAAGGCCGGAATGACTTTCGATTTTATTCCGACCTTTAAGAACGCTGCCCGATGTCCGCCGTCCGCTGCCCGAAAAAGCCGGGTTGCTTGCGCTTTTGCGGATAGTGTCTCAGGGATTAGATTTCAAAGGGTGTATTCAATTGTTTTTCAACGAATACTTTTCTGAGCCGGGCGAAACGAGGCAGACCGTTCAGATAGGCCGGATACTCTTCCCCTTCAATCAGTGGCTCCAGGTAACCCCGGCAGGTAGGGGTAATGTTGAAGCCATCCTCACTGATAAAGTCCAGGGGCATTTTTCGTTCAAAGTTAGCGACTTTCTCTAAAGACACCTCTTTGATGGCCCACCGGTAGGGAAGGTCGGATTCCCGGATGATGGCGGGCATCACCGCATTATGACCGGTTACCGCCAGTTCTACCGCTGCTTTACCCACCGCATAGGCCTGCTCTACATCAACCCGTGAGGCGATATGTCGTGCTGAGCGCTGCAGATAGTCTGGAACGGCATAGTGATATTTGTAACCCAGCTCTTGTTTGATCATATTGCATAAGGCCGGTGCTACACCGCCGAGTTGCTGATGGCCAAAAGAATCAATAACGGTGGTTGACGCGGAGATGAAACTGCCATCTTGGTATTTTGCGCCTTCTGAAGCGACGATGACGCAATAACCTTTATTACTGACGGTTTCATGAACTTTTTTGAGAAATTTCTGCTTGTCCAGAGGCAGTTCCGGAAAAATAATGATATGAGGCGGGTCACCCTCATTACGGGCTGCAAGGCCGGTTGCTGCTGCCAGCCAGCCGGCATGTCTTCCCATCACCTCCATGACAAACACTTTGGTAGAGGTATCGCACATTGAAGCAATATCGTGGCTCGCTTCTTTAGTGGATACGGCAAGGTATTTGGCGGCAGAGCCGAAACCCGGACAGTTGTCAGTGACGGCCAGATCGTTATCAATGGTTTTCGGAATGCCAATGCAGGTAAGAGGGTATCCCATTTTTTCACTCAGCTGGGATACCTTCCAGGCAGTATCCATGGAGTCATTGCCGCCATTGTAGAAAAAATAACCAATATCATGAGCCTTAAAGACGTCAATCAGCCGACGATATTCGGCTTCACTTTCTTCGAAGGATTTCAGCTTATAACGGCAGGAACCAAAGGCGCCCCCGGGAGTCCTGAGTAACGCGCCGATGGTTTCATCGGACTCATAGGAGGTATCGATCAGCTCCTCACGCAAAGCGCCGAGGATGCCATTGTGACCCGCGTAGACTTTGCCGATTTTGTCCGGGTAACGACGAGCTGTTTCAATAACCGCGCAGGCGCTGGCATTGATGACAGCGGTAACACCGCCAGACTGTGCGTAAAAAGCGTGCTTCTTGGTCATCAGTTTAATTCCGAGCGTTACCGTGTGTTATTTTGTGTTTTGAGTTGGGTGGTGATGATACCCGATCACGAGTTTTTTGGTAGAGCTTTATCGGGTCACTTTTTATGCGCTCAGGGCTGTTATGCGCTCAGGGCTGTTATGCGCCCAAGGCTTTTATGAGTGCATTCTTTTTATAATCTTATGCTTTTTATGAGATTGTGGCTTTCTAATGTCAACGTCCTTTTGCGCGCAGGGCGGAAACAATGTCAAAATTCTGCTATCAGGGGCTTTGCCGGTTAAGCGACTCCCCGTCTATTTGGAGCTAGTGTGGATGCACATACATATTCTGGGAATTTGTGGAACGTTTATGGGGAGTCTGGCAATGCTTGCCAGGGAGCTTGGATTTCATGTGTCCGGCTCTGATGAGAATGTATACCCACCCATGAGTACCCAGCTGGAGGAACAGGGTATCTCTCTGTTTCGCGGTTATGATGCAGATGCTCTGAACCCGGCGCCTGACCTTGTGGTTATTGGTAATGCCATGAAACGGGGTATTCCAGCGGTAGAGTACGTGCTTGAGAAGGGACTGCCTTACGTTTCCGGACCTGAGTTTTTTTCCCGTTATATTGCACCTGAACGGTGGGTGCTGGCGGCTTCAGGTACTCACGGTAAAACCAGTACCAGCAGCATGCTGGCGTGGATACTGGAATATGCGGGTATGTCTCCCGGTTTTCTGATCGGTGGTATTCCCAGGGATTTTGGTATTTCTGCAAGATTGGGAGACACGCCATTTTTCGTCATTGAGGCGGATGAATACGATACCGCATTCTTCGACAAACGCTCCAAGTTTGTTCACTACCACGCCCGCACGTTGATTATTAATAATGTTGAGTTCGATCATGCGGATATTTTTGATGATCTGGCCGCTATTCAGCGGCAGTTCCACCATCTGGTGAGAACTATTCCCGGCAGTGGGCGGATACTGTTTCCGGCGAATATGCCAGCTATAGATGATGTTATTGCCATGGGCTGCTGGTCGGAGCAGGAAACGCTGGGCGATAAGGGCCTGTGGCAGACCGATAATGTCAGTAAAGAGGGGAGTCATTTCCAGGTTCTCTATAAAGGCAGCCTGGCGGGTACGGTAAACTGGCAACAGGAAGGTGATCACAATGTGGCCAATGCTCTGGCAGCCATTGCGGCAGCTCACCATGTGGGTGTTCTTCCCGACGTTTCCTGTGACGCGCTATCCGTCTTTCAGGGGGTGAAGCGAAGAATGGAGCTGGTTGAAGAGGTCGGTGGCATTCGGGTTTATGATGATTTTGCCCACCACCCAACCGCTATAGCCACCACACTGGCCGGACAACGGGCGAAGCTGGGTGAAAAAGCGAATATCCGGGTGATTATTGAACCCAGGTCAAACACCATGAAAATGGGCATTCATCAGGAATCCCTGGTGGCCTCTACCGGGCTGGCATCTGAAGTCATCTGGTTTAAACCACAGGGGCTTGATTGGCCTTTGGCGGAACTGGCGGCTGAAAGTCCTGTTAAATCATCGGTGATGGACTCAACAGAGGCGATTGTTCGCTACCTGGTAGATACGGCTGCTGCGGGTGACCATCTGCTGGTGATGAGTAATGGTGGCTTTGAGGGCATCCATGGACGTATCGCCAATGGTTTGAAAAGCCGATTCAAGACAAACGCTTAGGATTTGTCTTGAAATAATTTCCCCATTTCAACAACCGTTGCCCGTAGTCCGTGGTCCGTAGTCCGAAAAAGCAGGAGTCACTCGCGCTTTTGCGGACTACGGACAACGGATAGCGGACAACGGGCTTAATTTGGAAGTACAGAATGAACCCGGCAAACCCTGAGCGAGTTACCTTGGCGATCACGGGGGCATCCGGTGCCCAATATGGCTTGAGGCTTCTTGAGTGTCTGGTGGCTGCAGAACGGTCAGTGTTTTTCCTGGTTTCCAAAGCGGCAAAGGTCGTTCTGGCAACAGAAATGGATATAGAACTTGGCGATAACCCTGCAGAAATTGAACAATATCTGACCGATCGTTACCGGGCCAGGCCCCGACAAATCCGGGTCTTTGGTGAAGATGACTGGATGTCTCCGGTGGCTTCGGGCAGTGGTGCACCCAGTTCAATGGTTATTTGTCCCTGTAGTACCGGAACCTTATCGGCTATTGCCTGTGGACTGAGTAACAACTTGACTCAGCGGGCGGCAACCGTGGTGCTGAAAGAGAGGCGGCAACTGATCATGGTGCCCAGAGAGGCTCCCTATTCTGAAATACATCTGGAAAATATGTTGAAGCTGACCCGGATGGGGTGCGTCATGATTCCGGCTTCTCCGGGGTTTTATAACCGACCTGAAACCGTGGACGACATGGTGGATTTTATTGTTGCCCGTATTCTCGACCAGTTGGGTATTACTCAGGAATTAATGCCTTCCTGGGGGCGTCACTGTCTTTAATGGAGCAACGTTTGAAGTGTTCGGGATCTGCAGGTTATGAAGCCAGAGCGCAAGGGCATCCAGATAAATCACCAGTCTGGTTGCCGAACCTGCCGAGCCTGCGGCAAGGTCTACCAGAAAGCCTTCTGGCAGCTCCTGTCGCACCACTTCTTTCTGGTAGTTGCCATAGGGCTGGCCTGAGATCACAAGAGTAGAGCCTGGTGAGGGGCTGTTTTTTTTCCAGTGTTTGAGTGTGTCGCGGGTATTGGGTCTGTGCCAATACCCGTTTCTCCACTTTCTGGGGGTATCAATAAATTCTATGGGTAATGCTTTCATGGCCGCTGGCATGGGGGCTAACTGATGAAGCATCATTGCTGCTTCAGTTTCGGTAAAAGGGTAAGGATCCAGCGTTTTACTGTGCTGATCTTCGGGTAAGATGGCCAGTAATTTCAGGTGATCAGTTGTGGGGTCAAGGGGGCGCTGGCCTACCAGATAAATTAAACGCCTGAAGCGAACCCCCTCATTCCATAAATGGATCAGGTTATCCAGCCGATGCTTCATGGCGGGGACTGTAGCACCCAGAAACAGTACAGAATCATAATGTTTGCCTGTTGGTACAACGGAAGCCATCAGCCCGAGCTTTTCCAGCAGTTCAAAAACCCTGCTTTTTTTTTCAGCCGGAATATCCAGCTCCGGTAACTCCCATCGCTCCTGTCCCGGCTTCCTGCGCCAGACCTGGCTGGCATTAATCATTGAATCCAGATTGGCGGCATGGGGAATATTCAACTCACTGAGCAATGAGTCCAGGGTTGTGGAAAGCGCTTCTTGATAACTGAGAGTCGGCTCGACCGTATCGGCACGTGAAAATATGGATAAAAACATCAGAGGTATCCCTACCAGAAACCATTTGCAGTTAAATGGGGCAGGGCTGTAATGCATTGTTTTTGTCCCCGATAACTCAGGGACAAGAATAGCCGCTTTATAATGGCCTGCCGGTCATTTTTTAAATGAGCTTAATGCTGGGGTGAAGCCGGTGTTGCCGTTTGCCCCTGTTGTTGCAGAATCAACTGGCTCAGCTCAGGTTGCTCCCAGCCCTCAGGATAGTGCTTGGCCATTGCTTCCATCATGACCGTGTATTCATCAGCGGGTTTTTGCAGAAGATAGGTTAGAAAGGTATAGATTCGATCCGACATTTCCTTGTTGATCTGGTTAAATTGCTGATCGTCTATCTGTCCCTTTTTCTGACACTCTTCAAGGGTGGATTGACGGATACAGTTGGCAGAGATGATCAGTGCCAGTTTTTTGATGTTTTGCTCGTCCATGATGGGCTCCATGCCGGTTTGGATAAAATACGGTTACTTATATAAAACTAGTTGCTGTGGGGGGGGATTCAAGGTGTTGAAAATAAAAACAGGGGATAAGGTCCCCTGAAAGATTAAACCACAACCGGTTATGGTGTTTTAGGCTTGTCACGATCCGTATTGCACTCAACGCAGAGTTGCCAGCCGGTAGCAAGCAGAAGTCCCCCAACTGTTCCCCATAGTGGGCCAACGGGTGTAAGAGCGCCGATAATGAAGCCGACAACACAGCACCCGCCCACCCTCTTTAAATAGGGAGGGAGCATCTCATTAATATGCTTGCTTACGTAGTTGATAAGTTTGATAGTCCGGGCATAAAGGCCTTTGAAAAAGCTCGAGACACTTTTCCATGCAGAACGTTCTTCAGAGCTGGATGAGATATGAGGTTTTGCATCAGTACTGGTAACTTTTTTACCAAGCCCCGAGCCACTTCCCTGACTATCACTTGCTGGAGGATTGGCTGTGGGCGGATAAGTGGGCTGAAAATCTGTAGATGAAGCTGGGTTGGCCATTGCAGGTACCTTATTTGATAATCTTGGTACTTATTGACCAATTAAAGAACGTATAGTTCCCCGTTGAGTAGCTTTATAAGCACCCGGTAATTGAATACCACTCACTAATACCCGTCACCTCATCTTCTGATAACAGTTTGGCGATATTGCTCATGGGCTTATGGGTGGTTCTTGAGCCATCACGGTAATAGTTAAGCTGTTTCACCATATAGTCTTTTTTCTGACAGGCCAGATTGGGATTGAATGATGCGGTGCCAATCCCTGTCGGGCCATGACAGCCAGCGCAGAGTTGCATGGCCTTGGTTTTTGCTGCTTCAAGATGGTCAGGTGTTGCTTGAGCATCGGTGTCAGGCCGGGGTTCAGTACAGCCAGTTAACAAAAGGATGGCGAAGATCGCTATTTGTTTGATTTGAAATGCTATTTTCATCAGGCCGTCAGCTTTATTTTAATTGGGAGGATCAGTGAGGACTCAAGGTAGCCTGTGGAGAAGTGGCGTTGAATCCCACAGGCTGCCTGAAGGCGTGCTAATGAATGTTAGCAGTCTTTAATCCAGTGCTTTACCTTCATCCGTCAGTCTCAACCAGGCATGGGAGTACCAGTAATAGTGCTTGCCGCTATTGGATGGCGCTGTACAGTTGTAGCGGGTACGACCCACGGGTAAGTCGCTGTTAGCCCGGGTTTTCAGTCGGGTCATTTCCTTATCCAGCCAGGTTACCTTCAGTTCACCCTGGCCGGAGGCATAGCACTTAAGCTGCTTTTTCTGGTAATCACCCTTTGCCAGTGTCAGTTCAAGCTCTGGCTTGAGATTATCCTTTGTCATCAGGGACGAGTCAGGACTTTGTTTTGTGACAGGCAGGGCTCGACTTTTCACTTTGATCCCAAAATCGCTGACACCGTAAATACCGGCCATCGGGAAGCGGGGAAGGCGGGTAAAGTCAGAATACTCTCCAGCAGCCCCGGACTGCTGGCCAAAGCCGACATATCCCATATCATCCAGTGTTGCCCTGAGTTCCGGGGTGGTTTCCCCAAAGGTCCAGGCAAACAGTTTGACGCTCTGGCCAGTTTTCCCCTTGATTCTCGCTTCGGTCATTGCCAGATTCTGCCGGAACCGGGCAAGCCATTGCTCTTCTGTTTCGCCAGGGCGTTTTTCGACACTGTGGGTATGGCTCATGGTGTGATTAGCAAGGGTTGCTCCAGCACGAGTCATCTCCTTCAATTGCTCCCAAGTCAGAAATTTCCGGTATTTTTTATCCACAGGTGTTGGGGTTACAAAAATAGCGAAGGGGAAGCCATATTCCTTCAGTATCGGGAACGCATTGGTGTAAATGCTCAGGTAAGCATCATCAAAGGTTATGGTGACGGTTTTTTCCGGTAATACCTGTTTGTTGCGCAGAGCCTCAACCGCATCAATTAACGGGATCACATTGAACTTATTCTCCGCGAGATAACTCATGTGTTCCCTGAAGGTTTCAGGAGTAACGCTGGTAATTTTTGGCGTGTCATTACTGACATGGTGATACTGAAGAATGACGGCAGAACTGGATGCCTGGGTCAGGTTAGAAGATAAACAGGATATCGCTAAAATACAGAGAAAAAATGGCTTGAATCGATGTATATACTTCTGAATTGGAGAAAAGAAGCTCACAGTATTTCCTTAGACAAAAAAATAGCCACCCATCAGCAAGGGCAGGGGCTGAAGGGTGGCATAAGTTTCAATAGCGAACAAATAAAAGTGTATGAGTGATCCGCTGAATCTGCCTTTAGACTTTGGTCTTGGGCTTCAAAGGCCTGACAAGACCTTCCTGGGTGGTTGATGCCACCAGCTCCCCGGCCTGATTGAATATCTGGCCTCTCACCAGAGCCCGGGCACCATGTGCGGAAGGACTCTCTACGCAGTAAAGAAGCCATTCATCCATTCTGAAGGGTCGATGGAACCACATGGCGTGGTCCAGGCTGGCAATTTGTATAGGCTTTTGAAAGCTGGCTGCACCGTGAGGATACAGGCTGGATGACAGGAACTGGAAATCAGAAGCATAGGCCAGAAGGTACTTATGCAGCCCCGGATTATCAGGCAGCTTACCATTGGTTCTGAGCCATACCTTGTGGTTTGGGGCTCCGGTTTCTTCTGCCAGTGGATCCTCCGGGTCAGCAAAACGAATCTCGATAGGTGTGTCGCTGAGCAGCCGCTTCTGGAGTGGCTTTGGAATGACATCACTGTGTTTTTGAATCAATGCTTTTTCACTCAATGCTTCCTCTGGAGATACCACACTGGGCATAGGGTCCTGGTGTTCAAAGCCCTCTTCATTAAGTTGAAAGGAAGCAGAAAGGTTGAAAATAGGCTGACCATTCTGAACAGCAACTACCCGGCGGGTGTTGAAGCTTTTGCCATCTCGAATGCAGTCAACGGTATAAACAATGGGTTTACTGCTGTCTCCCTCACGAAGAAAGTAGCTGTGGAAGGAGTGGACATGGCGCTCAGGGTCTACTGTTTGCCTTGCCGCAGAAAGCGCCTGCCCCAGCACCTGACCACCAAATACCCGGCCCCAGCCAAGGTCCTGACTTTGGCCCCGGAAGATATTGTTTTCGATGGGTTCAAGTTTCAGTAAGTTGATCAGTTCTTCCAGTACTTCATTCATCCAGTAACTCCCTGATGGCATTGCGGGTGCTCTATTGGCTCCCGACTGCGTGAGTATGGCCGTGCTTTCATTGGCACTCTTATCAGCACTTCAGTATTCTGATGAGGCCATTCCAGAAATGGTTTCGTCGATACTCACCGGTTCGACGGGCAAGTCTGACTGTATCACAGCGAAGGATTAATCAATTGTCCATTGTCGTCAATTTTCGGGGTCGATTTCCGGGCGGTTTAGTTCGCGCTTTTCACCGTACAGGGTTAGAGCCTCGTAAAATTTCTGGTAACCGGTTCGTCCAACCACTTTGGAGATACTTCGGTTTTCAGGACTCTGTGAATAATGGATAGCGCTTACTTTGAAACCATTCATCTATGGCTGCAACACAACGTAGTCTGGCTTGGGCCTGTTATTGCGATTGTGGCCTGTCTCGAGTCACTGGTTGTGGTGGGTATTGTGTTGCCCGGCATTGCCATGTTGTTTGCCCTGGCTGCTATTGCCGGAGCTGCCGGTTCGGCTGTTTACCCCATCCTTTTATGGGCTTTTCTGGGCGCTATCATTGGCGATGGCGTTAGCTTTTTACTGGGATATTTTTGCCATGACAGGGTGCGAGGCTGGTGGCCATTTAACCGTCATCCCCAGTGGCTGGAACGTGGTGAAGCGTTTTTCCAGCGATACGGTATTTTGAGTGTTGTGATTGGCCGTTTTGTCGGACCCGTTCGACCGGTCATTCCTGCGATTGCCGGTATGATGGGGATGCGTCCCGGGTATTTCTTTTCGGTTAATTTTATTTCTGCGCTGGCATGGGCACCTGTTTATCTGTTGCCCGGTTATCTGGCGGGGGCTGCACTCCAGTGGCGTGACCAAATTTCGGATCAGCTATTGGCCGCCCTGATGGTCCTTGGTTTGGGGCTGCTCGGCCTGCTGGTGATATGGTTTCGGAAACGGGCTTAAATCCGACGAAGGCTATGCGCGTACCCACTAACCGAAAAAGCCAGGGCCGCTTGTGCTTTTTCGGGTAGCGGGAAGCGGACGGCGGGAAGCGGTCTTTTAGTGCCCGGAATAAACATACTTTTCTCTTTTGATTTGTCGGGGTGGGAATCCCATGTCTCTTAAAAGAGTGACACAGTCATCAATCATTCCCGGGTTGCCACAGAGATAAATCACATCCTGTTCAGGGTTCAGATTCAGAGATTCAAACTGGTTTTGAACGTATCCGGCATGCTCATATTGATCTGCGTGTAAGTCTGCTTCACGACTCAGGCAAATGCGGTGTGCTACCTCTGAAAGTTTGGCAAAGTCATCTATATAAATACTTTCCTGTCGGAATCGGAAGCCCATAACTACTGTGACAGAAACCCCTTGATCAGCCAAAACGGTTAGCTGGGGGATCATGCTTCGATAAGGAGCAATACCGGTCCCGGTTCCAACAAGGACTAACTGTCCGGGAAGCGTCTCTGGCAATATCAAAGCGCCAAAAGGCCCGGCAATATTTATGGTGATTCCCGGCTCAGCCTTTTGGAAAAATTCAGAAGCAATACCCTCGTTGACAAAGCTGAGTGCCACCTCAATCTGGCCGGTTGCGTTAAAATCTTCCGGTGAGTTGGCAATACTGTAACTTCGTTTATAGAGAGTGCCGTCTACTTCAAGGAACAGTTGTATAAACTGTCCGGCAACAAAACTGAATCGGTCACTCTCTCCAGATACCAGCTCAAAGCTTAACTGCAGCGTGTTGCTACTGAGTTGTTGTTTTTTGCTGAGAGTGACTGGAAAAAGGGGGACGGGCATGAATGATTATCCTTGTAAATGAGTTTTACCAGAGACCAGGCCTTGAGTGGAAAATGCCACCCATTCCGAATTCTGAAAATCAAGTACAGAGTCCCGGAAAGCAGCATTTCCATAGCAACAGTTTAGTCAGCAGAACTTTCCTCATAATAATTTCTGATCAGTCTGGATAGTGTCCCTCTCCAGGGGCGATTATGAACGCCAAAGGTACTTAATATTTTTCGGTTGGCAAGCGTTGCATTGGCGGGTGCCTGGATACCATCCCGCTCGCTAAGTTTATCCATTCGCAGTTTACGAACTTTCAGTGATTGATACTGGGAGGCTTCAGAAATAACGGTCTCAGCAAACCGGTTTTCAGAAACGGGTTCAGCCCCGGCATAGTGATAAGTCCCCCAGGGCTCCGCGCCACAACCCAGCTGCTGAACAATGGCAACGATAACTCTGGCAGCATCTTCGCTGGGTGTTGGACATCCCTGTTGATCGGATACTACCGCCACTTCCTGCTCTTTGCTGATTTGATCCAGCAGGTATTTCAGCAGATTAGTCCGCCGGTAACTGATCACCCAGGACAGGCGAAGGATAATATGTTTTGGGCAGCGTTCACTGATTTGCTGTTCGGCCTGCCAACGGCTGGTTGCCAGCACCCCGGAGGGGTTAGGTATATCTTTCTCGGTATAGGCTTCTTTTTTGGTGCCATCAAACACGCGGTAAGTTGAAATATAAACAAGAGTGGCATTCTGTCGGTGGCAACATTCGGCCAGGGTTGCCATGGCATCCCGGTTTATCCGGAAGCATTTTGAAGGCTCATTTTCTGCGTTAACCGGATCATTGTAGCCCGCGCAGTTGATCACAATGTCTGGCTGGTACTTTCTAAGGCTGGCATCAATAGACTCAGGCTGTTCCAGATTTAACGCATCTCTTCCCGGCGCAATACAGGTAATCTGCTTCTGCTGCAGTAATTGTTGAACTTCCTGACCGATGAGTCCGGTGCTGCCAATCAATAGTATTTTCATAAGGATTTGATCGTCATGAATTAATGACCACTTTGGCAAATATTGCCCGCAGATCAATATAAGAAAGAATTCTATTGAAACATGAAAGGCCCGGATCTGGAAAAGGCTCTTTAGAAAAAAACGTCTATTTCTGAGGGAGGAAGCGGTTAACCAGAAATACTGATGGCCGTAAGGGTTCTGATAAAAGCGAGGGTTGTAGTAAGATAATCCGCTTATTTCCGTCTATTTTTACATTTACTGAATATCAGGATCCGCTGACGATGTATCTGGCTGAAGCTCCTGTAGAGCAGCATGAAGAAGAGCGAATTCTTCTTGTGGATGACAATCCGACTAACTTGCAGGTTTTGCTGCAAACCCTCAGTGGTCGGGGGTATAAACTATTGATTGCCAAAAATGGTGAGAGTGCCCTGAGGATTGCGGTCAAGGCGAAGCCTGCGCTGGTGCTGCTGGATATTATGATGCCCGGCATGGATGGCTATGAAGTGTGTCGCCTTCTCAAGGAAAGCCCGGAAACCCGTAATATTACGGTGATTTTTTTATCGGCCCTGGATGACACCAAAGACAAGGTAAGAGGGCTGGAAACCGGTGCCGTGGATTTTATTTCCAAGCCTTTTCAGGCCGAAGAGGTGATTGCCCGGGTTCAGACTCAGCTGAAAATTCATAAACTTGAGCAGGCACTTTCTGCCAGGAATCGACAGCTTGAAGCCGATAAGGCCCGTATTCTGGAAAATATGAATGAAGGGATATTTGGTCTCGACCGTATGGGCCAGATTACCTTTGCCAATCCGGCTTCTTCTGTCATGACCGGTTGGTCCATTAAACAATTGACGGGACAGAACCTGATTCACCTGATGCAGGGAGAAAACAATGAGGCTGCCCATTTATCGGGTCCTTTATCGCCCATTGAGGTTTCACTGAATAAAGGGGTCAGCAAAACGGTGGAGAACGCCACATTCTTACACAGTGATGGCTCCCTCTTCCCGGTAGATTATTCGTGTACCCCCATTATGGAAAGCAGTTCGCCTGACGGGGCTGTGGTTGTTTTTCGGGATATTTCAGAGAAACAGCGGCAGCAGGAAGCGTTGCAAAAAGTACTGGATGAGCTGGAAAGTCAGAAAGAGCAGTTGACCCATGTTTCCCGGCTGAGCACGATGGGTGAGATGGCTGCGGGCTTTGCCCATGAGGTTAACCAGCCGCTCACCGCCATTTCCAATTATGCCCAGGTGGCCAGAAGAATGTTGGCCAGACTGGCGTTGGAAGATGACCTTGACCTTTCAGAGGCGATGGAAAAGATTAATACCCAGGCGCGACGGGCGGGTGAAATTATTGCCCGCATCCGTTCGTTTGTTAAAAAACCGGATCATGTACTGGGCAGTGTTGACCCGAATCGCCTGATCCAGGATACCTACAAGCTGGCTGAGGTGGATGCCCGTAATAACAACATGGAAATTCATCTGGAACAGGAAGATGGCCTGCCTGACGTCAAGGTTGACCCTGTGCAGATCCAGCAGGTGGCGCTTAACCTGATTCGTAATGGCATGGAAGCGATGCGGGATATGGATACCCGGAGTATTGGTGTCTATGTCCGTACTGAGCGACAGGATGAGAACTTTGTCAAAGTGTCGGTGATTGACCGTGGACATGGTCTGGCAGACGATGCGGAAGAAAAGCTGTTTACCCCTTTTTATACCACCAAACCTGACGGTATGGGTATTGGACTGACGGTTTGCCACTCCATTATTCAGTCTCATGGTGGGCGGCTGACGTTTCAGCGTCATCCGGAAGGTGGGACGATTTTTGAATTTACCATGCCGATTGCTGATTGATACTATGAGGCACCATTTATCACACACCATCGATATTGGCGGGAGAGGAAAAGTTGGCTGATCAAGTGACGGAGTACATGCATGGGCTGGGGCAAAGAGCCCGGCAGGCCAGTCAGGAAATGGCTGTTGCAGATACTGAGATTAAAAACAGGGCGCTTCTGGCCATCGCTGATGCCCTTGAGGCGGATCGCGCACAGCTGAAATTTGTGAATACCCGTGATCTGGAGGCCGGGCGGGAACGTGGCCTTGATGCTGCCATGCTGGATCGTCTGGAACTCACAGATGACGGAATGGATGCCATGATCAAGGGCCTGCGTCAGGTGGCTGCCCTGCCAGACCCTATCGGTACTGTTGATGATATGAAGTATGTACCCAGCGGTATTCAGGTGGGCAAAATGCGGGTTCCGCTGGGGGTTATTGGCATTATCTACGAGTCCCGGCCTAACGTCACAGTGGAAGCCGCCAGCCTTTGCCTTAAGTCGGGTAACGCGGTGATTCTCCGTGGCGGCAGTGAGTCTATCCACTCAAACCAGGCCATTGCCCGCTGTATTCAGCAGGGGCTGGCTCAGGCGGGGCTTCCTGAAGATGCGGTTCAGGTGGTTGAAACGGTGGATCGTGCTGCTGTAGGTGTACTGATTACCATGTCTGAGTATGTGGATGTGATTGTGCCCCGTGGCGGCAAGGGGCTTATTGAACGGGTCAGTGCTGAAGCCCGGGTGCCGGTGATCAAACATCTGGATGGTGTCTGCCATGTCTACCTTGATGATCGGGCGGATCATGCCAAAGCCGTGCGGATTGCCATGAATGCAAAAACCCACCGTTACGGTGTGTGTAATGCCATGGAAACGCTGCTGGTTCATCAGGCTGTTGCCCAGCCTTTACTGCGAGAGCTTTCCGGGCTTTACTCCCGGAAAGATGTGGAGCTGCGTGGCTGCCCTGTGACCTGTGAAATTCTGCCAAATGCCGTAGCCGCTACAGAAGATGACTGGTCTGCTGAGTACCTTGGGCCGGTTCTGGCCATCAAAGTCGTACAGGGTATGGATGAAGCCATTGCCCATATCAACCGTTACGGTTCTCACCATACGGATGCTATTGTCACTGAAGATTTTACCCGGGCCCGCCGCTTTTTGCGGGAGGTAGATTCCAGCTCGGTTATGATCAATGCATCCACCCGTTTTGCGGATGGCTTTGAGTACGGGTTAGGCGCAGAAATTGGTATTTCTACCGACAAGATTCATGCCCGTGGTCCGGTTGGCCTGGAAGGGCTGACCTCCCAGAAATATGTGGTGTTTGGTGACGGTCATATTCGCCAGTAAGCGAACGCTGTCCGTTACCCGAAAAAGCCGAGCCCGCTTGTTTTTTTTCGGGTAGCGGGTGGCGGGAAACGGGTAGCGGCCCTTGTGCAGTACCGGCTTTTACGGATGGTTAATTACCCGGCAGGTAGTGGATTTCCGCCCCGGAGTTCCTTGACCGTTGACATCTATGATCAATACTGAGAGCCTGCCCGGTTTAAATGGCCTGAATTCAGTTCAGATCGTCAATAAGAGGTTAATTTTGCAGTCTATGCATTCTGATGAATTGAAACAGCTGGTAGTCGACGCTATCGAAGAGCTTAAGGGTAATGAAATCACCTGTTTGAATGTTACTGGCCAGACCAGTGTGACCGATTTCATGGTGATTGCCTGTGGTACATCTAACCGTCATGTAAAGTCTCTGGCGGACAATGTGGTTGATCGATGTAAGAAAAAAGGTATACGCACGCTGGGTGTTGAGGGTCAGGACAAGTCAGAGTGGGTTCTGGTTGATCTGGGTGATGTTGTTGTCCACCTGATGCTCCCTGCTACCCGACAGTTCTACGATCTGGAGAGACTTTGGGATACCGCTGACCTGGTTGCTGCTGAGCCATCCTGATGCGGGTTCGGCTGATATCCGTAGGCTCAAAAATGCCGGGCTGGATTGAGGAAGGCTACAGCGAATACAGCCGTCGTCTTGGGGCGGATGTCAAACTGGATCTGGTTGAGATACCCCTTGGTCGACGCAGTAAAGGCGCTGATATCAATCGTCTGCAGGAAAAAGAAGCCAGTCAGATGCTGGCTGCTGCAGGCTCCGGAGACCTTGTGGTTACTATGGAAATTCAGGGTAAGCCATGGAGTACGGAGCGGCTTGCGGAGAATATGGGGAGCTGGCTCCAGAGTGGACGTAATGTCAGTTTGCTGGTGGGTGGCCCGGAAGGTTTGCATTCATCCTGTCTGGCAAAGTCTGACCTTCGCTGGTCCCTGTCCCCGCTGACACTTCCTCATCCGCTGGTCCGGGTGGTTATCGCTGAGCAGGTTTACCGAGCCTGGAGTATTCTTCACAACCACCCCTATCACAAGTAAAACTGATGTAGCCGTGATTGACGAAGTACTTTCACTCAAGTAAAAGTGAAGGGTGCTTTTTGTAATAATGATTTTTATATTAAATGCAGTGGTTTTCCTGATGAGAAACACTGCATTTTTACGTTTAATCCTTGCACATTTACCGCTTAGGAGCTGTCCCGAAATAACTTCCTCTTTCACCAAGAGACACAGAGGACACAGAGAAAAGACTTTCTTTATTCCTCTGTGTCTTTGCCGTGAAAGAAAAGCGTTGAACCACAAAGACACAAAGGCACAAAGTTTTTGAAAGTGCTTTTCTTTCATAGCCTGAGGGTGACGAACCATCGTCATGAGTATTTGTGGTGAAAAAAGGGAAATTATTAACGGACAATTCCTTAATAGATCGGCTGGTGCATTGGGAACTGCCTTTTGACCATACGACAAATGACTGAGATATAACATGCCGCAGGATACCTTAAAGGACCATGGGGCAGAAAAAACGCTGGTAAATATCCGGATTTGGGTTGCCATTGGCTTTATGGTGCTCCTTGGCGTTGGACTGATTTTTCGCCTTTTTTATCTTCAGGTGGTTCGCCACAGTGAGCTATCAACTCAGTCGGATGATAACCGGGTTCTGATACAGCCCATTCCTCCCAACCGGGGGCTGATTTACGACACCAATGGGCAGTTGCTGGCCGTTAATAAACCCAGTCATATCCTGTCGATTGTCCGTGAGCAGGCGAAAGATCTGGACCGTGTGCTGGCGGCAATCAGTAAGCTTTTACCGCTGACGGAAGGTGAGCTGAAGCGCTTTCATCAGCGAGTTAAGCGACGAAGGCCATTTGATGCGGTTCCCCTGAAATTTGATCTTACGGCAGAGGAAATTGCCCGTGTTACGGTGAATCTGTTTCGTTTGCCGGGTGTGGACATCAATGCTGAACTGATTCGTTTTTATCCCGAAGGTGCAAGCTTTGCCCACAGTATTGGTTATGTGGGCAGAATTAACGATCAGGATCTTCGCCGCCTTGATCCGGCTCTGTATTCAGGTACCCATACTACCGGGAAAATTGGTGTTGAGCGTTCCTATGAAAGTATATTGCTGGGTGAACCTGGCTATCAGGAAGTAGAAGCCAATGCCCGTGGTCGTGTATTGCGCGTTCTGAAGAAAGTGAGTCCAAAGCCAGGCAGAGATGTTAATTTGTACCTGGATAGCGATCTGCAGAAGGTGGCTATTGAAGCGATTAATGGTCGCCGGGGAGCCCTGGTGGCGATGGATCCAAAGACCGGTGGTGTTCTCGCCATGGTCAGTAACCCGGCTTTCGACCCAAATCTGTTTGTTACCGGTATTGATACAAAAACATTCAATGGCCTGACTAAAAATATAGAGCGGCCGCTTTATAATCGTGCGTCGCTGGGCGAGTATCCGCCAGCCTCGACGATAAAACCGGTCATGGCATTAGCCCTGCTGGCTAATAATGTGGTGAAGCCGGAAGACCGGGTATTTGATAAAGGCTGGTTTCAACTGCCAGGCAGTGACCACCGTTTTCGAAACTGGAAACGTTCCGGTCATGGCTGGGTCAATTTGCCCCAGGCGATCACCCTGTCCAACGATACTTATTTCTACAATCAGGCCGGAAAACTGGGTATTGATAACCTTTATGATTTTGGCAGGAAGTTTGGTTTTGGCCGTCGTACGGGCATTGATATCCGGGAAGAACGACCCGGATTGCTACCTTCCAGAGAATGGAAACGGGGTGCCTACGGACAGCCCTGGTATCCCGGTGAAACCGTGATTGCCATCATTGGTCAGGGCTATATGCTGGCGACGCCTTTGCAGCTTGCGGAATCAACGGCGTTGATTGCCAATCGAGGCAAGTATGTTCAGCCCCGGCTGGTGAAGGAAGATATTCCCGAGGTTCAGGGCGAATTCTGGGGCAAAGATATCAATATTGGACGGACACCGGAGGCGGATGCACAAAACTGGGATCTTATTATTAAGGCCATGGAGAATGTTGTTCATTCGACCAGAGGTACAGCCAATTGGCGGATTGGCCGTGGGCTTAAATATCGCATGGCCGGTAAAACCGGTACGGCTCAGGTAGTCAGTATTGCCCAGGGAGAAGAGTACGATGCTGAGAAGCTGAAAGAGTTCGAGCGTGACCACAGTTTATTCATTGCGTTTGCTCCAGTGGAGGACCCACAGATTGCGGTGGCGGTTATTCTCGAGAATAGCCGTGGTGCTTCCAATGTGGCCAGAAAGGTAATGGACGCTTATCTGCTGCCACGTTTAAACGCTGAAAGTGCTCAAACCAAGGGAGAGAAGTAATGGCTAACCAGGACTTTGTTCGCCAGATGGACATCCATGGGTTTGGCCGTAGCCCGGGGTTCTCCATGCGCTGGCATGTTGACTTTGTGCTGCTCGGATTTCTGCTTCTGCTTTGTGGCGCGGGGCTGTTTATCCTGTACAGTGCTACCGGTCAGGATATATCGGTGGTTATTCGCCAGGCCACCTATATGGGTATAAGTCTGGTGGGTATGCTGATTGTCGCCCAGGTTCCGCCCAGAATACTGATGCAGTTGGCAAAATGGTTTTATATCGTCGGTGTCCTGTTGCTGCTGGCGGTACTGTTTATGGGGGTGAGTTCCAAAGGGGCCCAGCGATGGGTACAGTTGCCAGGGTTTCGGTTTCAACCCTCGGAAGTGATCAAGCTGATTATGCCGATTACCATGGCGGCTTTTTTTGCTAAACGACCGCTGCCGCCTTCATTGAAGGATGTTGTTTTCTCGCTGGTGATTATTGCGGTTCCGGTGGTGCTGATTGCCAAACAGCCAGACTTGGGGACAGCCATTCTGATTGGTGCTTCGGGTGTTTTTGTGCTGCTGCTGGCCGGTTTACGCAAACGTATTATGACGTTTGTTCTGTGTCTGGCTATTCCCTCGATTTATGGGTTCTGGCATTTTTTTATGCTTGATTACCAGAAGCGCAGGGTGCTGACCTTTTTGAATCCGGAAAGTGATCCCTGGGGGGCTGGCTGGAATATTATTCAATCCACCATTGCCATCGGATCTGGCGGGTTGTATGGCAAAGGCTGGTTACAGGGGACTCAGTCACATCTGGATTTTCTGCCAGAGAGTCATACCGACTTTATCATCGCTGTGGTTGCCGAAGAGTTTGGGTTGATGGGGTGCCTGATTCTGCTGGCACTTTATACGCTGATTCTGGGCCGGGGGCTCTTTATTACCCTGAATGCCCAGACACTGTTTGGCCGGCTATTGGCTGGCAGTATTACCCTGACATTTTTTGTGTATATTTTTGTGAATATTGGCATGGTCAGTGGATTATTGCCGGTGGTGGGTGTTCCTTTACCCATGGTCAGTCGTGGTGGAACATCACTGGTGACATTGCTCGCTGGTTTTGGTCTGTTGATGTCGATTCATACCCATCGCACTTTTCTGGGGGTTTCGCGTTAAAATCGCCTCCCGCTCCCCGCTCCCCGCCGCCCGTTGCCCGTTGCCCGTAAGAGCAAAGTCGAAGCGCCTCTTGTCTTTTACGGGAAACGGTGCCAGCAAAGGCAGATCTTTACCATTCCTCCATAGAATTCGAAACCACTGTCGATTAATGTAGAGGCGGGTCTGGTTGGGCATTATCGCAGCTGTTAAGGCTGCTCGAGAGTCTTGAGCTTGTTATTGGTTCTGTTAAAAAGGTACGGATGCATGAAAGTGATCTCGGGGGTGTTTCGTCATATTGTTCGTGGTGGCCTGTTTATGGCTGTCCTTGGGTGGACAGTTATGTGGGCACCTGTTTCCTATGCGGTAGCCCAGGAAAATAGTGGCGGTAATTATCTGGGCAGGCAGGATGTTGATGCTTTTATTGATGAGCTGGTGTCTGAAAACTCTTTTTCCAGGGAGGAACTTGAACAGATTATCGGTCAGGCTGAACGCTCGGATCGGGCACTGGCACTGATCAGTCGTCCTGCCGAGGGAACCCTGGAGTGGAAGGATTACCGCAAAATTTTTATGACCCCTGAAAGAGTGTCTAAAGGCGTGTCTTTCTGGGCAGAAAATGCGGAAACTCTGGTCAGGGTTGAAAAAGAGCTTGGGGTTCCCGCCAATATCATCGTGGCCATCATCGGTGTTGAGACCTACTATGGCCGCCAGACGGGTGGTTTCAAGGTTTTGGATGCACTGACTACGCTTGGGTTTGATTTTCCCAGAAGAGGCAAGTTCTTCCGAAAAGAGCTGAAAAACTTGCTGATACTGGCCCGGGAACAAAATCTGAATATCAACGAGCTGACTGGTTCCTACGCGGGGGCAATGGGCATTCCCCAGTTTATGCCTTCCAGCTACCGTGCTTATGCGGTTGATTATACGGGAGACCAGCAGGCTAATATCTGGCAGAGTAATGAAGACGCCATTGCCAGTGTGGCAAACTATCTGCAGCGACACGGCTGGAAGTACGGTAAAGGTGTTGCGGTTAAGGCTCAGGTTTCAGGCGTTAAGCATGACAAGGTCTTATCAGCCGGGTTACAGCCGGATAAGAAGCTAAGCCTGGTGCGCAAAGCAGGCTGGTCTGTTCCCGGGGAGATTCCTAAATCCTCAACAGTACTGGCGATGAAGCATGAAGGTGGTGCGGGTTCTGAGTATTGGCTGGGACTTCATAACTTTTATGTAATTACCCGTTATAACCGCAGTCAAATGTATGCTTTAGCTGTTCATCAGTTGGCCGGAGAGGTTAAGGCAAGCTATAACAGATCACTGGCGGAGCAAAGCACGGTGGTGAAAGGTAAGCAGGGGTAAAGCCGCTGCCCGTTGTCCGCTGTCCGTTACCCGCAAAAGCGTAAGCGATCCGGCTTTTACGGGTAGCGGGATACGGGCAGCGTTCTATTATTCAGGAGGCTCTCTGGAAAGAGAGCCTGAGATTTTTAATTTATGTTTTATCAAACCGGACGATCGGGTGGTTTTATTCAGAGATTTGTTTCAGTGAACTATGTTACAGGCAGTACCCTTTCTATCTTCAGGTCATCTGCTATCGCTTTGTTCCTGCTGGCGCTGGTGGGTTGCAGCAGTACTTCTGTTCAGGATGGTCCGCCCTCTGAATCCGTTGATATCAGTTCTATTCCCGATGCAGTCCCGTCACCTATTCAGGTTCCCCTCAAGAACACCTCTTATACCCTGGGAGGTGTTTCCTATCAGCCAATGGCTTCGGCCAATGGTTACTCGGAAAGTGGGCAGGCTTCGTGGTATGGCACCAAGTTCCATGGCAAACAGACGGCCAATGGCGAAGTTTACGATATGTTCAAAATGACCGCCGCTCATAAAACACTGCCACTGCCGTCTTATGTCAAGGTGACCAATGTTGAGAATGGGCAGTCGGTGGTGGTTCGGGTTAATGATCGGGGGCCTTTCCATGGTGACCGGCTGATTGATCTCTCTTATGTGGCGGCAAGGAAACTGGGATTCGCTGATTCCGGGCTGGCCAGTGTCGCGATTGAGGGTATTGATTCAGGATCTTTCTCCCGCTCACCGGCGCATAAACTGGATGGTGAGTTGCTTTATCTGCAGCTGGCTGCACTGAAAAATTACCATAATGCCCAACTACTTCGCAGGGATATCTTTGCCAAAGCAGGTGTGCAGGCAAAAGTGGTGAAGGGGGAAGAGTCAGAGCCACTGTATCGGGTAAGAGTGGGTCCGGTGGAAAGCCCTGATCATCTGGAATCGTTACTTGAGGGTTTAAGTGCAGCAGAGTATGAGCCGCCCTTTCTTGTCTATGAAAAGCCTGTCTATGAAAAGCCTGTCTATGAAAAACCGGTAGCGGCAAAAGAAGCGGAACAGGTGGTTCAGGCACCTTAGTTTTCAGTGTTTGCAAGGCATAGGATAGAGACTCTCGGTCCTATTGCCTGTCTACCAGGACCTTAAGCAGACCTTTTATCACCGCCAGCTCATCTTCTACCCGGGTAAGGTGATCTTCAACGCCCGTTAATTTACCGGCCACATTGGTCAGTTTTCCCTCTACACCGGTCAGTCGACCATCAAGATCAGTCATGTGTTCATCGGTCTGGTTTTGCCACTGTTCCATGCTGCTAATGCGCTGAAACAGAGCCTTCATTAACTCCTCAACATTGATGAGTCGGTCGTTCATCCCGCTGCTCTGGCGAGTCAGCTCGAAGACCGTTTGCCGAATGGTGACGATATCTTCACTCATCTCGGTCTGCTTGGCATTTTCCTGTGCCGCAGCCCTCGCTTTGGACTCATTTATCCCGAGCTCAATCAGACACTCATAGAGATCTTCATTTAACATTGCATCACTCCGGGCTTTTCAAAAACAGCCTTTCAAAAGCTATATTTCCAAAGGGTATGGCTATGAAATTATCGGTGTCTGTTACGATAGAATGGTCGTGGCGGGCTCAATTTTCAGAAGAGAGTCGGGTATTGGTAAGGTAAAAGTAGAGGTCGATTGGCCACTCTGCCAGTTAATTTGTATTGAGGCTGAGGGCTTGTGCTGCCTGGCTCGCAGGGGAGGGATGAAAACCCTGGTCGCCGCAGGGTCAGGTTTTTCGGTGCTTTCTGTTATCATCCCCCTCATAGATTTCTTTGTTATTAATCTCCATGAAAATTGTTAACTTGAAAGAACTGCCTTCCTGTATCGATAGAATTGCCTTTTGGCATTTTTCAGAGTGGGGGGCTTGGTATCCGGATAGCGAGCTGGAAGACTTTAAGGCTGACATGGAGGCCTCTCTGCTTGCCAGCAAAATCCCTCAAACCTGGGTTTTGATGGAAGAGGAAGAGGGTTGGGGATCCGTCAGCATTCTTGAAAAAGATCTGCCAGACTACCCGGAGCTTTCACCCTGGTTGGCCAATGTTTATGTTGAGCCATCAAAACGGGGTCTTGGCTATGGGCAGAGGCTGGTCAGGGTGGCCATGGAGTTTGCCGTGCAGCAGAACCTGAAGCCGCTATTTCTGTATACAACTGACCAGATGAGCTTTTATGAGAAGTTGGGATGGGAAACCTTTAAGGAAGATGTTTATCAGGGGAAGAAAATCTTTCTTATGAGTAAATAGTCTTACTTAACACCTGCTTATATCTGACCTGATGGAAGCCTGACTGTGTTAACATGTCCGCTGAATTGTTATTAGTCGTTGTAAGTCACAGTTAACCTTGAAAGACGTGAACATTTAATGATGGAAATCCATATACTCAGAGCATTTACCTGCATGAGCAAAAGAATTCTCTCTCCCCGTCGCTGGCTGGGAGCATTGACCATGGCTGGTCTCGTTATCACAGGTCAGGCCCATGCTTTTGGGCAGATCCCTTCTCCTCCTGAGGTGGCACTGAAAAGCTACATCCTTATGGATGCCGCCAGTGGTGAAGTACTGGCTTCCCAGAATCCGGATGAACCTATGCATCCGGCCAGCCTGACCAAGATGATGACAGCCTACCTGGCCGAGATGGAGCTGGGAGCTGGCAACATCCAGAGGGATGAAAAAGTCCTGATCAGCGAAAAGGCATGGAGCCTGGGTGGTTCCACCATGTTCATCGAAGTGGGGGAGCGGGTACCGGTAGAAGAGCTGCTGAAAGGTATCATTATTGTTTCCGGTAATGATGCCAGCGTGGCAATGGCTGAGCATATTGCCGGTAGTGAAGATGCTTTTGCCCAGTTGATGACCAGCACTGCACAGCGTCTGGGTATGACAAATACCTTCTTCCAGAATGCCTCTGGCTGGCCTGCGGAAGATCATTACTCCACAGCCCGTGACCTGGCAATTCTTGGCAAGCATATTGTTCAGGATTTCCCCGAACACTATGGTCTGTATGCTGAGAAATACTACCAGTATGGTGTGGATAAAAAGACGGGTAAGCCATTGCGTCGCCAGGCTAACCGGAATCGTTTGCTGTGGACCAACCCTTATGTGGATGGTTTGAAGACCGGGCATATTGAAGATACCGGTTACCATCTGGCAGTGACTTCTGAACGTGACGATCGTCGTCTGATTGCGGTATTGCTGGGTTCTAAAAGCGAAAAGCAACGTGCGAATGATGCTCAGAAGCTGCTCACCTACGGTTTTCGTTTCTTTGAAAATGTGCACGTGAAAAAAGGTGGCGAGCCTCTGCAAACCGTCAAGGTGTGGAAGGGCGATATCAGTGAGATCCCGGCGGGTATCACTGAAGACCTGATTGTCACGGTACCAAGAGGTACCGGTAAGAACCTCACTGCATCACTGACGATCGATCCAAAGCTTGAAGCTCCCATCGAGAAGGGTCAGACCATCGGTAGCGTTAAAGTCATGCTGGAAGATGAACTGATTCGGGAAGTTCCGCTGGTTGCCCAGCAGGCTGTTGAGCCTGGCGGTTTCTTTAAACGACTTTGGGACAGTATTGTACTGTTCTTTACCGGGTTGATTGCTTAACGGGCAGGCAGTTGTCAGTTTAAAGCGTAAAAAACGCTGTGTTTCCAGTGAATATGGGTGCAGTGCTTTTTATCATTAAGAGATGTTGCAATTAAGAATATACCATCGTCATCCCTGCCTTCGCGGGGATGACGGTTGGTACAATGCCACTTCCCAAAACAGCCCGAAAAATGATTCAGGTTAAGGTTATGAAAGAGCCAAAAGCCCCTAAAATTGAGTTCCCCTGCGAATACCCTATTCGTATCGTGGGACATGCCGCTCCGGATTATAAAGACTTTGTTCTGCAAGTTGTGGCAAAGCATGATTCGGAATTTGATGGCAAAGCGAAAATGAAGACCAGTCGCAATGGCAAGTACTTGTCAGCAACCGTCGTCATCATGGCAACAGGAGAACCCCAGCTCCAGGCGCTTTTTGAAGAGCTCAAGGCCAGTGGCCGTATTCAGATGGTTTTGTAGTGGAAGGTGCTTTGATGGTTGAGGAGAGTAAGCGGCCTGACTTTGAAGGAAGTGAGCTGATTGTTCGCTATCTGGGGTGCAGAGACTACGAACCAGTCTGGCAATCCATGAAGGCCTTTACCGCAGGGCGCAATGCACAGACACCGGATGAATTCTGGATTGTTGAGCATAATCCGGTATTTACCCAGGGGCAGGCAGGAAAGCCTGAGCATGTGCTTTTTCCCGGAGATATCCCGGTGATTCAGGTGGATCGTGGTGGGCAGGTTACTTACCATGGCCCCGGTCAGCTGGTGTTCTATTTCTTAATGGATATTCGCCGCAAGCGCAGTGGCCCGAGAGCCGTGGTATCCGCACTGGAAGATGCGGTTATTGAGATGCTCGCCGGTTTTGGCATTGAAGCTCATAATAAGCCTGACGCCCCCGGTGTTTACGTTAATGGAGCCAAGATTGCTGCACTGGGTCTAAGGTTTCGTAAAATGTGTTCCTACCATGGGCTTAGTCTGAATGTGGACATGGACCTGGAACCCTTTAACCGTATTAATCCCTGTGGCTATGCCGGGCTTGATGTAGTGGATATGGCCTCTGTACTGGGCAACGTCGATAATGCCGATGCCAATATGGCGGAAGTCAGTCGCCGTTTGCTGGTATGCTTGCAAAAAGCGTTAAACTATCCGGAGATAACCAGCGGATGAAGCCGGAACAGCTCATTCCTACCGTACAGGTAGAAAGCGATATTCAGATAAAAAGTGGTACCAAATTTGTTAATGACAACGGTATCACGGCCATTAAAAATGGCATTAAAGCCAGTGCCGGGGGACAACACGCGGCCATTCAGCGGAAACCATCCTGGCTGAGAATTAAAGCGAGCCATGGTACCAAATACAAAGAAGTAAAAAGCACCGTTCGTGAGCACAAACTCAGTACGGTTTGTGAAGAGGCCATGTGCCCGAATATCAATGAGTGCTGGAGTTCGGGTACTGCCACCATCATGCTGATGGGTGATACCTGTACCCGTGCCTGCCGCTTCTGTGCAGTTAATACCGGTAACCCCAGGGGTTGGCTGGACCATGATGAGCCGGAACACACCGCTAACTCCGTCAAGCTGATGAATCTCAAGTACCTGGTTCTGACTTCGGTCAACCGGGATGACCTTCCTGACGGTGGAGCAGGCCATTATGCAGCGGTTGTTCAACGGGTGAAGGATGAGAATCCGGAGACTGATGTGGAGGTTCTGACGCCTGATTTCCTCGGTGTAATGTCGCATGTTGAAACGGTGGTCGACAGCCCTATTGTGGTCTTTGCCCAGAATGTAGAAACCGTCCGCCGCCTGACTCATCCGGTACGTGACCCAAGGGCCAGCTACGAACAGACACTGGCGGTACTGGAGCATGCCAAGAAATATCGTCCTGATGTTCTTACCAAAACCAGCCTGATGCTGGGACTGGGCGAAACGGAAGATGAGATTCTGGAAGCGCTGGATGACCTGCGATCCATTAATGTGGATATTGTCACTTTTGGTCAGTATCTGCAGCCAACCGTCAATCATCTCCCCATTGAGCGTTATGTGACTCCGGAAGAGTTTGAAAAATATCGCCAGTGGGGACTTGAGAAGGGCTTTTTAGAAGTGGTATCGGGTGCGCTTGTTCGCTCCAGCTATCGTGCAGAGCAGGTTCTGCAGAAAAACAATGTAGGCCTCTGAAACCGGGTAATAAATTCCACTGTTTAAAGGAACGCAGGCTAATAATTAAGTGGAATTTATAGAGCAATCAGTAAACAAAAAACTACGAATTACTGGTAGGTTACGGTGGTCTGCTAACTTATGATATCTACCCTGAAATTACGGCCTTCACGATCTGAGCCCGGAATGTACCAAATTATGGGAGGCCGACTTCTCGCCCATTAGCGTTTTTGGGTAGATCATTACAGCAATCCGCTATAAGTGGCGAGAGCAGGGTAGAACGTTCGCTGTTTTACCATGGGCATTTGTCACTAATGACTGAACATCCGGTAGCCAGAAACAACAAGTGCAGTCTGGCTAAAGGGATGACTGCGGCAGGAATCCAGCCTTAACATTATGTTTATTGATCAATACTGTACACCTCTGGCAGACCATCGCTTTTCGTTTACCCGCGAACAGGCCAGCCAGTTTGCCAAGCGCGTTGCCAATGATTTTAACCCGCTCCACGATGTGGATAACTCCCGCTTCTGTGTGCCCGGAGACCTTCTGTTTGCCAAAATTCTGCTGACCGAAGGTTTGTACACGGATATGCGTGTCACTTTTAACGGTATGGTTACCGATGGTGTGGAGCTGGAAATTCGCACCAATGAAAAGGGTCATAGAAGTATTTATGACCTCTCAGACAAGATGTATCTGGATATTGAGCGCCATGGTGATTGTAGCCACGATACGCCCATGATCGAGCAAATGGTTTGCAACTATGTGGCATTTTCCGGAGAAACCTTCCCTAATGTTTTTGTTCCCCTGATGAAGTCCCACGGGGTGATGTTTAACCCGATCAAACCGCTGGTGATTTACGAAAGCATGATGTTAAAACTTGAGCGTGTTGATTTGGTCAATCCTGCGCTGGAAGCTGCAGGAGCCAAGCTTGAAGTTAACGGTAAACGAGGGAAGATTACGCTGAACTTTATCTATCGTGAAGAGGGTGAAGTGATTGGTATGGGGGAGAAAACCATGATTCTTGCTGGTCTTCGACCCTACGATCAGAAAGCCATTGATGCCATGATAGACATGCATCTTACCCGGCAGCGCCAGTTTGCTCAGTAGCTGTTTTTTTAATAATTAATAAAAGCCGTTAGAGACGTAGCAGCTAAAGCTTACCTTTTTTTGCCACGGAGGCACGGAGACACAGAGAAAAGAAAAGTGTTTACACAAAAAGCTTTTCTCCGTGCCTTTGAGCCTCCGTGGCGAATATAAGCTGGTATCTTTAATGTCCTGCGGTTTCAAGTCAGTTGAGGAAATGTTTCATGCCAGCCTATCGCTCCAGAACATCAACCCACGGCCGAAATATGGCCGGAGCCCGTGCGCTATGGCGGGCAACTGGAATGAACGATGGGGATTTCAACAAGCCCATTATTGCTGTTGCCAATTCATTTACCCAGTTTGTTCCCGGTCATGTGCATTTGAAAGATCTTGGGCAACTGGTCTGTCGTGAAATCGAAAAGAGCGGTGGTGTAGCAAAAGAATTCAATACCATTGCCGTGGATGATGGCATTGCCATGGGCCATGACGGGATGCTCTATTCCCTGCCGAGCCGCGATATCATTGCCGACTCTGTTGAATACATGGTAAATGCCCATACGGCCGATGCACTGGTCTGTATTTCCAACTGCGACAAAATCACACCAGGCATGCTGATGGCCGCCATGCGCCTGAATATTCCGGTGGTTTTTGTCTCCGGAGGGCCTATGGAAGCAGGCAAAACCAAATTGGCGCGACATGGGCTGGACCTGGTGGATGCCATGGTGATTGCGGCATCGGATGCGGATGATGAAACCGTTGCCGAGTATGAACGTTCTGCCTGTCCTACCTGTGGCTCCTGTTCTGGTATGTTTACTGCCAACTCCATGAACTGTTTAACGGAAGCCCTGGGTCTTTCTCTGCCTGGCAATGGCTCTATGCTGGCTACTCATGTTGACCGCAGAGAACTCTTTTTAGAAGCGGGTCGTCGTATTGTTAATATTACACGACGCTATTATGAAGAAGATGATGACAGTGTGTTACCCAGGTCTATTGCCTGCTTCAAGGCCTTTGAAAATGCCATGAGCCTGGATATTGTCATGGGGGGCTCCACCAACACCATTCTGCACTTGCTGGCAACCGCTCAGGAAGGTGGCATCCCTTTCGATATGAACAATATTGATGAACTTTCCCGCCGCATCCCCCAGCTCTGCAAGGTGGCACCCAATACTCAGAAGTACCATATGGAAGACGTGCATCGTGCTGGTGGCGTTATGGGCATACTGGGCGAACTGGACAGGGCTGGCCTGTTGCATAATGATATTCCAACGATTCACAGTGCCACTTTCAAAGAAGCCCTGGCTAAGTGGGATATTATGCAAACCACCGATGAGTCGGTGAAAACCTTTTATAAAGCAGGACCTGCTGGTATCAGAACCACGGAAGCCTTCAGTCAGGAGTGTCGCTGGGATACGCTGGATGATGATCGCGCAGAAGGTTGTATCCGTTCCATTGAGCATGCCTTTAGTCTTGAGGGTGGTCTGGCGGTACTCTATGGCAACATCGCGGAAAATGGCTGTGTGGTGAAAACCTCTGGTGTAGACGACGATAACCTTGTTTTTGAAGGGCCTGCCCATATCTGTGAAAGTCAGGAAGGTGCGGTCAGCGATATTCTGGAAGACCGGGTGAAGGCCGGTGAAGTGGTTATTATTCGCTATGAAGGGCCGAAAGGTGGGCCGGGTATGCAGGAAATGCTCTACCCAACCAGCTACCTGAAATCCAAAGGACTGGGCAAGGCTTGTGCATTATTGACAGACGGGCGTTTCTCTGGTGGTACTTCAGGGTTGTCTATTGGTCATGCCTCTCCGGAAGCGGCTGCAGGTGGTGCCATCGGGCTGGTGGAAAATGGCGACATAATCCGAATAGATATTCCCAACCGAAGTATTGATGTCCGCTTATCTGACGAAGAGTTTACTGCACGCCGTACTGCAATGGACGCTAAAGGAAAAGATGGCTGGAAGCCTGTCAAATCACGTCCAAGAAGGGTCTCAACTGCCCTTAAGGCCTATGCCCGCATGGTAACCAGTGCAGATAAAGGAGCCGTTCGAGACTTAAGCCTTTTTGACTGAAAAAAGTTAGCTGGATTCAAAAGAAGTCAGCTATAAAAACAATATTCGAAGAGCCGCCAGAATCAACAGAGAGCCACAAAGCCTGTTGGTCAGAGTGGCTCTTTTTCTTGGGCTGTCAGTACTTTTCCATGACCGGCAACACCAGATACCGTTTCAGAATGTTGCGATAGCCGCCATCAGAATTTTTGTCATTACGGTGTTCTCTATTCTTTTTCTGATCTTTTCTTTTCATCGATATCTCATGGGCAAAAGCAGGAAAGCCATAACCCCATCATACAAGAGATATTGATACTATATTTGCATAGGCTCTTCAGTGCGTACTTCAGGCACTTCAAGTGAGTAGCTGATCGCCCCTTCCTCCTTTTCTTTATTCACGGGCAAACGCCCTCTATGGAAAAACCGTGATGAAAAGTAATCAGAACATCCTGTGTGTACTCTATGATGACCCGGTTGATGGCATGCCATTGTCCTACCCAAGAGATAGCTTACCCGAAGTGAGTTGCTACCCTGACGGACAAACCCTGCCCACACCAGATAACATCGATTTTACTCCCGGCCAACTGTTAGGCTCAGTTTCCGGAGGTCTGGGCCTGAAGGATTTCCTTGAACGGAGCGGTCATCGGTTTATCGTTACGTCAGATAAAGACGGTCCTGACTCAGTGTTTGAAAAACAGTTGCCTGAGGCCGATGTCGTGATTTCACAACCTTTCTGGCCTGCCTATTTAACCAGGGAGCGAATCCGGAAATCTCCCAATCTGAAGCTGGCCATCACGGCCGGTATTGGCTCTGACCATGTGGATCTTCAGGCGGCGATGGAGCACGGTATCACTGTCTGTGAAGTGACGTTCAGTAACAGCATCGGTGTGGCAGAACATGCGGTTATGATGATTCTCAATATGGTACGGGACTTTATCCCCCAGCATGAATACGCCAAAAATGGTGGCTGGAATATTGCTGACTGCGTCAAGCGCTCTTACGACATTGAAGGAATGCACGTGGGTTGTCTGGCGGCGGGGCGGATTGGTCTGGCGGTGCTTCAGCGAATGAAACCCTTTGCTGTCCACCTGCACTATTGTGAACGACACCGGCTGCCGAAAGAGGTTGAAGATGAGCTGGGCCTGACATTCCATGAAAGTGCTGAGTCACTGGCCAAAGCCTGTGATGTGTTGTCGATACACTGCCCGCTGATGCCGGAAACCGAGCATCTGTTAAATGACCGGCTGATCGGAGCCATGAAACGGGGTTCCTATATTGTTAATACCGCCAGAGGCAAGATCTGTGAATCTGAAACCATTGCCCGGGCACTGGCAAGTGGTCAGCTGGCCGGTTATGCCGGTGATGTTTGGTTTCCGCAACCGGCTCCGGAAAATCACCCCTGGCGAACCATGCCCAATAATGCTATGACCCCCCATACCTCTGGAACCAGCCTGGCAGGTCAGGCACGTTATGCGGCCGGAACCCGGGAAATACTGGAGTGCTGGTTTGCTGACAAACCCATCAGAAGCGAGTACCTGATTGTTGAGAAAGGCAAGTTGGCGGGTACCGGTGCACGGTCGTATACTGCAGGGAATACGACGTCCGGCGTACTTTAATCCGGTTCATTAATGGACGGAATGTTAGCGGGGCTCAGTCCGTCTGTTTTTCTGATTTTTATCCATATAATAAGTACGTCTATTTTTGTGGATGTCCTGTTCTTTCCGTCATTGAAATTGACCGGTGACGTAGGTTGGGTCGAGCGAATGCGAGCCCCAACACAAACCCTCAGCAGCAAAAAACAATCCGCAAAAAACGGTACCGGCAATTCAGACTGTCAATATTTAACGGCTATTTATGGAGGGCGGCGAGATTGTACAATCTCACGGCCTCTATCCGGGGAAAGCGTGTTGAAGCAGGAAGGTTCCGGAAGCGATCTTAGAACCCTCGCCTTCAGGCCTT